>CAZRRL010000066.1:0-6909 GCA_964602555.1 uncultured Methanosarcinales archaeon | reverse complement strand
ATGCGAGTGGGCTACTCGCTCAAATGCCACTACTATTAGTGCGGAGTGTTTTTGACACAAACAATTACAAAATTGTCAAGAACCACTGGTCTATCAACGTGAAGGTAAGCTATCGCTTCATTCCACCGGTCTCTGACCGTGGTTCTTGAGCATGCTCAGAAATTTTCCAAAATGCAATGTTCATTGGCTTTTAGCCACCAGTCAAAGACTGATGGAAAATTTCTGACATTTTATAATTCATCTGCTTTTTTTAAATACTCTTTAATCCTAGAACTAATGCTCGGCAATAAAAATTTTTCAATCTTTTCTTCAAAAATTTCATGTAAATTGCTAAATTCTGTAATTCTGTAAGCATTAAGCCTTTTCTCGACCAACAACAAATCTTTTAATCTTTTTAGCTGTCTTCTTATATTGGAAGATGCAATACCAAGCATCGCTAATTTCAATTTTTTTCTTTCCTCGATCACTTGATTGCAGATTTCATCACTTGTTAAATTCTTATTCTCTTTTTTCGCTTTAATAAGTACATTAAGAACATCTACAATAACATCTCTTGAGTCACCTGGTTGCAATAAACCAATCGATAAGCAGATTTTCCTTACCAACTCTCTTTCACTCAAGTTTGTTGGTTTTTCATATCTTCTCAGAGTAATTTCTGATAAAGGAATTTCTTTAGATATTGTTTTTTGCTTTGCCATAATTAAAATTTTTAAGAATTAAGAAGTATATATAAGTTTTGATTATTGAGAATTTTGAAATATATTAATTTTGTCAAAATTCTCTAAGAGAACTTTGAATGAAAACGTGAAAATAATAGATTATTCAAAGTTCTCTATTATTATTTATTCTTTAAAGTAAGCACCTCGTCCTTATTAAGCAATGCTAAGCCTGTTTTTTTGCCTATAATCTGCACCTCTATAATTTTTTGCGGATTTTGTAAGTCAACTTTTGGCTTGTCAACTGCTTCTGTTAATTTTATTGTTAATTCTGTCGATTGCATTTCATCAAAATGCCTCTTGTGCAAGTCCATCTTCCATTTTTCTGTTTTTTTGATTCCTTTCTGCAGTTTTTTAATCTCTTTCTGCATTGCTTTGATATTAGTTGCGATCCATTTGTCTATTGGAATCCAATGGAATGTATACGTCATTCCTTTTTTGTTTTTTAACTTGTTCAAGCTCTTGATGAGTTTCTTTGCATTGCCAACCTTAAGCATAAAAACTCCTTCTATTTCTGACTTCAGAAATTTTGCTTTTTGCTTTAATGCTCTTAATGCTTTTTCAACTTCTTCTCTTGCACTTCCAGCATGAGAAGGGTCATGAGTTACAAGAAGATTTGCATCTACCATATTGTGCCACCTCAAAAATATTAGAATTTATAAATATAAATAGTTTTCTATGTTTTTTATAGTATTACTCTAATTTTTCTAAATGTATCTCAAATTCTTTTCCTTTCACTTTTTCCTTGCTTACAAAAGCGTGTCTTTTGCTTGGCTCTAGCTCAGAAACTCTAAATTGAGAAGCTCCGACTTTTTCTTTTATCACTAAATTCCACTCTCTGAGCATTTCTTTTAGTTCCTCATCTGTTTTAATAAACAATGAAATATTATCAGATTTCTGCAAGCCAGCCTTTTTTCTTAATGCTTGTACTCTTCTCATTATTTCGCGAGCAAAACCCTCTGCTTCTAACTCATCTGTTAGTTCTTTGTTCAGATAAATAAAGCCATTTTTAAAAGTTCCTTCTTCATAAGGTAATGGCACCTCTCTCATTACTAGTAGGTGGTCTTTGGAGATATTTACAGTTTCACCGTCAATATTAACAGAATATTTTCCTTTTTCTTGCATGTGCTTTAACACAGTTTCAGGACTATCAATTGTTAGCTGAGCAATTATCTTCGGCGCTTTTTCTCCAAAATCTGGTCCTAGCTTAGAGTAATCAGCCTTTATCTTTACTTTGACATTATTCATTGACTCAAATACATGCACTTCTTTGACATTTACTTGTTTTTTGATGGCTTCTTTCAGTTTTGTAGCAGCATTTATTATTTTCTGGTCTTTAGATGTAACAAAAATTTCCTTCAATGGCCATCTTATGCCGAGCTGTATTTTTTCTCTAACAGCTAATGCACTCTGCACGATTTCGCTTACTATTTGCATTGAATTTTCAAGTTCTTGGTTAACTAATTCTTCTTCATATTTTGGCCAATCAAATAAGTGAATACTTTCTTCTTTGAGCTTAAACTTATTCTTCAAGTTTTGATATATTAATTCTGTTATATAAGGTGCAATTGGTGCAAACAATTTTAATGACCCAAGCAAGACATTGTAAACAGTATAAACCACAACCTTTTTGTTTTCATCGCTACCCATAGATGCTTTATCTCTAGTTAATTGTATGTAAGTTCTGCTCAGCTCCAGGAATAATTCCTCAACAAGCCATGGAGTTTCATTCAGCCTATAATCATCAAATATTTTTGTAAGTTTTTTAACTGTTGAATTGAGTTTTGAGAAAATGTAGCGCTCCTCTAAATCAAGTTTGTGTACATCAAACTTTAAATCAATTAGTGATAATTTAAGATTTTCTGCCATATCTATTACATATTTGTGGAGATTCCAAAGCACTGATAGATTTTTCTTCTTAACCTTCATATCTTCAAAGTTATAGTTTATATCAACTCCAGGAGATGTGCCGCCTATCATATAATATCTCAAAGTATCTGCTCCATAAGTGCCTATAACTTCTTGTGGCAAAATATAATTGCCGAGGCTTTTGCTCATCTTTCTTCCCTGAGCGTCATTAATAAAGCCGTGCATATAAACTGCATTAAATGATTTATTATTCATTGATACCATAGAAGCAACAAACAAAAGATTAAACCATCCTCTAATTTGATCTATACCCTCTAATATAAAATCAGCAGGATACAGCTTCTCAAACAAGTCTTTCCGTCTTGGGAAATCTAAACAATTCCATGAAGCAGAGCCAGCATCAATCCAGACATCTAAAATATCTGGTATTCTTTCTTTTTCACTGCCACATTTGCATTTTATTTTAACTTCATCAATCCATGGTTTATGTAAGTCTTCTGGAATGTGACCTGCAAGCTTTTTCAATTCATCAATTAAGCCAATAACAACAAAATCGTTGCATTGCTTGCATTTCCAAATTGGCGCTGGTGTCCCCCAATACCTTTGCCTTGTAATTCCGTTGTCTCTAAGGTTAGCAAGCCAATTATCAAAATTTCTTGAGCCTGCAAAATCAGGCACCCACTTTATGCTTGTGTTGAGCTCTCGCATTCTGTCTTTTAAGTCTTCTATTTTGAAGAACCATTGTGTTGTTGTTCTAAAGATAACAGGATTTTTGCAGCGCCAGCAATGGGCATAATCATGCTCAATCTGTGTTTCTGCAATCAAAAGTCCTTTTTTCTTTATTTCTTCTGTTATCTTTTTGTCGTCTTTTTTTGCAGTCAAATCTTTTAGGAAGCTAATAGTGTCATCAAAAACACCATGCTCAGTTAATGTATTAAATGGTGATATTCCATTTCGATGTCCAACTTCATAGTCTTCTGGACCACATCCAGGCGCCATATGAACTAAGCCAGAGCCTGCACTTGTATCGACATACTCATCACTTAAAACAACTGTATGCACTTTTGTATGTTTATTTTTTAATTCCCTAAATTGATGTATTTCATTTTCAAATGGGTGTAAGTATTCAATGCCAAGTAATTTGTCACCTTTAAACTCTTCTAAAATTGAAAATTGTTTTTCAGCTACACCATTTATCAAGCTAGCTGCCAATGCTTTAGCCACAATCCAAGTTTCATTACTAACTTTTGCCCTTACATAATCTAAATTTGGATTAACCATAACACCCAGGTTGAATGGTATTGTCCAAGGTGTTGTAGTCCAAATTATTAAGAACTCATTTTGCCTATTTTTGAGTGGAAATTTAACAAAAATAGAAGGATCTGTGATTTTTTCGTACTCTAACTCATGCTTTGCTAATGACGTTGCGCAGCTAGCGCACCAGTGCATTGTTTTTTCTCCTTCGTAAAGTCTTCCATTTTCACAAGCTTTTTTTATAAGCCACCATTCTCCTTCAATGTAAGTGTTTTGAATTGATTGATAAGCATTGTCAAAATCCATCCAAACTCCAATTCTTTTGAAATCATGATTCATTGAGAGCATATTTTCTATGGCAAATTCTCTGCATGCATTTACAAAATTTGCTAAACCATACATCAAAATCTCATCTTTGTGTTTTAAGCCCAAATTTTTTTCAACAGCCTGCTCAGTCGGCATGCCATGCATATCATAGCCAGCCCTGTCCCATACATCAAAGCCTTGCATTCTTTTGTACCTTAAAAAACAATCTTTAAGAGCCTTATTCCAAGCCGTACCCAGATGCACTTTCCCAGAAGTATATGGCGGCCCATCTAAGAAATAGAACTTTTTTTTGCCTTTATTCTTCTCTTTAGCCTTTTCATAAACATTATTTTTCTTCCAAAATTCTAGTATTTCAGGCTCTAGCCTTACTGCATCATAGTTCTGAATCATTTTATTAGAATGAATTTGAGTTTATTATTTAAAGTTTTGTGGTTACAATATGCAAGAAGTAGTACTACAATTAAGCTCTAAACTTTTTATAGTATTTATTTGAAGTAGATAACGCTAAATCTAAAATTTCTTTGCCTAAATTATATTTATCTAAGTGTGCTGAGAAATCTAAATTACTCATTGGGGTAAATATAAGGCTTAGCCTTGTGAGGTGCTCAGCCAATTTTGTTACTGAAGCAAAGAACAGATAGTCCGCTATTAAACTGTTATCTTTTTTTGACTCTTCTTCATATACATTACTAATACTCCTTAGAGCATCTACTGACTCTAAGTTTGTTATGTCACCATTAGCAAGAGCCCTTAAAGTATATTCTTTAAATCTATTAAATTGGTTTTTTGCTTGAGGAATCACATCAGTGTCACTAATTTCATCTTCTTTAATACCAATAACAATTTTTTCTAGTTTTGGAATCTCTCCAGTCAATAAGTTTTTGTAGTCCAACAATAAATTGACTAAAGACCCTGCCATAAATTCAGCATATTTAGGTTTTCGCAATGGCAAGCCTTTGACATCTGCAAAATACCGAGAAAGATCAAAATGTGATTTATATAATTCTAGTAAAACTTCAAAATATTTTGCATCTTGAGTATCAGCAGAAACATCTCCTCTTTCTATCATACTCACTATGCCTTCTAAACCTTTTAGCACTTCATAACTCCACTCTTGTTCTGCAGGTTTTAAATACTGCATAACATTTTGGAAAGCTCCAGTTTCCTCAATTGGTCTTTTGTTTTTTACTAATGACATACCACCCCGGAAAAAGAAATCTTATTTAAATCTTTCTGTAGTTAACTACTAGAAGGTAATCAATTACAATAAAAATAAACAAACAAATCAAAAAATATTTTAAAATGTCGGAAATTTTCCACCAGTTTATAACTGGTGGCTGGAAAGCCAACCTAACTTCAAGATTGTGCAAAATTTCCGAGCATGCTCAAAAACCACCACTAATGTAGCTATGCTCAAGTTTCCGCTACATTCCACCAATCCTTGACTTGTGGTTTTTGACATAACTTAATTTTTTATCATGATGAATAAATCAATTAAAGCTGAAGTGAGAGAATTTGTTGAGCATTACATTGTTTTCTACAGGTTTGTTCGCAAAATAGTCCCAACCAATTCTTATAATCCAACTATAGTAAAGGACACAAGTTTTTAGACATAAATATGTCCTTTACTCAAAGAAAACCTTACGGTTTTCGAGTGCTCGGAAATTGTAACAATTTATTATACATTTTTGCAATTTCCGACATATTACGAACGGACAAGTATTGTATAATTATTTTTGTCCGTGAGTATAGACACAATACATACCTTGAAGAATTAGCACATACAATTGAAGGCAGTGGACCTTGGAAAATACTCAGATACCAAGAAAATATGAAATTAGTTCTACAAGAAATTAAAAGTGACATAGAAGATTTGGAAAAACTCTTAGTATAACTTAAAAAAACCCTTCTAACTTAGTCTGTTCTTTCATTTCAAGCAAATCTTCTTTTTTGTAACCTAAAACATTAAAAATTCTTTCGACAGATGGAATAACTTGATTGTTTATATAATAATCAGCATCATAATCAGCTTCTTTTATCTCTTCAGGCAACTTAGAGCGATTCCTTATTATATCGCTTCCCTGTGTTACTACATATTTTATTACTGAGCCGGGTCCTATTTGCCTGCCTTTGTTTTTTAGCCTTTGAGCAACTGCAACATGTGGACCCTTTGCAGCATAATCTATGATATCTTTTTGTAATTGAGTATGTATCACAACCTTGTCTATTGGTATTTTCTTGTTTCTTAAATCATCAATCACACCTTTAACATATTCAAGTGCTTTTTTTGTGTCACTTTCTCTTAAAATTATGTTCAAAACCTTTTCTTGCACATCTTTTGCAATTAAAGACCAATTGCGTCTTACTGTTTCAAAACCCTTAATTTTTAGTGTGCCTTGCTCAGACATCAAAGCATATTTTTTCTTTGCACCAAAAGCGCCAAGCTTTGCTGATACAAAAATTCCAGATGGGTAAAAGCCTTCATAATCAAGCTCCATCAACCCAGGCAGTTCCAAATTGATAGAATCTGCAAAACTCTTTGCTTCGTCTTTCAATTTTCCATCTAGTGTTAAGAAAACACTGTCTGTGTCGCTATACAAAACAAAGAAACCTTCTTTTTGAGCTCTATCAATAACTTTATGTATATAAAACCTGCCCCATGCTGTTGTGCTCTTTGCACATTCAATTGAGTACCATCTTGCTCCAAAAAAGCCAAGATAGCCGTAAAATGAATTTGCCAATA
>CAZRRL010000065.1:0-7072 GCA_964602555.1 uncultured Methanosarcinales archaeon | reverse complement strand
CGCACCCACTAAGGGACAAGGCATTTGCCACGACCTCAACCTTGCGCATTTGACCGAGCTCTGCCACCTCCGCATGATTATTTTTATTGTAAAACAAAGCAAGATTTAGCTTATCATTTAGCATTTTTCTTCTTTGCTCTAAATCTGTATGCGGAGGACAAAAACCAAATTTTTTCCAAACTTGAAATTTTGTAACATGTTTAGGGTTATTGGATCCAATGATATTAAACCATTTTATTATATCTTTATTACTTTCTATTCTTAGAATGTGTAATGTCTTCCAATTCTTTTCTTTGCGTTGTAATGGATTTTTAATAACACTTTTAATCCCAACTTTAATGAGTAATTTGTGAATATCTCTAATCAATTTTTTCGATGAAGATCCGAAAATGATTTTTACCAGTCTATGTAAACTATTTTGGACATTATAGCTCTTCTGGAAAAAAATGCATCCATCTGTATCAAAGTAACCTCTTAAAAATCCTTTTATATAACTTGTTTTTTTGAAAACCCATTTAGGAACTTTTAATTCTTTTTTTATACCGACTGGAACTCCAAGTGAAACAAGGTAATTACAAATAACACTGTTCTCAGTACTGATACCGTAATAAGGTTTTTTACCATTGTAAATCGTTGTTGGAACAACACCTATAATTTCGTCAAATAATCTTTTAACATAACTGTCATAGTGTTCTCTATCTTCAGTTAAATTGCCCCTTAATTGAAATCGCAGTTTTCCTTTATTCTTTCCAGAGTGTCTTCTAGTTAAACTTCCGTCTCCAAAACTCAATCCAACAATTTCTGCTGTTTTTTCGTTTTTTACTACTTGCATTTTGTTACCTCCACGACTGTTATGTCGCAGAATTGACCTTGATTTTTGAGCCATATGTTTTTAGGCTTACCGTAGCCGACCTTACACAGCAAGGGAAAAACATAATGAGCGAAAAAATCTCTTTTTTTGACACCCCCGCATTTGCATGCGAGAAAGCTCGCTTTCAGGTTGAGCATGCTCGCGTTCAAGGAGCGGGATTTTAAGCAATAATCATTTTGCTTTTTTTAATTCCTCAGCAAACTCTTCCAATTGTTCGTCAAAAATATCAATGGCTTTATTTACAATTTCCCTGCAGCTTAATTGCCCAAATGATTCAACGTAAAAAACAAAATCTGTGTTGCTTGCAGTGACTTTAACATTTTTGTCTATCTCGGAAAAATCTAATGACAAATCACACTCAAGCACTCTGTCTTTGTTAACAACAAGCTTTCTATCTTTTATCTCAAATATATTGTTGTGGTCAACTTCAATTATAGCTTCAGGATTTTTAACTTCTCCAGTAATCTCGACAATTGGTTTGTACTTATAGTAGGCATGACAAGGACTCCACTTCACATGATCTTTTCCTCTCCCTAATACAGCACTAGCCTCTAACTCCAAAACCTGATTCTTTAGGAGCTTTACAATGGGCATATCTCCATACACAGGTTTAATTGCTGGATCTTTACTTTTGATTTCCGAAGCATAAACAATGCCCGCGCCTTTTGTTGCTCTGAGCACCATTTTTAATTGGCATCTATTACAACCTTTACCTTCACATTTGCATTTATTAGGTAGATTATACGACTTCAGATCTGTTTTTAATGGTATTAAGCCTAACCTATGCGCAATTATTTCATCATAAAGTATTGAATTGTTTTTGACAAATTCTACATCCTCAATAGCCATAGTTGGCACTTCATCTATCATAAGTCTTCTTAAAGTATTTGCATAAACGGGATTAGAGTCTTTCAAAATAAAAGAAAGTTTTCCTTGCTCCTTGTTGTTTTCCAAAACCCTGACTTCCATTTTTCCTCCAAATTATTAATAACCTTAAACCCTTCTGCCTCTTCTTCCACCTTTTTTTCTACAGCCATCATGTGGCCTTGGAGTTACTTCTTCTATAATACCGATTTTCAAACCCATTCTTGATAGTGCTCTTATCGCAGCTTGTGCTCCTGGACCCGGACTTGTTGGTCCATTATGGCCACCAGGCGCTTTAATCTTTACATGAATGCCTGTAATTCCTTTGTCCATTGCTATTTCCGCTGCTTTTTTTGCAGCAATCATTGCCGCAGTTGGGCTACCTTCCATTCTATCACTTTTTACAACCATGCCACCTGAGCCAACCGCCAATGTTTCTGTGCCTGTTATATCTGTAATGTGGATAATTGTATTGTTGTATGATGCATAAATATGTGCGATTCCCCATCTTGAGTGGTGTTGTTCCATCTTATGCCACCTTTAACTTTTCTGCTTTATGTTCTTCTTCTTTTGCACTGTTATTTAAGTTCATAGTATGAATTACTCTAATCTGAGGCTCCTCCTCAAGCGAAACTAAATAAGATGGAGTTGTTATTTTTCTGCTACCAACTGCTATATGTTCATGTGTTATAAATTGTCTAGCTTGCAACACGGTCTTTGCTATATGCTTTTTGTACACTAAAGTCTGTAACCTTCTTTCTAAAACATCCTTTAATGTTAGGTTAAGCACATTCTCAATTTTTGAATCTTTTTTTAACAAACCTAATGAATAAAGCCTATTTAACAACTGCTTCTTTTCTATTTCTGATTGCAAAGTTCTTTCTCCAATAAGTGTTTTTGCCCTGTTAAGGAATTTTTTTAAGATAGAATCCATTTTCCAAACTTCATACTTTCTTCTTAATCCATAATGCTTTAGTATATCCTTTTCAGCAACTATCCTTTCTTTCTGCCAAGGATGACTTGGCTTTGAAAATTTTTTCCTTTGTCTTTTTGGGTCGCCCATTTTATAATTTTATACTCTGCCTGCTTTTGTTCCTTCTTTTTTCTTCACACCGAGCACTTTTCCTTTGTTCTTTCTGAAGTTTGATCTTGTCCTTTGCCCTCTTACAGGCAAGCCAAGCGAGTGCCTCACTCCTTTATATGATTTAACCTTCTTCATCATTTTAATGTCATTATCTTGAGTGAAAGTTAAAGTTGATCCTACTAAATGCTTATCAACATTATCTTCTGGGTCTTTTTTTCTGTTGAAAATCCATGAAGGAATTCCAAACTTTGACGGATCTTTTATAATTTCATCAATTTTGTTTGCTTGTTCATCTGTTAAATAACCAGCCTTAATTGTTTTTTGTATTTTTGCTGCATTTAATATAGCATTAGAAAACATAAAGTTAACACCTTTTATTTTAGTCAATGCATGATATATATGCCTATTTCCATCTAAGTCTGTGTTAGCAATTCTTACAAAATACTTTAGTTCCTGTTTTTGTTCTTCTGGCATTTTTCTTAATGTTTTACTTTTCTTTTGTTATTTCTTTTTCTTTACAAAAATGCAGAAGTTACGAACGCTAGTGAGTCCACTTCTGCCATTATATTCTGCATTATACATAGATAGCCGAGAAAAAAGCGCACTTTATTTAACCCTAAAAACGCTCTAATTGAACTCGGGCTGCTTTTTAGAGGGTATGTTGCATTTATTTAAAAATATTACTATTTTCAATTTTGATTTGATAATAATCAACAATCCGAGAAAATTTACCGAATTAAAAAGCATCCAAATTCTTGCTTTAACCTTCCAAAAAGGTCACTATAAGCACCTAGACCTTGTATATTTCTTGGGCTTATACACGAAACATAGAAACCAAGTCGAGAATGGTCATTTGCATGCTTGTCAATTATCTTCTTTGCAATTTCAATAATATAATCTATTGAACGTTGAGTAATTTTTGAATTATCTTCTAATAAAAATTTTTTAATATCGGGTGGTATGTAAACTCTTAATTCGTACTCTAAAAATAGAATAGTACTCTCTCTTTTGATTGGAGTTAAACCTAATAGAATACGAGAGGGGTTTCTCTGGCTTTCTGAACAATAAGTTTCGTATTTACCCCACATGTTCTCAAAAGATTCTGATTCAAAGATGAGTTGTGTAGGAAAGAAATCAGCAAATTCTTTTTTCATCATCTTTAATGGTTCTAAATAAGGATTCGGCTTAAAATGATTTGTATTAGTACCTGGTACAATCCCTCTGTGTGGGATACAAATTGCTCCGAGCGTATCATAAGAATCTCTAATTAATTTAGCAAATTCTGCTGGATCAGGACCAGGATATTGTTTTGTACTACTATCCTTACCAACTAGAACTAGATTTTTAAATACTTTTTTGGTTTCATTTGACCATTGGATTTGCGTCTGCAAATCAGCTGATACAGTTCTTATATAAGGCACTATATCAACATTACTCTCTTCACCTAATCTGTCCCTTAATAACTTAGCATATTCTTTAGAAGTTATGTGCAGTGCTCCACCAGAATTAGTCCCATCCTTTCTTATTTCATGTGGCTCTTTATCGGGCACTAAAATACCAACAATGTCCTTTAAATCACCTCTAAATGAATCAATTATACATTCTATACCCCAATATACTTGCTCTTGAGGTGTACTTATTATTGGAGGATTTATTTCAATAGCAAATACCAATTTATCCGAGCTTTTAATCTTTTGACCAAAATTAAAAACTCTATTTTCTAATCCATTTTCCATTTTTGATGCCTAAAATTTTTATACATACTTAATAATATTACTGCTTTAAATATTCCAATCAGAATATATCACAAATAAACTTAATTCCACAACCTTTAAAATATAGTTTGTACTTCTAATATACAATGGTGGCGATAGTTTAATGGTAGAATAGGCGGCTGTGGAATAACGGCAAAGTCCGTTAACACCTTGCGGGACATAAAGTCCCGAGTGCAGTCCCCGCTTGGCGGGAGTTCGATATGCTTGTGGGTGTGCTTCGCTCACTCGCACGTAATTCTCCCTCGCCGCCCTTACAAATAAAAATTATAAATGATTGAACAAATAAAAAATGAAACAATCAATGCCAAATACTGAAGAAGAGTGGAAAAAGAAATTAAACCCAGAGCAATATCATGTTCTAAGAGAGAAAGGTACAGAGATGGCTTTTACTGGCAAATACTATAAAAACAAGGAAAAAGGTATGTACGTTTGTGCTGGCTGTGGAGCTGAGCTTTTTTCTTCAAAAACAAAATTTGAATCTGGCACAGGATGGCCAAGCTTTTGGGATCCTTTTTCAGAGCAAAGTATAGAAACAAAGCCTGACAATAGCTTTTTTGCGCATAGAACAGAAGTTTTGTGCAAGAAATGCAAGAGCCATCTTGGTCATGTTTTTAATGACGGCCCAAAGCCAACAGGAATGCGTTACTGTATTAACTCAGCAGCATTAGATTTCAAGAAAAAAACTAAATAGATGATTATTCATTCTTTTGCATAATACTCTATCTTTAATATAAATCTGTAAACTATATAAGGCAATACAAATGAAATTGAATAAATAATAGCAATAAGTATTGGATTATGAATATTTGTTAAGCTTAATTTTGCCATTAAATCATTTGAAAAATTTGACACAACAAAAGCACTAGCCAATGCAATTAACGGAATAAAAATTGAAAGTAAAATATGATGCTTTATTTCAAGATACTCTATGCTTCTGATTACAAGCTCAAATAATAACCCAAAAACAATTCCTAATATAACTATAACTAAATAAAGAAGCAAACCTCTTAAAGCCATCAAAATTGGTATTAATGCAACAGAAATTGCAAAATTTGCCACAATTATTACAAAAAGCAATATCCAATTAATTCTTTTTTCAATGAATAAAATATGTTCTGGCTTGCTATTCTTTGCTTTTTTTATGATGCTAATAGCTTTATCAATTTCTCTTTTTTTCCAGTCTCTTTTTTCAAGCCTTTTAATTAAATTTTGCATGTTTAATGCTAGTAAATGCATTTCTTTTGAATTAGTGCTCTTCCTTTTCTTCTTTAATTATTCTTTTTACAAAGGCAATAAAATTTTTAGTTTTTTCGTAATCTTCTTTTAAAGAATCAATATTTACCTCAACAACCTCGCCTTTATCAATAGTTGCAATCATTGTAACATGCCTTCTAAATTCTTCTCTTTTTGTATACTCAGCTTTACTCAGCTTTCTCAGCCTTAAATAAAAATTGATGTAATCAATTAACTCGAGATTTTCTGGAAATGTTTTTTTCAGCAACTCGCATCTCAAGCCTTCATTAGTAGGCAAGTTTGTGACAAGCTTTTTTTCTTTTGCGTATTTGAGCAATGACTCCAACCCAAAACTAAAGCAATTTATCAATCTTTCAATTACATGCCTAATAACATCAACTGTTCTAGTGTACTTTAGACTTACCCAGAATAAGTGATCAACTCTCTTTAATTCTTGAACTGCCTCATTAAATGACTCTTCCATAGCATCTATAAAGAATTATTTGTTTTGCAGTTTTAATATAGCTTCTGCTAAATTTCCATTGCTTTCTTCCAGAGCTTCTATTGCTTCTTCCCTGCTACAGTTTGTCTGCCCCATTACTGTTACCATATCATCTTCATTTATTTCTATTTTTTTATCCCTATCAATTTCAGTAATATTTCCAACAATTTGAATAGTCTCTTGGCCCATCATATTAACTTTGCTCACATTCGGATTTTTAATTACTAAATCTTTTTCGTGAGTTTTGATTATAACTAGCTCAGCATCGATTTCTTCTTGTTTTATGCCTAGCTTCTTCATAGCTTTTTGCAATTCCCTTGGATTCATTCCAGGAAACATTTTGTCACCTTAACCCAAGCATTCTATTGCCGTAAGAGTAAAGAAAAATCATAACAATTATAATAACAACACAAAGCACAATAATATGCCCTGGCTTAAATTTTATCTTGCTTTTGTATTCATCAAAATACCTTACTAAGCCACCCATGCCACTTGGCATTGATATTCTATCTTGTGCCATGTTAGTTTCTAGTTAAAGTAGATACAGGGTTAGAATAAGCCACCTTTTGTCAGGCTCTTGATGCAACAGTAACATGCAAAGCTTGCATTTGTCGTTGCGATAGCCTGTCTTAGCATTAAACTAAGCGTACTGGAACTCTAAATTTCTTGCGAAATTTAGCATTCACTGACTTGCACCAGCCAGGGCTCACCGTTTCATCCATGCTGCAAAAACGTCAGTTGGT
>CAZRRL010000064.1:0-7331 GCA_964602555.1 uncultured Methanosarcinales archaeon | reverse complement strand
CTATATAAATTTTAAGTTTTTAAGCTCCATCATGGACGTAAAGTCTGCATTGAAAAAGCTAGAAGAAAGCCGAGATTTTAAGGAATGGAGGCAAAAAAATAAAAAAACATACTTTTCTTACGCATTTAAAATACTTCAAGAAATGAGTCAAGATGATTGGCAGCTCGGTTTCTATAACAAGGAAAAAGACAAAATAACAACCTTTGTAATATCAAGTAATAATATCGAAATAAGGCCAGAAGAAGAAGTTTTTAAAGAGGAAAAAACAAAGGTTAGTGAAATACAGCTTGATAAGGTGAGGCTGACATTTGACAGTGTCATTGAAAAAGCAACAGAATTTCAAGAGAAAAATTTCCCGAAGGATAGGAGCATAAAAACAATAGCAATACTGCAAAACATAGCAAATCTTGGCACTATTTGGAATATAACATATGTAACAGAAGCTTTCAATACATTGAACATGAAGATAGATGCATCAAATGGCAGAGTACTAGAAAATCATATTTATTCAGTTTTTTCATTTAGAAAATAACAATTCAACATAACTTAATCAACATAAGTGAATAAAACTATATTTTTTAATTACGAATTCTTTAAATATAAGTATGATGTCAACATTTGAGTTTTTCTTTGTGGTTAAAATGGTATTCAAAGTGAAAATAAGAAAAATTGCTGATGTAAAAACACCGTTTTATACCCATAGAGGTGATTCTGGAGTTGATTTGTACGCTACTGAAGACTATTTGGTAAAGCCAATGGAAAGAAAATTAATAGCCACTGGCATTAAAATTGCTGTGCCTTATGGCTATGAAGCACAAATAAGGCCGAAGAGTGGCTTAGCTTTAGAGCATGGCATAAGCCATGCTAATTGTGTAGGTACAATAGACTCTTCATATAGAGGAGAAATAAAAATACCTGTCATTAATTTTGGAGACAAGCCGTTCAAGATAGAAAAAGGAAAAAAAATTGGCCAAATGGTGTTCACAAAAGTAGAAGAAGCCATTTTTGAGGAAGTTGATGAGCTAGACGAAACAACAAGAAATGAAAATGGCTTTGGTAGCACCGGTCTAGATTAATCTCATTAAAAAAAGAGGTGAAATTTTTGGTTAAGGATAACAGCAAGCCAATAAGTTTCAAGACAATACAAAAAAATAAAAAGCTAGGGGAATTCATTGTTGAGGAAAAAATTGAAATAAACCAAGAAAATGAGCAGATTGACTAGTTCTTTAGCTTATTAATCTTAAAAAACCTTATATGTCTTATTAAGGGGCATTAATTTCATTCTAAAATTATTACTTCGTGAATAATTTTATTTTCAAACTGTTCCTTCGGAACAATATCTTGTGCGAGGCAAAATTTTAATGGTGGAAAAAATTTTGCCTCGCCGATATATAACATTAAAATGAATACATAAGCGAGGCGTTGCGGTGTGTCGATAAATCCATTGGATTTTCGAGCATGCTCAAAAATCTATAATTTTTGACATGGTAAGACAGCAACGCCTCGCACTATTGTTGCGAAGTAGTTTGAATATTTTAAAACGTTTTTACGCCCTTAATACTAAATTCTAACATTACTATACAGTAGTTAATTATGGAAAGATTTAAAAAGGCAAATCCTTACCTTGCTACTATGCAAATTCATAAAAAATCAGAAGCTGGCTTAACAATAATAGCTGTGCTTATAATAATAGTCATATTTCTTGGATGGCTATTTAACTTTAGCCAAAGGGAATGTAGAACAAACAAAGATTGCAGCTCAGAAGAGTATTGCGGCTCTGATTTTGCATGTCATTCTTATCCAACAATCCAAAAGACAGTTGTACAGTACAACTTTGTTGCACCCTCCGTTATAATAGGAATTGCGATAGTAATTGCAACGATAATTTTTAATTGGGATAAAATAAAGCAAAGAGCTAATCAAGAGCAAATTGTTAAAGAAGAAAGAAAAGATGAAAATTTAAAAATACAAGAACCTAAAGAAGTAGAAGAAATTGCAGAACCATATTATAAAAGCAACACAAATATTAAAACTCCTTAAGCAATTATCTTATCAATTTCTTTCTTTACATCTTCAAACACATCCTTTAAAGGCTTTGAAGAGTCTATTACTTTTATATTATCCTTCAATAATCTTGGCAACTTAAGAAAATTTTCTCTTATTTTTTTCATAAAGTTAAGCTGCTCAAATTTTTCCTTTTTTCTGTACTCTATTCTTTTCAATGCAACAGCAGGCTCAACGTCAAGAATAAAGGCTATGTCTGGCTTTCTAAATCCTTTATTTTTAGCGATTATCTCTTCAATTTCCAAGCCTTGTGCAGCTTGAAAGGTAATTGTTGAATAATAATACCTGTCACAAATTACTATGTTTATGTCATGATATTCAGATTTTTTTAGGAACGGTTCTATAGTGTAATTCAAATGCTCCTTTCTGTCTTTTATAAACAGGTTCATCAATTTTTTACTGTTGCTTTTTGGATCTTTCTCTGTTGTTAGCATTTTCCTTATCTGTTTTCCATAAACACCATTGGTTGGCTCTCTTGTTGTTAATAATCTATATCTTTTACCTTTAGAAAACAAATAATTGTGAAGCATTTTTACTATTTCACTTTTTCCAGAGCCATCAATTCCATCAACAACAATAAACAAGCTTTTCTTCATATTGCCTAAGATTTTTAATTAATTTATTAAGTTTATGAAAAATATAAAAATTTAAATAAAATGTGCTTAAACAAAGCTTATGATTGCTATATTAACAGACTTTGGCTACTCGGAATATCTCGGGGTAATGAAAGGCGTTATCTACTCTATAAATAAAGATACAAAAATAATTGACTTATATAACTTTGTAAGCCCACAAAATGTTAAGGAAGCAGCATGGGTTCTTTACAACAACTACAAGTATTTTCCAAAAAATACAATATTCTTGTGTGTTGTAGATCCTGGAGTTGGAGGCAAAAGGCAATGCTTGGCTATCAAAACAAAAAACTATTTTTTTGTAGGCCCCGACAATGGATTGATGTACAAGGCAGCTGCTGAAGATAAAGTTATTGAAGCAGTCCAATTGCCAATCAAAAATGCTTCAATGACCTTTCATGGCAGAGATGTTTTTGCAAAAGCAGCTGCACAACTTGAAAAAGGTATTAAAATTGAAAAACTGGGACAAAAAACAATCATAAAAACAAAGCTAGATTTTTACTTGAAAGGCAGAGAAGGTGAAGTTGTAAAGATAGATAACTTCGGTAATATTATAACAAATTTAAATTCTTTACATAAAAGCTCTTACAATATGAAAACTAAAAATTTTAATCAAAATTTAAGTTTTTATGAAACTTATGAATATGCTCCGCAAAATAAATTATTTCTTATTGAGGGAAGCTCAAATACATTAGAAATATCAATAAAAAATTCTAATGCGTCTAAAGAATTAAACCTAAAAATTGGTGACAAAATAAGGATTGAATAATCAAATCTTTAATTCTTCTGCACTTTTTCTTTCATAATAAAAGTCTCTAATGTCATGATAAACCTTGGCTTTTTTGTCTGGTGGTACTTGGCTATAAATCTTCATTATTTCGACATAATATTTTTTTGCAGTTTCTAAATCAAATTTTATTAATGATTCTCTTGCCTTGCTTAATTTATTATTTATCATCAATATTTCATCAGTCTCAGGAAGCTCAGACAATTGCTCTTCATGACTAAATTCAAAATCTTTTGTCTTTGCAGATTTTTTAAATAACCTACTAAAAAAAGAAAGTTTATCTTGGCTTTTTATTTTTTTAATTGCATCTTGTATTTCTTCTTCTGCTTCTAACAATTCTTTAGGTTTTTTGGCTTGTTGATTGAATTCAAAACCATCATCAAACTTAGCTGTATCTTTAATGTTAAACTCTTCCAAAGTATCTGGCAGCTCAACATATTCTTTATCGAATTCTAACTCTTTTGGCAGCTTAAATTCAATACTCTCCTCAAAATCTTTGTCTAAGTCAGGTTTTAAATCTTCAATTTCATCTACTATTTTTTTTGGCTGTTTGTCCTTTATCTGTTTAGTTTTTCCCAATGGTTTTGCTTTTTTTGAAATTTTTTGCTTTGCTTCTTTTTCTTTCTTAAAACTATCTACCTTTTTACTAGTCCTTTTTGTACTTATCTCTGTATTCAGATCCTTAACTAAGCTATTAAATTCTTCTTGTTCAGGAAAGGTTTCAGGCTTTTCCTCTTCAGGCCCTAGTACCTTATCAAAGAATTTTGGTTTTTCCTTTAGCTCTTCTTCAAGTTCCTCATCAATATTCTCGTCTGGCGGAGGTGGAGGTGGAAGAAGTTCATCATACTTTGGCTTAGGTTTAAAAAAGAACATATTTGTTACCTCTTTTTCACTTATTATAACATTTGATTTTAAATATTTATTGTTTTAATCAATCACTTCTATAATTTTTTCCCTTGAACTTAGCCCAGAAAAAAGTCTAACTCTCTTTCTTAACATTTTTGATAAAAATTTTATACAGGCTATGTTGGCTTTGTTGTTTTCAGGCCTTGCTTTTATATGTAGTATATAAGCATTCCTTAATTTATCAAAACTTTTTAATTTATTTTCTTTTGAATTGGGAATTACTATTATCTTGAATTTATTGTTTTTTATATTTATATTCATATAATCAAAAAATACTTATTAGAATAAAAATATTTATAATTTTATTTAGATTCTTTTATCAAAAAACGCCTTAAATCAATCATAATCGCGCCAAGTATGCTCGCATTTCTCGCATCTTAAAAACTTAGTTTCTGGCTCATCACCTGCTCTTGTTTGCACCAACCAAAAATAAGCTGTTTTATGACCGCATTTAGGGCATTCAGCAGTAGTCTTTGGCAATGTTTGTAGCTCACCCTTATCTATAACCTCCACTTCCTTATCAGTTTTTGAAATAGTCTCTTTTACTGTAGCTCTATCTACCTGTGTTGTTTTATAACCACATGAGCAAACAAGCATCTTTTTGCTATCTTCCTTTCTTGGCACTAGTATTGAGCCACATTTTGGGCAAAACATCTTAAATCTAAAAATTTAGCAAATTCTATATAAATTTAACCTTTTTGAATAGCGTCTTTAAACAAGTTTATCAAATCAACAAACCATATTTTTATATAACCAAGTAGAGGTATCCTTAATACTGCATTGCCTACTATTTGCCCTTCTTCCACCTTAGTTTCATCCAGAAAAGCGCTTTGTATAGGCCTAGGATTTGTCTTGTAGTTGTCACCTTTTGTTTGGAAAAAATATATACTATCAGCTTGCCATTTCTTTATTATTCTGTGTATTATAGGGTCTCTCTTAGCACTCCAGAACACAACAACATCACCAACCTCTATACTTTCAGCTTTTTTGCCCTTTAAAACCATTATATCACCTTTATTAAATCCGTTTTTTAATGGGAAATTGCTGAAATCCTCTTTAGTCAAGCCATTTTCTATATACCACTTGTTTGCCTGCTCCCACCACTTATCGAAATTAGCATTATGCTCCATACTTTCACTAACAACAGCAACAACAGGATGTGATGTTTGGAGTATTAAGCCTAATCCAGGATATACAATAAACTTGATAAGAACAAATGCCAAGACAATGTTAACAAGCCAGCTCCAAATGCTGTTGTCTTCCCATATAAAATACCATAACTTTTTTAAGTTCTTTTTCAAGTTCATAAACTGCTTTCTTAGCAAAAAGAATAAAAAGGTTTTGATTTTATAGTAAAAAGAAACTTCAAAAGCAATAATAAATTAATAAAAATGAAACTTGCACGTTCTGACTATTATGAAGGCGTATTACAGCTTAGGCATGTAAATGACGAAATAATCAATTTTGTATTAAACCAGATTATAAAAAGAGGTAACGTAGCGATAACAAAAACTGTTAAATTTTCTAATGGTGTAGACCTTTATATAACTTCTCAGAAGTACATAAGAATATTGGGCAAGAAGCTGAAAGACAGCTTTGGCGGCGAACTTAAAATAAGTTCAAAGCTACACACTAGAAATAAGCAAGGGAAATACCTTTACAGAGTCAATGTTCTGTTCAAAATCTCAAAATACAAAAAAGGCGACATAGTTTCAATAAGAGGTGAAAAAGTCAGACTCATAACTATAGGTAAAAAGATATTTGCAAAAGATTTAAAGACAGGGAAAAAGGTAACGATAAGAAGCAACGATTTACCTAGAGATTAGTTGCTTTTCTTGTTTGTAGTCAGCAATAATCTTCTTAGCCCAATCGATCTTATCTTTTTCCATTTCAAAATGCTTTTTTTCTACAAATCCAAAATATTTATCTTCATCAATTCTGAGGTTTTTTGCATTTACAAAAACAAATGGAATTTTCTCCACAATTTTTTTGCTAATAGGTTTTTTGTGAATGATTAAAAAAACCTTATCTTTTAATATATCAATAACATCATTGCTTATAATATTAGGGTCGTTCACAAGAACAATATCGTTTCTTTGTATGTTAAGTATTTTATTTTTGAAATTAAACTCATTTATACCAAATGTGCCAAGCTTTTTTAATATATAAAAATCATTGATGTTTGAAATTAAGTTATTGAACTTTTTTATTAACACACCTTGTTGCTCTATATACTTTTCTTTTGATTTAACTAAAGTTTCAAGAAATTTAATTCTATTTTCCCGAAAATCAATTAGTTTTTTATTGTCTTTTTTTTGCTCAACAAGCTTATTTTTTTCTAAATCCTTTATTCTTTTCAATAATTTATTGTTGTATCTCTTTATTAACTTTATTTCTTCTTCATATTTCTTTAACTTATCATATAATTTTAAAAAATTATTCTCATTTAATTTTTTCTCAATAATAACTTTCTCTATTATCTGAGCTTCTTCATCTTTTTTCTCGATTATGCTAACTGCGCTTTTTATACTTATTCTCTTTGTAATAACAAGCTCTTTAATTTTATCCCTAATTTCATATTTTTTATTTTCTTTAGCAAAAAAATCAATTTTATCAAGCAATGGTTTTGCTGATTTGTATGCGAATAATGTAGCTGCTAAAGCATCACCTTGATGCTCATCCCCAAAGCTAAAATTATTTGTCATTTTTCTTTTTTCATCAACTTTGAGGTCTTCTTTTGGGTTCATAACTCTAGCTCCAAGTTTTGTAGCGAACGACTCTACTAAGCCAGGAACTTTCAATTTGTCTGTTCCAACTAAAACAACCTTGCCAAGCTCGATTGATTCAGAAATTAGCAGATTTAAGTCAAGTTGCTTTGAAGACTTTATTTGAATTAAGTTGCCATCAATGTCAAGAACTGCATAGCCTATAGTTGTGCCTGG
>CAZRRL010000063.1:0-7377 GCA_964602555.1 uncultured Methanosarcinales archaeon | reverse complement strand
ATGGTCCAAGCACAGATGTTGCAGTCAGAAGCTCTGCAACAGCAGAAGATTTGCCAAGCATATCAGAAAACTCGCAGGTACTGGTAAAGATAAATGGCAAAGTATACTACGATACTATCAAGAATATTTATACAAATTTTGGGGATTGTAGCGACGTTGAATTAGAAGTTATTGCTATGGATAACAGTGAAGCTAAATGGGCAAAAGCTGAGCAAATATATCAACATCCAGCTAAAAATGCAAAATTATACAAAATTATAACCGAAACTGGCAGGGAAATTGAAATAAGTGAAAACCACTCTTTAATTGTTCTAAGTGATGAATTTAAGCCAAAAACTGTATCTATTTCTGAACTTAAAGGAAAAGAGATGGTTCCTGTAACAAGAAAAATCCCTTTAATTGAATCTGATATTAAAATTATTGATGTCTTAGATTATGTTGAGGGCGAAGATGTTTATGTAGAAGATGATTTGATTTATATTAAAAATAATTCTTCAAACTGGAAAATACAAAACCCATTAAAGAGGTATATACCAATAGATAATAACTTTGCATATTTTTTGGGATTATACTGTGCTGAGGGTTGCACTTACAAATCCGGAATAATATTGACTAATTCTAATAATAAGATTATAGAAAAAGCTAAGAACTTTTCAAAACAATTATCGCTATATAATAATCAAAAAATCAATAAAAACTCATTAAGAATATACTGCAAAGCTCTTGTTAGGTTTTTACATCAAGTAACAGGCATGCCACTTAATTTTAAAGGAAAAGGAAAATCATGTAAAATAAAGAAGGTTCCTAACTTCATTTTTGAATGTGATAGTAAGCTTATAAGTTCATTTTTATCTGGTTGCTTTGATGGTGACGGCTATATTTCTGAAAAAGTTGTAGAGTATAGCTCCATCTCAGAACAACTGATAGGAGGCATAATTAAACTTTTGGAAATATTAGACTTTAACTTATATTTGAGAAGAAAAAAAGGTTCTTTTACTATTAATATACCAGCTTCCGAAGCTAGCAAGTTTAAGAAGTATATTATCTTAAAAGATGAAAATAAAATAAACAAACTAAATAAATTTATTGAATTTTACCAAAAAAAAGAAAAGCACCCTCAATTTAAAAACAGTATTTTTATTTCTAAGAGTTTGTCTGAAACGATTAAATCTAGTCATGATAAACCCTTAGAAAAAAATATAGTTGAAGTTTATTTTTGCCCTCTTTGTGATAAGAAAATTGAAAAAACAAGTTATTATAAAAAGAAGATAAGGTTTTATTGCAAGAATTGTAGAAGAGCATTTTATGAGAATTCTGTTGTAAAAGCCAATTTAGAAAATTACGTTAATTACGACGATGAAGGAAAGTTCAAGAAAAATTTATTTCCATGGAATAAAGGGCTGTTGAGAGGCAGTATTTCTATGGCTGAATTTAAAAAAATAATGAAAAAATATGGTCTGGAAGAGTATTCTAACTTGTTTGAGAAAAGTGTTATGTGGGACAGGATAAAAAGAATTGAAGAAATTGAGTACAGTGGGATGGTGTATGATTTTACAGTTCCAAATATAGAAAATTTTGCCGCTGGAATTGGTGGTATCATAACTCATAATTCTGCAAGCTTTGCTGGGCAACAAGAAACTTACTTAAACATAAGAGGAGAACACTCAGTAATTGAAGCCACTAAGAAATGCTTTGCTTCTTTATTTACAAATAGAGCAATTTCTTACAGGGTCGACAAAGGCTTTAATCATTTTAAGGTTGCTTTGTCTGTAGGAATACAAAAAATGGTGAGAAGCGACAAAGCATGCTCTGGTGTTATGTTCTCTATTGACACAGAGACTGGATTTAAAGACGCTGTTCTGATTAATGGTGCTTATGGTTTAGGAGAAAATGTTGTGCAGGGCGCAGTGAACCCAGATCAATTTTATGTTTTCAAACCAACACTAAAAAAGGGTTACAGACCAATCATAAGCAAGAAGCTAGGCAGTAAGAAAATAAAAATGGTTTATAGTGAGCATGGAATTAAAACTACAACTGATAATGTTGAGGTGTCTTATGATGACAGATTTAGATTTATGTTAAATGATAATGAAATTCTAAAGCTAGCAAAATGGGCTTGCCTAATCGAAGAACATTACTCAAAAAAAGCTAAGAAGTTTAAGCCAATGGATATGGAATGGGCAAAAGACGGCATCACAAATGAATTGTTTATTGTGCAGGCAAGACCAGAAACAGTGCAGAGCCAGAGAAATGTCAATGTTCTTGAAGAATATGTGTTGAAGGATAAAGGACATGTTATTGTTACAGGCTTAAGTGTAGGCACAAAAATAGGAGTTGGTGAATCTCATGTAATCCATAATGTCAAGGACATTGCTAGTTTTAAGAAAGGAGAGGTTCTTATAACAGAAAAAACAGATCCAGACTGGGAACCAATAATGAAAATTGCTTCTGCTATTGTAACAAATAAAGGTGGCAGAACTGCTCATGCTGCAATTGTTGCTAGAGAGCTTGGAATTCCAGCGATTGTTGGAACAGAGCACGGTACAGAAGTTATCAAAACAGGAACTGATGTTACAATAAGCTGTGCAGAAGGTGAAGTTGGAAAAGTTTACAAAGGCAAACTAAAGTTTGATATACGCAAGATAGATTTGAAAAAATTAAAAAGGCCAAAAACAAAAATAATGATGAATGTTGGCAATCCTGATCAAGCCTTTGAGTTTTCTTTCATACCAAATGATGGTGTTGGCCTTGCAAGAGAAGAATTCATTATAAGTTCTTATATCAAGGTGCATCCGTTAGCGCTACTTCATTATGATAAGCTAAAAGACAAGAAAGTAAAGGAAATTATTGATGAGTTGACTTTTGCTTACAAAAATAAAGTTGATTTCTTTGTTGAGAAGCTTGCGCAAGGCGTTGCAATGATTGGAGCAGCCTTTTATCCAAAAGATGTGATTGTAAGGTTGTCTGATTTTAAGTCAAATGAATATGCTAACTTGATTGGTGGCAATGAGTTTGAACCAAAGGAAGAAAATCCTATGCTTGGCTGGAGGGGTGCGTCAAGATATTATGCTGGAAGCTACAGAGAGGCTTTTGGTCTTGAATGCTTAGCCATGAAAAAGGCAAGAGAAGAGATGGGTTTAACAAACATCAAGCTTATGATTCCATTTTGCAGAACTGTTGAAGAAGGCAAACTAGTTGTTGATGAAATGAGAAAATATGGCTTAGTGCAAGGCAAAAATGGCTTGGAAATTTATGTTATGTGCGAGATTCCTAGCAATGTTATATTGGCTGATGATTTTGCAAAGATTTTTGATGGATTTAGCATTGGCAGCAATGACTTAACGCAGTTAACTTTGGGGTTAGATAGAGATTCAGAGTTAGTAAGCAGGCTTTATGATGAAAGAAATCCTGCTGTTAAAAGGCTTATTGGTGAGGTTATAGAAAAATCTAAAAAAAATAAAAGGAAAGTTGGAATTTGCGGAGACGCACCTAGTACATTCCCAGAGTTTGCTGAATTTCTAGTAAGATGTGGAATTGATTCTATGTCTTTAAACCCAGATGCTGTTATAAAGACTACTCTGATAGTAAATAATATAGAAAATAAATTAGACAGAAAGAAACATTAATAATATCTTCTTTATTGAAAATAAATAAATATTGACCAGATTTAATTTTTTACTATATAGAAATTTAATAATTTTATAAATTATACTCACCCACAAAAATTATTAGGTATTGTTGTGGGTTCGTAATAGTCAACAACAAATTATGCATAACCCCTAATTACTTTGTTGGTTGACTATAATAGTGTTAATGTTCTAAAAATATTCAACAAAACTGTATAGTACTGTTATTACTGTTAAGTTAATAAAATAGAAAGATTTATATAGTAGTTGTGATATTGATGTCAGTTATTGGGGTGGAAAGCAAGTATGTCTAAATTAAAAAATAAGTATATAGGTCCGGAAGAAGGATTGCGATTACAAGATCCACAAGGAAATGATTTAGGTGCACTCACAGTTGCATTTATTTCTGACATGACTAAAGAAAATGTTAAAATAGGTCCATTCACTGCGATGGGGCACCTTTTAAGAGAAGCATATATACAAAGACATTCTTACTTGCAAGAACATCAAAGGCTTCCACCAAGAGATGCTAAAGAAGTTCTTGAAAATCCAAAGGAGAAATTTTACACTCATGTTGTTGCTGAAGCAGATGGAAAAGGTGCTGCTTTTGATGTTGTTGACAGAGGAAAATTTAGTGATGGTGAAAGCTACGTTAAGATGTTCTACATCCCAACAGTTTTAACATCAGAAAAACGAAATTACACTAACACCTTTGTGGCTACACCTAATGGTAAGAGAGAACCTTTGGAGCAATTAGTTTTGAAGTTATCTCTTGAGCACGTAGATGGTAAAAATCTATTAACAGTTTTTGATGCACCAGAAACTGAGCTTCCTCAATTAGAGCCTAACAAATTTAGAGCACTATCACCAAAGTTTGATGTGCCATCAATCAGCGCTAAAACTAGTCGAGAGTTTTCTCAAGTTGCTGATCAAGTTTATATTGTTGTTAGAGCTCCAGAAGGAACAAAAGCTGAGCAATATCAGCATGGAGTTGAACTAAACAAAGCATTCGAACTATTTAATGGCTATTTAAGAGAAAGTTACATAGATGAATATGCAAATGTAAGAGACAGCAAAGAATTCAAGTTAAGGAGAATAGAAACAGCGATGACTATATATTTCGATGGAATCAAAAAATTAGTTGACAGTGCAGTTAAGGTTGGAGATAAAGTTATTGTACCATATAAAGCTGTAACAATACCAGGAGCTACGCCTTTAAGTCAAGAAGATAAGAAACGATTAATAATGCAATATACTGAATTAGGAAAAGAAGCAGTTAAACAATATAAAAGATACTTTCCTGCGGGTAAAAAATAGTTTATTAGATATGAGTACGCAACAATCAATCGAAAATTTTTTATATGAAACAGTTGGTTACAGAAGAATAGATGAATTTGTCAGAGGTCAGAAAGATAAAGACACTTCTTTAAGAAAATTTTTAGATGAAACGATTTTGGGAACGTTTGGCACACGGTCTTCACAGGATGTCTTAGTTGGTGGCGTCTTTGTACCAGCCTGGAGACAAAATTATATTACTATTCCACATATTTTTTCAGTATCAGAATTGGAAGAACAAATTGAGAGAGGAAAGAGCTATCTAAATGACTTGTTCGGAGAAGATATTTTAAGACGTGAAATTCAAGAAAGGAATTTCTTTTTATCTAATTTTAGAGTTTTTGTTGGTTATACTGGTAGTAAAGTACGTGAAAGAATGAGTCAAATTCATCAACAAGAATTTCCTGAAGCTGACTATCAGTTTTTAATTAGAGGAAGATTTAGGGGTCATATTAAGGATAATAATTTCTATTTATTTACCGAAGGTTCTTCTTCAAGAAGTGGAGGAAAGTTGATTGTTGTTTCGTTTAATCTTCCAGAAGACACTGTTAGAGGTTTAAATGGAATTACCGCAAGATATCATTATTTAATGAAAAGTAGAGAAAGTCAAAGCCACCCTACTTCTATGTCTTAATGTAGTGTTCGGAATTTTTTCAACTCTGAATTTCTCAGCCAATGGAGGAAATTCGAGGTAAAATTCCTTACCTCGAGCCCTTCGGGTCGTTAAATCACATATGTTTCACGAACTTTTCACGCTTATTATTTTTAACCAATTCTCACAATCTTCCTGCTTAAACTTCTATGCACATAAATTTCAAATTCTTTTTCAATTTTGAATTTTGAAGTTTTAAGCAATTTTTTATAATCAACATAATTAGGAAAAATTATAACTGCCTTTTTCTTCAATTTTTTTCTTAGATTTTTAAGAAATAAAAGATAAAATTGCTCAAGATTTTTAACTGCGTCTTTTTTTGAAAGTTTCAAGTTTATTTTATTGGATTTATATTTTAATGATTTCTTATTATATTGTAAATAAACATTAGAGTTCAATCCATAAGGTAAATCTGTAATAAAATAATCAAAATTTTTGTTAATATCGAGTGCATTTTTATTGATAATTTTATACTGTTTTCTAATTTTGAAATATTTTAAATTTTCTTTGCACCCTTTTACCATATTTTTGCTTATATCACAACCAATACATTTAATTTTCATCAATCCTGCTTCAATCAAAAAACCACCTGTGCCACAAAATGTGTCAAGCAAAATTTCATTCTCTTTTACACCACTAATATTCACCAATACTCTTGCAATTTTTGGATGCAAAGAGCTAGGATTTGGAAAAGGTCTAAGGTGAGCTTTTCTTGCTTTGAAATCTTCTTTATTGTTCCAAATTGATAAACCACAATAAACTTTATCTCCTATAAAAAATAACTCAATCTTTGTTTTAGGATTTTCTAAGTTTACTTTTGGATTTGTTACAGAATTCCATATAAATTTAGCCAGATTTTTCTCTGAGTATTTTTTTATATTTTTTATTGAATTTTTATTATTGAATTTTTTAATATTGTTGTTGAAATTATGTATCCTCAAACAAAAATTGTCCTTGTAAACAGAATTACAATCAAAATTTTTCATTGATGTAATCAATTTGTCAATATTGCATTTAAATAAAAATTTGTAAATATTTTTTGTTAATGCTAATCTTTTGCTTAATTTTTTTAATTCATTTTCATTGTTTTTTAAATCAACAATTAATAACCTATCCAATAACTTACTATTACCAATATCAAACAAATTAATAACTTCTTCTTTTGCTAATTCAATATAATCTCCAGATAATAAAAAAATGTGTTCCATAGAATTAAATCAAAAATCAAGCAATAAAATTACCTTTTCCTTTTAGCTTTCTCTTCAACTTTTTTTCCAAATCCGAGTATTGAAAATCCTTTGTAACCTAGATAAATCAAAACTGCTAGCGCAATTCCTAAAATAATAAAGCGTGCCCAATCAGCTAATTCGCTCCAATAGTTAGTTGTGCCATAAATTATAGTTAAAACTCCTCCACCAAATAACCCAGCGCTTACACTTGTTATTTGCAAAACACCGCCAATAATTATGACAATAATCCCAACAATACCACTTATAATGAATACATTCCTAAAGTAAATATTTCTTGCTTTCTCATAGTCTTGCTGGCAGTATGTACATTCTTTTGCGACTTGGCAGCCATTTATATCATACTCATAAACAACATCAGCTTTTTTTGCTGCGCAATCTTTCCTAAACTTGTCATAATCAGTTATTGATTTAGCACATACATTCTCAGAAGGATCTTTAGTGCGTATAGGATATGCATATGGCTCTGCATAATATCCTTTTGAGGAAACCACATCTATTAAAGTTCCTCTTGCGC
>CAZRRL010000062.1:0-7399 GCA_964602555.1 uncultured Methanosarcinales archaeon | reverse complement strand
CAAATGACATTATTATACCTAAAAAGTTGTGTCATTTGCTATAAATAAAAATGCCCAAAATAATGACTGAATCTGAAGTTGAAGAAGCATGCTTGGAAATGCTGGAAGAGCTAGGCTACAAAACACTTCATGGCCCTGACATTTCAGAAGGAGGAATAAATGAAGAAAGAAAGTATAATGAAGTGGTCTTAACACAAAGATTAAGAGATGCTTTGGAAAGAATAAACAAAAATATCCCTAAAGAAGCGATTGAGGAAGCAATAGACGAAGAATAGTATGAAATAGAAAATGAAAAGCTAAAGCGAAAGCTAATCTTCTTCCGCATCAGGCATTTTGATGATTATAAGCCTAATATATAAGGAAGATTGTTAATCAACAAAAGTTGTTAAAATTACTTAACATCCGTAAAATTTTCTTAACAATAGAAAGATTTAAATATAACTGTTAATTTTACTTAACAGATGTTAAAAATATTTAACGCTTTAAGGCCTTTTTTTGAAAATAATTACAGAAGGATTAATGTCAGGGAATATGCCAGAATTCAAAAAATGAGCCCTCCTACAGCATCAAAGCTGTTGCAAAGCTACCAAAAGGAAGGTATTTTAAAAAAAGAAGAGGAAAAGCAATACTTCTATTATTTTGCAAACAAGGAAAGCGATTTGTTTATTGACTTGTCAAGAGTATATTGGAAGATTGTGCTTGAGGATTCTGGTCTTATAAAGGCATTAAGCGAGAAATTATTAAGCCCTGTAATAATCATTTTTGGCTCATTGTCAAAGGCAGAAGTTAAAGAAGATTCTGATATTGACATAGCAATATTTACAGCTACAAGAAAAGAGCTTAATGTAAATGAATTTGAAAAGAAGCTAAAAAGAAAAATACAGCTTTTCTTATTTAAAGATAGGGAAAATGTAAAAAATACAGAGCTTCTCAACAATATTCTAAACGGATACAAGTTAAGAGGTAACTGGTAAAATGGACTGGAACGAATGCATTAAAAATAGGATCGCCAAGGAAGTCAAGCAAGATAAGAATATGATAAAGTCTACAAGAGAAATTGCCGCAGTAAAAGTTGAATCAGCTGATGCGCTTCCTGAACATCTTCACATAGGAAAGATAACCCTGCTTTATGACGCCTTAAGAGAATACTTGGAATGTACTGCTTTAGAAAAAGGATATAAAATTTACAATCATGAGTGCTATACTGCATTTTTGAAGGAAATATTAGGGCTATCGAAAGAAGGTGATGTCTTTGATGAGCTAAGAAAAATTAGGAATGGTATAAATTATTATGGAAAGACAATAACAGAGGACGAATCAAACGAAGTAATAAAGAAGTTAAAAGAATTAATTGAAAAATTCAAAAAATGAAAAATCAAGCTAATCAAATTTTGCATCAAGCATTTTAATGATTATAACCAAATTAGAAGTATAATAAATTTTTTAACCTCTGAATAAATAAGTCTTATGCCAAAATTCATTGAATATACAGGTGAGGCTGAGGCTAATGGCAGAAAAGCCGAAGCCGAGCACTAGAATTTGTGCCGAAGGCACGGATTGAAAAATAAAACATAATTAAAATAATTTTGCCGAATGCGGATTAAAGATAAATTTTAAATGTTAATCTTCATCTGCTTTTCCTTATCATTCTTACCAATTCTCTTAATCCTGTCACAAAAAATAATTCCACTCACTTGTTTATCGCCAATAACTTTTATTGTGTCGCCTTCTTTTATATTGCTCGCAATCTCAAATTCTTCTTTTTTATATTGTGGAACAACAATATCGTATTCAGATTTTAATGTTTTTACGTTAAACAAAAAACTTTCTTTTTTAGTAACCCTTTTTCTCTGTACTACACCAATAATTCTTGCTTTCTTTTTCCATTTCTCTTTTAAAACTTCTTTTTCTAAAATTTTTAAAAGTCTATCGTCAAATTTGATGTTTTCCATTTTGTTGCATTGCTATCTCTGACTCTAATGTTTGATTAGGAAAGTATTTTCTCGTCATTTTATTTAATATAGTAGCAATATTTGTTGAATTATCTAGTTTTTTAACATATAGTTCTCTAACTTTTGCAACCTTTTGTTTTGAGTCAACGAATGTTGCTTCAAGTATTACTTCAGGTTTGATATCGACCGGTAAAAAAATCATATAAACGAAGTATAAAGTATCTTCCATAAACAGATGCACCAACATAAGGCGGCTTTTCACCATTTAATATTTCTTCTATACTTGCATCTGGGTCGTATAAAATTTCGCGAATATTTTCAGTTTCAGGGTCAGAAAGATTTAAATTTTGTTGCATAAAAACAAGTTCTACTAATTTCTTAATAAATTTTACTTAATATTTATATATTTATAACTATATCTTAGTTACCGATGGAAAAACAAATAGTTGTAATAGGCGCTTCTTGGTTTCAGGAAGCAAGCTTTTGTGAGCAAAAATTGTACTTAAGCAAAGTAAAGAAATTGCCTTTAATAGAAACAAAAGCAATGATTGAAGGTGCAACAATTCATGAAGGAAAATATGAGGACTTTGTAAAAACAGCTGAGCCTATAACATGGGAGGAATTTTTCAAGAGTGAAGCTTTAGTTACAACAAGAGAGGTTGAGTTGCAGCATGTTGCAAATGACACTGTATTGCTTGGCAGGATAGATGAATTAAGCTGCGACAAAGAAGGCATTTATGTTGTCGATGACAAGCCAAATGACTATGCTTATATAGGAACAAGAAAGCAGATATGGGCTTACTGCCATTTATTGGAAAATAATTTTAAGGGTTTTATAACAAAGCCAATTTATGCAGTTTTAAAAAATAGAGACGATGGCTCAATTATTTGGAAGGAAAAATATACAGGCACTCATAAAGAACAATTATTGTTAGCAATGCTAAGGTTAAGAGACGTTTTGATGGAAAAAAGAAAGCCAGAGCCAACAAAAAATCCGAATAAATGCGCTGTTTGTCAATTTAACAAGGTTTGTGAGTTTTCTTTGGTTAAATAACTAAGGCACAAATTCAGAAAAAGACATCATTCACTAGCTATAAAGTTTCTTCTCAAGAGAATTTTGTCTAGCCACATAAATGCATAATGGTTTGTCCTCAAAAGGCTGTCTGTTACCTCGTGTTTTTAAAGCCATGTCGACAAATCTATCCTGCTTAATATCAAGTAGCAATGTAAAATCCCACAAATTAAATACTGCGAAGGCTTCTTGCTGGTCAACACCACCACATTTTAAGTAAACAAATACTGTGTCCGCTGTACCATTCATATTTGTGTCAAATATTTTTGATGTTCCATAGACTTCTCTGATTATCTTTTTGCCAAACCTAAGTGGCCTATATAATGTAAATTTATTTAATTCAAAACCTCTTTCCTTAGGCATCGGCTGCTGGTTATATATCGGCGTTGCATAAGCTATTAAAAATACAGTTAGAATTGACATTAATGTTTTATTTGATTTCATTCTTATTTCACCTTATTAAATTATCTATTCCACTTGATAAATTCTTTTAAAGTATTTATCTTCTTTACAAATGCCAAATCCCAATAAGCTCTGAGGTATCTTACAAGACCAAGTAACTTGAATTCCTTAGTGTCAAATACACCATATCCGCTATCTCCACCTATAGGAGGGATTGATAAACCAAAATCTTCATCACAATATGCTTTATAAACTAATTTACGTTGAGAGCCATCATCCTCACAATCTATTTTTGCATTTGTGAGTCTAGATATTATGCCTTTTTTTGTTAGCGCCCCAATCATATATGGATTCCCAATTAAGTAAACTTCTTGTCCAATGTATATTTTGTCACTATCACCTAGCATATCCATCGGAAAAGAAGGATGGCTTAATGTTTTTGGTAATTCAAATACTGCAATATCTCTTTCCTGATCTCTGACAATAGTTTCAAGTTCGCTGCCATTTATATATGTTTTTTCAAAAATTTTCTTAACATTGCCCCCTTCATAATTTGATACGTTATGATCCACTGTAATAAAATGCCCACTGCTTAAAATAATTCCTCCACCTTCTTTTTCTTCTGCTTCAACACTATTATTTACTAGAAATTTACTTGTAGTTTTTGCTATAGCATAACTATCAGTAATCATCTTGAACATAGAAAGCATATAATCAATCCTTTCTTTTTCAATTTCTTCGAGCAAATCCTTCATGTAACGAGCACATCCAGCCGTATTTGAAGAAATTATACCAAGAGTTGCAAGAAATTGTCTTCTGTCCATTTATAATCTCTATTTTTCTATTAATATTCTTTCAGATTTTTATTTTATTCCCTTTTGCTTCATTTATCATGACTGCTGAAATGTAACTTAGGCCTGCCTCTTCTGCGTTTTGTTTCTTTTAACTCAGTTTCTTCTGGAGTAGGTGATTTTGTATCATATAAAATTCCTTTGTAGCTATCACCTAGAATAGTGTTAAGAACAATCCATAAATCATATTTGGTCAAATCGACTTTGCCTTTATCAAATTTGATCAAATCAACTGGCTCTTTATAATGTTCGCAAAGCTTAATGTAGATTTCTCTCCTGTGATCTTTAACAGCTTCATTGCTTAGTTGTCCTTGGTAGCCTTTAACAAATGCACTAATTACTTTATCACCTAAATCAGTTAGTTTATAAGTTACACCTTGACGTGGTTTAATGTCATCTTCTATACTGCGAGATTGTACTCCTAACTCAAACTTTCGCATCCATTGCATTTTACTATCCTAGGATAGTTAAATTGTATTTAAAGTTATTGTTTTAAGATTTCAATAATTTAAACTAAAAATATAAAAACTTATAATAAAAGCTAAATAATATATGTTACTATACTATATCAAAAAATTTGAGTACAAATCAGATTTAGAAAGATTGCAAACACTAAAAAGTATTTTAAAAAATAAAAAAATAAAATTTATCGAACAGAATTATACTTATTTAACTTTTAAAGGAACAAATATTATTGTCAATTGTGGCAATTTAAAAGCAAAAAAATATACAATTTTATCCGCACACTTTGATGTTGTTCCTAATAGCCCAGGAGCAAATGACGATGCTTCTGGAATTGCAATATTAATTGATGTAATTGAACAACTTAAAAAATTAAAGTTGAAAAATCAAGTAAGGGTTATCTTCTTTGATGATGAAGAAATTGGAAGATTTGGCAGTATTTCTTACATTAAAAAATACGGAATGAAAGATTTAACAGCGGTTTACCATCTTGAGCTATGTGGTTATGGTGATGCAATTGGCTTGTGGCCAATAACAAAAATTAATAAAGACAGTTATGCATTAAAAATTATAGAAGGAATTTTAAGAAGAAAAAATATATATTTTGAAACAGTTGGACATTTACCTGTTTTCTGGGGTGATCAAGATAGTTTTTTGAATAGAGGATTCAAGCATGCCTTATGTGTAACAGTTGCCCCAAAAAAAGATAAAGAAGCAATAAAAAGATTTGTCAAAGGAAATGTCTTCAAAACTATATTTGATTTTTATACTGGAAGAATCCCAAAAATGTTTAAGCTTTATCATTCACCGGAAGATAAAAGTGAATATTTAAGTGAAAATGCTTTAAAGATGGTTAGTGATGTTTTGATTGATGTTGCTCTGAATTTTGACAAAAATTATTGATTCTTTTTTATTGTTGAATAAATAAAATTTATAAACATAAAAAATTATTGGAATCTTAATTTATAAAAAAGTTAAAAAATGAAATCCTACACAGAGCATTTATGGTTTAGCACATCTAAAAGAATTGAATTTATCAATATAACAGACAAAGTAGAAAACGCAGTTAGAAAAAGCGGAGTTAAAGAAGGCATTGTTCTAGTTAATGCGATGCACATAACTGCTTCTGTTTTTATCAATGATGACGAGCCTGGCTTGATAGAAGATTATAAGGAATGGCTTCATAAACTTGTTGATGTAACAAAAGATTATAAGCATAATTTAACAGGCGAAGATAATGCTTACGCTCATCTAATGCGCACAATAATGGGAAGAGAAGTTGTTGTTGCAATCACAAATAGCAAACTTGATTTCGGCCCTTGGGAGCAAATCTTTTATGCGGAATTTGATGGCCAAAGAAAGAAAAGAGTGATGGTTAAGGTTATTGGAGAGTGATTACTTCTTGCTTGCATTATACATATACCACGATAAGTAACCTGCTATTATCACAAAAATATAGCTTACATAAACTGGTATTTTAATGCCTGCGATTACAGCTTCTAAATTTAAAACCGCTCTTAATAGATGTATTAATGCTATCAATCCAAATATAAAAGAAGCTAATTTTAATGACTGGTTTTTGTTCATTAATTAAACTATAGTTAATCCTTTTATTTAAACTTATTGAAAAAGACCTTAATTTATTTTTTAAAATACATAACTACTTTAATGTAGTAAAAAACGAAAGATTTATAAATGGATTTATCTGCTATATTGAACATGAAATCGAACTATAGGTTAATTCCCGTAATAGCAGTGTGCTTAGTAACAGGATGTACAATTTTGCCAAAAACAGAAAAACCATCAATTGACCAAAGATTAATGAGTGATGAAGATTTAGCTAAGGTACACTCTATGTATTCCAGCGAAGTGCCTAACGATGTTTATCAATCAATACAAAGACAATCAGAAAGATTATCTAGTGCAGATGATATAGGCAAAATGTTGCAAGATGCGAGCTCTTTTAATGTTATTAGAGGAGAACTTACTCCAGAAATGATAGATTTGTTAAAAGGATTTAATGGTTATTCTCGCTTACATGTTATAAAAATTCCATTTGAAAACGGTGTGCCACCAATTTACATTATCGCGCCAGTCATAAAGTCTAAATAATGTTCCAAATACTTAATTCATTCTCCTTCAAACTGAACTAAAGAAAATAATTTATGTCCTTTACCTTCTATCTTTTCTCTTCCATGCAAATCTGGCAATTCTATTATGACTGCACATTCAACTACCTTGCCACCGAGTTTCTCTATAAGACCTATTGATGCAAGCAAAGTGCCTGCTGTTGCAATCAAGTCATCAACAAGCAAGACTTTTGAGCCTCTTGGAATTGCATCAACGTGAATCTCAACTACAGCTCTTCCATATTCAAGCTCATAATGATTTTTCTCTGTCTTTGCAGGCAATTTGCCTTCTTTTCTTATTGGTATAAAGCCTTTGTTTAATTTAAACGCTAATGCACCACCGATAATAAAACCTCTGCTTTCAATTCCAGCAATTAAGTCTATGTTGTCATTTTTGTATCTCTCATACAATTTGTCAATCACATAGTTAAATGCATTCGCATCTTTAAGCAGGGTAGTAATGTCCCTGAACATCACACCTTGCTTTGGCCAATTAGGAATTGTTCTGATAACTGATTTAAGGTCCATAAC
>CAZRRL010000061.1:0-7724 GCA_964602555.1 uncultured Methanosarcinales archaeon | reverse complement strand
ACAGTCAACAAATTAACCCTTGTCTCATGCGGCTTGACTTTTGAGTCCATTCCTATCAAAAATTTCACATTAGATTCTTCTGCAGCTTTAACAGTCTCTCTTTCTATGCTTCCATCAAATACAACAGCGTAAGCATTGTTTATGCTTTTCAATGCTGTCTGTATCTCACTCACAGGAACTTTACCTAAAACTGAAAGTCCGCTGTCAAGTATCTCAGCTCCTCTAGTGCCAATCAAGTCTTCAAGCATGCCCTTAAAAGCAGTTTTCTCTTCATTTGAGATTTGAACTTTTTTGATATTTAAAATAGGTTGGAAGGGTCTTTGCATTGGCCTCTGGAATTGAGTTGGCTGTCTTTTAACAAGCTGCATCGATGTTCTTTCAGGCTCTTTTGAAAGCTCAAACTTTGCTTGCTCGCCAGAAATTCTGCTTCTTAATGCTTTGTGTATTTCTTTCTTTGTTATTTCTTCAACTTCTTTGCCATCTGGAGCTTTTGTAACAAAATCAATGTCAGCTACTGATGTCAATTCCTTTATTATGAGATTGCCACCTCTATCACCATCAACAAATGCTGTAACTACCTTTTTCTGACATATCTCTATTATTGTTTCAGGTACAGAAGTGCCATTCATTGCAATAACATTCTTGAAGCCGTGCTTTAGCAAATTCAAAACATCTGCTCTACCTTCAACAACTACAACCTCGTCACTTTCGTCAATAGCTGGGCCTGCTGGCAACCTGTCTTTTCCGTACTCAATAATTTCCATAACCCTTACAGATGCTGCAACCTCATCTGCCATCTCTTGAGAGTCAGGCATCGTTTGATCCATCATTTTCTTAAGCAATCCTTTAGCCCTTTCAATAACCATGCTTCTCTTGCTTACTCTTACATCCTCTATGTTTATCACTTCAATTTTGGCGTTGCATGGTCCTATTCTTTGTATTATCTCCAAGGCTGCTGCCACTATTGAAGTTTCAGCTCTGTCCAAAGAAGATGATATAACAATTGTACCTCTGGTTTTGCCTGTTCTTGTCTCTGAATTAACTTCTATTCTGCCAATTCTGCCTGACTTTTGAAGCTCTCTTAACTCAAGGTCCGCTCCAAGCAAACCTTCTGTTTGTCCGAATATTGCTCCTATTACATCAGGTCTATCAACTACGCCCTCAATATCTATGTTTGCATGAATAATGTATTTTGCTGCTACTGGGCTTATCTTACCCATATTAATCCCTCCTATTTAGAGAAGAAGCTATCAACTAACTTGCTAGATGAATAAGCCAAGTTGATGAACATAACAGCTTCCTCAGTTTGTAATGCATTTAGAACAAGTTATATTATTTACTTATACGATAAACATTTGATTTAATTTTAAAATAATAATTAATGAAAATAAATGAATAGACTTGCTCTAAATGCCTTTAAGTATCAAGTTTTGTAGCCCGTAACACTAACCCCCAAGCTCATTGCTTGCATTTAGCGTGAGCTCCATTGGGTACTCTCGTGACGGGCTTTAAATTAAGAAAGATAAGCAAGTATATAAATGTTTTTGAAAGATATTTTATTAGAGGAACTTAGCCAATTCTTTTTTTCCAAATATTCGAAGATTCTCATGCGGAATAGGTTCTCTTTCCAAAACATATGTCAAACCTGTGGTTAAGTATAGACAAAAATGCTCATTACCAACCTTCATTTCAAGACCTACAGGCCATATAATATTTTTTGTAGATGCACCCGATAAAGCAACCTTAAATATGGGCTTATCTGGATTTCTTTGCAACCATTCTCTAAGAGACAAACTAGTTTTTGATGAAATAGCATATGTTGCCTTTAAGCCTCTATAATGATCTGTGCTAGGTCTTATCTCGGCATCTTCATTTACATCAACATCTTCTTCATCAATAATCAATTCCTTGCCTAAAACTTCTCTATACCTTTCGTATGTCTTAATGCGATTTCTTTTGGCTAAGTCACTATTTTTCTTGTACATTAAGTAAGCAAGTCCACCAAATAAACCCCATACAACAAACTGCTGAGCTATGTTTATAGTTGGACTAGAAGCAATATATTGATTATAGGCCAGTGACGCTGTAATCCAAGCTGGCACACTAGCTCCAGCTATGTATACCCATGTATTGATGGCATGCTCTCTCTTTTTATCTAAACTAAATGGAATATTATCTGGTTCATGATAATCTATAATGTTTATCTTTACTCGTCTAATTGTGTGTGCGTATGTTGAACTGAATCTTAATTCATCAGAATTGCCTAATACATTATGTTGAAAACTTTGTGCTAACTCCAATACATTTTCTTCTCTCAATGAATAACGAGCAATAAGATCCTCAATATTCCCTTGCCCTGTCCCAATTTTAACTTCAGCTGATAAAGTGGTTTTTGAAAATAATATGTCATAAGATAAACCAAAATTAAAAATATCCTTAAGGGCTGCTCTTAGAAATTCTTCTTGCAATGTTGGATCATCTCCAACACTTTTTACAATATCTTGAAGTTTTTTTATTTTAACCACCTAAAAAAAGGCTAAGCTCAAACAAAGAAGTTCTTAAATTTTAAATTTATCATTAAAACCCCAGCAAAGCTGATTGCTCAGCCCTGCCAGGGAAAAAGAGGTGATCTTAAAAAGTTATTAATATTACCCAACGTTGTGTTACTACTGTATAATAGAACTAGTATTTAAACTTTTCGCTATTTTAACTATTCTAAAGTGGTATATTCATTATGAAGGTATTATTTAAATATTGGATTTTAATTCTGTTGAATCATGGCAAAAAAATCAAGACCTAGAGAAAAATTCAAAACCTGGGGCGACGTATTTGACCAATTTACTCAAAAGACTATCTATAAGCTTATAACCAGAGGACACTTTGAAGGATTAGAGAGTCCTATTTCAATAGGAAAGGAGAGCAATGTTTTTTCTGCGTTAAAGAAAGACGGCACAAGAGTAATGGTCAAGATTTACAGACTTGAGACTTGTGACTTCAATAGAATGTACGATTACATTAAAGATGATCCAAGATTTTTAAATTTAAAAAAAGGAAAGAGAAATATAGTATTTTTATGTGTCCAGAGAGAGTACAGGAATCTATTTAAGGCTAGAGAAGCAAATGTCAGCGTGCCAACACCATTAACTTTCTATAATAATGTATTAGTACTTGAATTTATTGGTGATAATAATGTTATTGCACCAAAGCTTAAGGATGCTTACCCAAAAAATCCAAAAGAATTTTTCAAAAAAATAGTTACAAATATGAAAAAACTTCATAAAGCTGGACTTGTACATGCTGATTTGTCCGCATTTAACATATTAAACTATAATGAAAAACCTGTTTTCATAGACTTTTCACAGTGCACAACACTAGATAGCCCAAGAGCAAATGAATATCTTGACAGAGACGTAAGGAACGTATGTAATTTTTTTAAAAAAAATGGATTAGATGTAGATGAAACAAAAGTTAAAAAAGAAATTATTGGAAAATAAGTTACTTAATATTTTTAAATTATAGTAAAGGACACAAGTTTTTAGACATAAATATGTCCTTTACTTATTACGAACGGACAAGTATTGTATAATTATTTTTGTCCGTGAGTATAGATTTTAATAAATAAAAATTATATAAAACAATAAACTTAAAAATTATTTGTCATTTCATTTATGCAAAATGGTAGAGTATTCTTATGAGTTAAAAGTGCCAAAGAACAGAGTAGCTGTGATTATAGGTAAAGAAGGCAGCGTAAAGAAAGAGATAGAGGAAGTTACCAAGACAAAGCTACACATCGATTCAAAAGAAGGAGATATCTTTGTTTCAGGGGAGGATGCTCTTGGCCTTTACACAGCAAGAGAAATAATAAAAGCAATTGGCCGTGGCTTTAATCCAGATGTTGCAAAGCTGTTGCTTAAGCCAGATTATATTTTTGAAGTTGTTGATTTAAGTGAATACGCAGGTAAATCAAAAGATGCTATGTTACGCTTAAAGGGTAGAGTAATTGGCAAAGAGGGAAAATCTAGAAAGTTGATAGAAGAATTAACTGAATGCAACATATCGGTCTTTGGGAAAACAATCAGCATTATTGGTTTGCCAGAAGCAACTGCTAATGCAAGACAAGCAGTTGAGTCATTGCTAAGAGGCTCTACTCATGCAAATGTATATAAATGGCTTGAGAGAAGAAGGAGAGAATTAAAAAGAAGAGCTATAATGGAGATGTAAGATGGCAAATCAAGAAGCAGAGCAAGTAAAAGAACTGCCTATAGCGTATGAATTAGCAAAAAGGCAAAAGGAAATTTCAGTAGCTGAATTTTTCACAAAAAACAGGCATTTGCTGGGCTTCGACAATAAAAGAAAAGCATTGCTGATGGCTGTAAAAGAAGCAGTAGATAATAGTTTAGATGCTTGCGAAGAAGCACGAATATTGCCAGAGGTAAGTGTTGAAATTATTCAGATGGCAGAATTCAAGTATAGAGTTGTTGTTGAAGATAATGGACCTGGAATTGTAAAAAAACAAATACCAAATATTTTTGCGAAATTGTTATACGGCAGCAAATTCCATACTTTAAAACAAGCTAGAGGCCAGCAAGGAATTGGCATAAGTGCTGCTGTTTTATACGCACAATTGACAACTGGAAGGCCTGTAAAAATAACCTCAAGGGTTTCTAAAAAAGAGCCTGCACATTATTATGAATTGAATATAGACACACAAAATAACAAGCCTGTGATTGCTAAGGAAGAAACAGTTGAATGGGCAAAAGAGCATGGCACTAAAGTTGAGCTTGACTTAGAGGCAGAATACATTAAAGGCTCGCAATCTGTTGACGAGTATTTAAAGCAAACTGCTGTCATTAACCCGCATGTTACAATTATCTACACAAACCCAAAATCTGAGCAAGTGATATATGCGAGAGCAACTGATAAGCTGCCAGATGAGCCAAAAGAAATCAAGCCGCATCCTTATGGTATCGAGCTTGGCATGCTAATCGACAAGCTTAGATGGACAGAATCAAGAACTTTGCAAAGCTTTTTGACAACTGAATTTTCTAGAGTAGGTCCAGGCACTGCAAAAGAAATTTGTGAGTATGCAGCTGTATTGCCAAATACAAAGCCAAGCCAAGTAAGCAGAGACATGGCAGAGAAGATTTTGCAAGGAATACAAAAAACAAAAATTATTGCTCCACCAACAGATTGCTTAAGTCCAATTGGAGAAGAATTGCTTGAAAAGGGTTTAAGAAAAGAAATCAAAGCGGAGTTTTACTGTGCAACATCTAGGCCACCAGCAGTTTATCGTGGTAATCCTTTCATAATTGAGGCAGCAATAGCATATGGAGGCGAGATTCCAAAAGAAGAAAAAGTCAACATCTTGAGATTTGCCAACAGAGTTCCTTTGTTGTATCAAGAAGGTGCCTGCTCTATGACAAAATCAATAATGGAAACAAACTGGAAACCGTATGGCTTGCAACAAAGTGGTGAATCAATTCCATTTGGTCCTGTTGTTATTGTAGTGCATATGTCGTCTGTTTGGGTTCCTTTTACAAGCGAAAGCAAAGAGGCTATTGCACACTATCCTGAAATAATAAAAGAAATCAAGCTTGCTTTGCAGGAATGTGGCAGATTACTAGGCACTTATGTAAGGAAAAAAGTTAAAATTACTCAGCAAATCGAAAGAGCAAATATGTTTGAAAAATACATTCCAGAAGTGGCTGATTCATTATCGATTTTAACAAGAGAAAATAAAGAAAAAATTTTAAAAAATTTGCAAAAGATGCTTGTTAAACCTGAAATAAAAAAAGAAATAATTGAAGAAGACGCTGACGATAAACTATACAGAATGGAGTTCAAGAAAAATGAAGAAGCAAGAGAAGAAGCCGGTTAAGGAACTTGAATCATTAGGATTAAAGCTTGTGCAAGACATTGAAAAAGGTAGAAATCCTACTATAGAATTTGCTTTGAGAAGCTTATCAAACATTGTTTTTGACGAGAAAAAAAAGACTTTAGGCTTAGGAGATAAGCAACAGCAAAGAACATTCTTTAATGTAGGCCATGCAAAAAAATTTTTGCAAACTTTAGAGATTGCAAGAGTAAGCAAGAATCTGCTTGATGCTGGCAAGCATGCAAGCTTAAGAGATGTTTTTTACATGGCTAAAAGAACAATTCCAAATTCTAGCATCAACATAGTTGACGATCAAGCAGAAAGTGACAATGCAATTGAAGACTTAGAGCTAATAACTGATTGCTCGAGAGAGCAACTCAACATTAACGCAAATAAGATGGGCTCTGTTGCTGGCAATGTCATAATTGAAGATGCTGGAGACACAATAAATTTGGCTAAGCTTGGTTCTGGTGGATGGAGCATTCCATCAAATGTTGAAAACATTGAATTCAAAAGCGTAAAAGCAAAGTACATAATTTATATGGAAAAACAAGCAGTTTGGGAAAGATTGCATGAAGATAAATTCTGGGAAAAGCAGAATTGTTTGATTGTAACATCACAAGGACAAACCACAAGAGGTATAAGAAGATTATTGCAAAGATTGAATGATGAGCATAAGTTGCCAATATATGTTTTAGCTGATTTTGATCCTTGGGGTTTTTACATTTATTCTGTGTTGAAATTTGGTTCCATTAACCTTGCGCATATGTCAGGCACTATGACACTGCAAGATGCAAGATTTCTTGGCATAACAGCTGATGACGCAACAAACTATGATCTAAAAAAGCATTTTATTAAGTTCAAGGATGTTGATTACTCTCGTTTAAAACAAATTGCCGACTATGACTGGTTCAAGAAAAACAAAGCTTGGCAACGACAATTTAAAATGATGAAGGATTTTGGCGCAAAGCTAGAAATACAAGCTTTATCATCAAAAGGCATAACCTTTATATCTGACAAATACTTACCAGAGAAAATAAAAAAGCAGGAGATTTTGGATTAGAATTTTGTTAAATTAATAAAAAAATAATGTGGTAAAAAATAAATAAAACAGTTTCAATGAAAAAATAAAGCATAAAATAAAAAATGACTCAAAAATCTGAAGAAAAGCAAAAGAAAGATGTTCCAGCTTGTTGTGTTGGCTGTGTTCGCTGGGAAAAGTTTGGCAAGCAATGCTGGTACTATTGGGAAGGCAAAAAGCACTGCACAATGTGGACAGGTTCTTGGGACGAAGTTGTAGTGCAGTAATATTAAAATGACTTTTAATTTAAATCAACAAATTCTTGAGGCTGGCAAAATAAGTTTTCATTAATTTCTTAATAACTTTTATAAACAGCAACTTTTACTTTTTATTTATGGGCCAGTAGCTCAGCTGGATAGAGCGACTCATGGCTTATGCCAATTCAGCCAAGTCTATGCGCTAAAGCCTTCTAAGCTGGAGGTCGAGGGTTCAAATCCTTCCTGGCCCGTTTTTTCTCATTGAAAATTTTGATTAATTTTTTATAGTAAACATTTTTCTCCTATTATCTATGAAAAAAATAAAAAAAATCATTATTACAAAGCAAGGTAAAAAATTCTATGCGAAAGACCTTAACCAAGATTTGCATACGCAATATGGATTCATAAAAAAGGAGGATTTGAACAAAGCGAAGCAAGGTGATTTGCTGAAATCCAACACCAACAAAGAGTTTTTTGTTTTTAATCCCTTTTATATCGATTTATACAAAAAAATAAGGAGGGACGCGCAGATTATACCATTGAAGGATATAGGATTTATTATTGCTGAAAC
>CAZRRL010000060.1:0-7757 GCA_964602555.1 uncultured Methanosarcinales archaeon | reverse complement strand
AACGAGTGACAGCAACTAATCTTTCATCTGCTTTTAGAGCATAAAGAATTTCTGTGTTGCTTGGTGCTAATGAGATGATTCTTTGGTACATATGCTAGACATATATATTATTTTTTGTTTCAAAAAATTAAATTGATGGTTTGTAATTTTATTTACTCAATGCCTTTATTATCTCTTTGCAAAATGCTGGCAAATCTTTTGGCATTCTTGATGTTATTATATTTCCATCAACCACAACTTCTTTATCATGATAAATAGCACCGGCATTAACCATATCGTCTTTAATTGCACTTACACAAGTTATGCTTTTGCCTTTTACAATTCCAGCGCTTGCAAAAACCCAGCCTGCATGACAAATTGCTGCAACAACTTTATTATTTTTGTGCATCTCTCTTACAAAATCAAGCACCTCTTTATATCTCCTTAACCTGTCAGGTGCCCAGCCGCCTGGAATAATAACAGCATCAAAATCTTTTGACTCATAATCTCTAATATTGCCGTCAACATCAAGCTGGTAACCATTTTTGCCTTTGTATGTTTTCTCTCCAGTTCCAGCCACAATAACTTTTGCACCTTCCTCAATTAATCTTATCTTTGGATACCAAAGCTCTAAGTCCTCATAATTAGATTCTGCAAAAATAATTACTTTTTTGTTTGTTAAAATTTTAATCACCTTACAAATTATGATAGGTTGTTTTATGTTATTTATTTAAAATAATAAATTAAAATGTTGATTAATGTTTTAGTGATTTTAAGATTAATGTATTTTTGTAACTTCTCAATGCAATTAAACTTTTATTCAAAAAATAAATAATTTTAATGCGTCCAATCAAGCACAGCACCTTTACCACCAGTAAGCCATCTGTAGCATTCTAAAGCAGCTTTTGCACCATCTCCTGCTGCTATTACAGTCTGCTTATATAGAACTGGTGTTATGTCGCCTGCTGCAAATATGCCAGGGCATGATGTATTGCCTCTGTCATCAACTACAATTTCTTTTTTTTCATTAACTTTTACAAGGTGCTGAACAAAGGAGGTATCAACAATATAACCAATTTCAATGAACACACCATCAACTTTTAATTGCTTTCTTTCTTTTGTTACTACATTTTCTACTTCAATGCCCTCAACATTTTTGTCACCAATTATTTTCAGTGGCACACTATTAAGAACAATTTCTATATTTGAAAAACTCTTTAGTTTCTCAACTGTTATTTCATCAGCTCTGAATGTGTCTCTTCTGTGAATAAGATAAACTTTTCTTGCTATTGTCGCAAGCTCTAAAGCTCCTTCAATAGCTGAGTTGCCACCACCAATAATAGCAACATCTCTATTTTTGTATAGAGGCGCATCGCAAGTAACGCAGGTGCTTACACCTCTGCCAATAAATTTTTCTTCTCCTTCTATGCCAAGGCTTTTTGGCACTTTTCCATAAGCAAGAATTAGGGCTTTGCTTTCATATGTTTCACCATTAGCTAGACCAATTCTAAAGCTATTGTCTATCTTCTCTACTTTGTTGAACTTACCCATTATAATCTCTGCACCAAAGCCAATAGCTTCATCTTGAAATCTTCTCATCAATTCGATACCATGCATTGGACCTGTGCCTGGATAATTTTCAATATGGCTTGTTAAATTAGTTTGTCCACCTATATCTATGCTAACAATTAATGTTTTCAACTTTTTTCTGCAAGTATAGGTCGCAGCTGTCAATCCAGCAGCTCCTGCACCAACAATTATTACATCGTACATAAACTTTAGAAAAAAATGCTATTTTAAAAAGGTTATTATTTATTTATTTGATTTTTTGATATTAATAAATTAAAATTTATAAATGAAATGTTTATAAATCAATCTGTTTATCTAAGTAAATAAAATGCTAGTTAAAAATTGTACCCTAATAAAGCCATTGTCCTGCAGCACAGAAACAAATGCTGTTGAAGTAGCTAAAATACTCAGAGATAATAGGCAAAGAAGAATTATAGTTGTTGATGAAAATGAAGCACCAATTGGCATAATATCAACAACAGACATTAACAATAGAGTTGTGGCAGAAAATAAAGATGCTTCAAAACTAAAAGCAAAAGATATTATGACATCTCCAATATTCCTTGTTTGTGATTTAAATGATAGTTTAAATGACATATTTAGAAAAATGGTTCAGCATGAGTCATTTTTTTGTCCTGTGACAAAAGACAAAAAGCTTTATGGAGTACTAACTTATGGTGAATTGATGAAAAGAGTGCACGAAAAATTAAAAGAATGAAAATACCAAAAATTGTTAGAGGAGTTGGAGCAAATTTGGCATTAGAAGCTACAAGCAGAATTATTAATAAGTTTTACGAACACTTTAAAAATATTAAAAATGAAGAATTGGAAGAAAAGATTAGAAAATATGCAATTAAGGATGATACTCAAGGCACAATAGAAGAAGTTGCAAAAAGATACAGCTTAGAGGGTAGATTATCAGAATATACAAGTGGTATTATATACGATTTAAGAAAAAATCTTGCTTATGTTAAAGGCTTAATAGAATCCGCTAACAATACCTTGGATGCAATTTCGTATGCCAAAGCACAAAAATCTTATGATTTATTTTCTAAAATGTTTTTTTATATTCCATATCTATCAGACTTGGCAAAAAGAATTGATTACATCTCAGACAGGGTAAAAGGATATTTGGGGCCAATTGGAAGCATAGCTCATCGGCTTGAGAGATTTTTAGAATTAACACAAGACTTAGATAAGGAACAAATAAAGCTTATCTATGCTGCTGCAAGAAGGACAGCTAATTGGCTGAATGAAGAAGTTAAGAAACAAAAAGGCATACCCATAAGTTTAGAAAACATTGTTAATTTATTTGTGCCAAAAACTGCAAAGTTGGAGCAGGTAAAAGAAGGGGTCTTAAAGGTGTACCATGGATTATTCTCGACACAAAAGCCAATTTATGGAAGTGATTTCCATAATCCAGGGTATGCAACTGTATAAGCATTATTTTTAAGGTTATGCAAATTTATATATTTAAAATTAAACTTTAATGTAACCCATAAATTCCTTCTGTAAAAAGAAATAAAGCTATGATGATCTCCAAGTCAAAACCTAAATTTAAAGGGTAAAAAATATTTACAATATACAAAATTCCAGGAATAGCTAGTATTGTTTTAATTAATTTCCCCATAAAAGTTGTGCCTTGATTAAAGCTATGTATTGTTATATAAGAGAAGATTTGCATTCCAATCAAGAATAATGCTCCTAATATGGTGATATCATAGGGTAGTGTAGCATTAACATTATAAACTTTAAAGTATTTAAAAGCAATAAGAATGCTTAATGGTATAGCAACAAAAGATAGTATTTTGCTCATTATATTTGTCATTTTATTTTTAGTATATAAAGAATTCGGAATGCAGTTAAAAAATGAATTATTTCCAATTCCTTAACATCTCCATCAATAATCTTACAGTAACTCCAGTTGCTCCTTTTGTCAGCATGCCTTTGTCAACCTTGCTCCATACAGTTGTACCAATGTCTATATGCGCCCATGGAATGCTGTCAACAAAATTCTTCAAGAATGTTGCTCCTATGATAACACCAGCATCGCCATCTTCGCTTATATGCTTTAAGTCAGCAACATCGCTTTTTATATTTTCTTCATACTCTGGCCATAATGGAAACTCCCAAACTTTTTCAAGGCTTTTTTTAGAAGCTTCCTCGATTTTTTTAGATAAATTTTCATCTGTGCTCAAAAATGGTGTTCCAATATAACCAAGAGTTATTAAGCTTGCTCCTGTCAAAGTAGCTATGTCTATTATTGCTTGTGGTTTAAGTTCGACTGCATAAGACAAAGCATCAGCCAAAATTAAGCGACCTTCTGCATCAGTATTTTTAATCTCAACTGTCATTCCATTGTAAGCTTTCAAAACATCATCAGGCCTAAATGAAGCACCACTTGGCATGTTCTCACAAAGTGGAGTTATAACAACAAGATTTAGAGGCATTTTTAATTTAGCACAAGCTTCTACAATGTGCATTGCTGCAATTGCACCACCTTTGTCATCTTTCATATTTAGAATAAAAGGATATGGTTTCAAATTTAAACCACCACTATCAAAAGTTACACCTTTTCCAACTATTGCAATAGGCTTTTGCTTTTTATTGCCATAATATTCAAGAATAACTAGTCTTGGCTTATTGGTGCTGCCTTGCGCAACTCCCATAAAGCAACCCATCTTTAATTTTTTAATTTGCTTTTCATCAAAGATTGTGCATTTCAAATTTGATCTTTTTGCAAGCTCTTTTGCATATTTTGCAACAAATTCTGGTGTTGCAATATTTGGTGGCGTATTCACTAAGTCTCTAGTTTTATTGACAGCATCAGCAACAATAACAGCATACCTTATTTCGTTGTCAAAATTTTTATTTGAGTTTATAATTATTGATATTTGCTCTATTTGCTTTGTTTTGTCATTGTCTTTAGTTTTGTATTCTGTGAATTTATACAAGCCAAGTAAAGCGCTGACAGTTATCTTTTCAATAGTTTCTTCATCTTTAAATTTGCCTTTTTTAAATGAGTCTAAAAAAATGCTAAAACTCTCTGCTCCATTACTCCTTAATCTTTTTGAAACATCTGCTATTATTGATTTTAGAATATCAAAATCAAATTTATCTTCTTCACCCAAACCAACTAGAACAATGTTTTTTATATTTTTATTTACAAAAATATTGTTTATTTCACTTTTTTCACCCTTGAAATTATTCTTTTTAATGTAAGAACCTATAATATTATCAAACTCGTTGTCCAATTTTTTTAATTCACCAGTCAATTCCAGTTTATCTTTTAAAAAACCAATCAATAAAGCATTGTCTTTAACTTTGCTTAAATCAATTTTCAATGCTTTAACAGAAGTAGTTATCTTGCCCATAAAAATATGGAATTTTAATGTTATTTATTAATTTGTCGATTACTTAAGTTAACTCCTCTTCTAGTTTTTTTGTATCTTTTATAGGGCCCTTGCATATTGTTCCTTTGCACACATAGGCTCCTTCTATAGTATAGTTTGTATCGTCTATCTGCTTATCAATAAAATTTACAACAACTCTTGGGTTATTTGCATTAATACATACATTTATCATATCTTTTCTGTCAATTATGTCGACTTTTATTTCATTTTCTAAAAGCATGTCAATAGCAATAGCGTATTGCGCTGCAAAATACCCAAAATTTAGATAACTATTTGCAAAATACAATAGCGTTTTTTCAGCAATTTCCCTATATTTATCTTCTTTTGTTAAGAAGTACAATCTTAAAAATACAATTGCAGAAAAAGAATTTTCTAAAAATTGCTTTTCCTTATGTTTTAACATTCCTAAATCATCTTTTTTAGTTATTTTATCGAAGAAACCACCATTTTTATCATAAAAATTATTTAAAATAAAATCAGCAATCTCTTTTATTTGGCCAAGATATGTTTTGTTTTGTGTTACAAAATATGTATCAATCAGGCAATTTAAAAAATATACATTATCACTTAGCAAAACATAATTATTTGCTTTTCCATCAAAAAAATGGCAAAAGCCTTGCTCAATGTCATAACAATTTTTTAGCATAAAATCAACTGTTTTTATTGCAAAGTCTATTGCACTTTTATTATTTAATATTGCTCCAGTTTTTATATAAGACGAAATCATCATTGCATTCCAATCAACATAAATTGTTCTATCAACATAAGGTTGCTTTTTTTGTTTTCTTTCTTCAGGCTTCAAATTATAAAATTCCTCATCTGCATCTTGTGAACCATAAAAGCCACCATAGATTTGATCTGATAAAAGTTTATTCACATAATTTAGAATGCCAATTGCTATGTCCTTATATTTGTCATTTTTAGTTATGTTAAAAGCTATTGCATAATTTCTCAACAAGCCAGCATTTGTATCAAGCATCTTTTCATAGTGAGGCATTTTCCAGTCTTGAGTTACAGAATATCTAAAAAATCCAAAGTCAATTTTATCATAAAGTCCATCATACATTCCATCAAGTGTCTTTAATGTCATCTCAAGGTATTTTTTGTTTTTTTTATATTGAATAAATAAAAAATCCAAAACATCTGGAGAAGGAAATTTTGGTTGAAGCCCAAAACCGCCGTAAAAGCTATCAAAATTATCTTCTACAGCAAGTAAAACTTCTTTTATTATGTCTTCATTTAAATTTATTTTGGCTAATTCTATTTTTTTGTTCAAATTTTTATTTGCTTCCTCAATGCTTTTATTAATCTCATTTTTCCTTGTTTTGTAAGCACTTTTTACAGTTTCTAAAATTAATTTGAATCTTTCTGGTGGTACATATGTGTCACCTGTTATGATATAGCCACCTGCTGTCAAAAAAACTGTTGAAGGAAAACCTCCCATATTGTACCTGTCTCTTACGTCAGGCCTTTTGTCGATATAAACTTTTATAGGTATAAAATTTTGATTTATTATGCTTGCTATCTCGTCATTTGAGTAAGAAGTTGTGTCCATAACATGGCACCAATGACACCAGACAGCTGTTAAATCTAGCAAAATAGGTTTATTTTCTTCCTTCGCTTTTTCAAATGCTTCTTTGTTCCATTCAAGCCAATTTACTTTTGTTTTCATTATCACTCAATATCAATAATTGGTTTTCTTCCTATAAATCCATCATCTAATTCATGCCATGCCTTTATTTTATATTCCCCAAGCTTCCAGCACAAAAATATGTCTCTGCTTTCAAATTTGCAGTAGAAATCAACCAAGCCTTGCTCTAAATCTTTTAATATACAACCTATTTTTTCAAGATTTTCCACTTCCTTGTAGAATTCATAAGAAATTTTATGATATTCCTTATTTAATTTTGTATTAGTTTCAATAAATTCCTCATATCCAATCTCTTTAGGGTCTATTTTTATAGAAAGAACTGCATCTATTGCTTTCTTTAAATTCTTAAGTTTCATTAAAGATTTTCTTATCTTTGGTATTTGCTTTTGAGCGCCCTCAACTGTAAAGTATTTTTTAACCATACTTAGTGGTTATTTTTTCTATTATATAATATTTTTGATTATAAGCAACAGAAACCTTTATATATAAGTTAGGAATACCTAACTTTGTATGTTCACAACAAACAAGGAAGATTATTTAAGAGGAATATATATTTTGGAAGAAGAAAAAGGGCAAATCAAATCTGTTGATTTGGCACACTACCTTAATGTTTCAAAGCCTAGTGTTTCAGAGATGGTTAAGGAGCTTAACAAAGAAGGCCTCATATCATATAAGAAATATTCAAGATTAAAATTTACAGTAAAAGGTCGCCGAATTGCCAGAAAGCTTACATTTAAACATCGCTTGATAGAGCTTTTTTTAAAAAACATATTAAAAATAAATTCAAAAAATATACATCAGGAAGCTCATCGTTTGGAGCATGCATTCAGCGATGATTCTGTAGTTAAGATAAGAAAGCTACTCGGCAACCCTAAAAAAGATCCACATGGGAAGCCTATCCCGCAATAAATTCTCTAATCTGTAAAAATGAATAAAACAAAATTAATCATTGTAGTATCGATAGTAATGATAGTTTTTGGGATAGTCTTTACTTTTTTGCCTCATGAAATACAAGAATTGCTAACATTTGGTGCTGATATACATCATTTTTGGCATTTTGTTATGGGATTGATTATAATAGGCACTGGTGTAGCTTGCATCGGATATTCAATAAAACAAGGAACTTTTAGAATTCAATTTCCGCA
>CAZRRL010000059.1:0-7758 GCA_964602555.1 uncultured Methanosarcinales archaeon | reverse complement strand
CCATCTTTCGTAACAGCCATCAACCTTATACCAACTCCCAGTTTTAATAAAGCTGATAAAATAGCCATGTGCTCTTTTCCATTTCCAGAGACGAGATTTAAAGCAACCTCTAAGTCACTAATTTTTCCTTTCAAACCCTTTTTTATATCTTCTATTAATTCAAAAACTGGTTTATTGGAATCAACTACAATAAATTCAACTTCTCTTTCAGATTTAAAATTATTCTTACTGAATTCATTTGTAATGAGAAAGACTTTTTTCCAATCTTGCTCTTTTATTAGCCTAGCAACATGAGCCCAGCTTTTTTCTCCTGATGTGAGACAAGCAATTAAATCCGTCATAAAAACAAAGTGTTAAAGTTAGTATTTAAAGTTTTGTTCAATTAAACAACAAGCAATAAATTTAATAATCAATAAAAATTAACTTTCGAAATGCCACTAATAACCTTTGGAGAAATAATTGATCTTGTACTTATGACATTTTTTGTAGGCTACATATTCTCTGGAATTATACCAGTTAGAAGAGAATCTTATGACCCCTTAGTTCATTATAAAAGAGGATTTGATTTTGAAGGGTTAAAGTTTGCAATTATGGCAACTGCGCCTGCAATTATATTGCATGAACTTGCACATAAGTTTGTTGCACTTGGATTTGGCTTAGATGCAATATTTTATGCCTTCTACAGAAACTCATTCACCTTAATACTTGGAGTAATGACAATCATTTCAAAATTGACAGGATTTGGATTTATGTTTTTTGTTCCAGGTTTTGTTGGCATAAGCGGCAATGGCACTCAATTGCAATTTGCATTGGCAGCGTTAGCAGGCCCATTAGTTAACTTAATTTTGTGGCTTTCAGCATGGTACCTTCTTAAAAATAAAAAGTATAAGAAAAATCATTACTTGCTTTTAGTTTTAACAAGCAGGATAAATATGTTTTTATTTATATTTAATATGCTTCCAATACCAGGATTTGATGGCTACAAAGTTTTTATTGGATTGATAAGAGCTTTTATTGGTTAAATTTTTATATTATTACAATAATTTTAGTCAAATGCTAGATGCATTTTTTATTGCATTGCTTTTTACATTTATTTCAGAAATAGCTGACAAAACACAGCTAGTCATTCTTGGACTTGCATTAAAGTATAAAGCACATTCTCAAGTTTTCTTGGGAGCTTTAATTGCACATTCTTTTATGGATGCAATTGCAATATTGCTGGGTTATTTTTTTAGTTTTCAATTTCAAACAAATCTTATTAAAATAATCATTGGTATTGCATTCATTCTTTTAGGTATTTATGGCTTAAGTAAACCTTATATCAAAAAAAGCAGAAAACAAGAAAAGAAAATTGAAGGCAAAACTCCATTTTTAGTTGCTTTTATAACAATTTTATTAAGCGAATTTGGAGATAAAACACAAATAAGCTCTGGCTTATTGGCTGCAAAATATCAATTGCCATTTAATATTTTTATAGGTGTATTTTTAGCTCTTGTATTAGCTATAGGCTTAAATGTATTTATAGGAGCTAAAATAGCAGAAAAATTTCCAGCAAGAACAATTAAGGTTGCAACTTCAATTTTATTTATTTTATTTGGAATAATTAGTTTATTGACTTAATTTATCCATCTTTGCTGCAACTATAAAATCATTTTCTGACAATCCATTTATAGCATGCGTCCACAGCTCAATTTCAACTTTGTTGTAATGCACACAAAAATCAGGATGATGGCCTTCTTGCTTTGCGATTTCTGCAATAGAATTAACAAACTTCATTGCTTCAACAAAATTCTTGAATTTGAATTTTTTGTATAAATAGCCATTTTTTAAGCTCCATGTTGGAACTTCCTTTAGCAACTCATTTACTTTTGATTCTTCCAATGGTGGTGTTCCAGCCTCGCAAGGAATGCATTTTTTTTGTGTAAGGTCCATTTTAATTTAAACTTTCAATTAATTCAAAAGCTTTTAATCCGATATTTTTAACATCTATAGGTACATGGTCTTTATTTAAATCTTTTTATGAAAACTAATCAAAATTTTTTCCATATAGAAAACAATTCTTCTTTATTCATCAAACCATAAACTATAAATAAAACTTGTTTCATTTCTAATTAATGCAGCAACCAAAATTACTGAATTCTAGATTTTTAACAAGCTGTAACTATCCGCTTGATTTTTCATTATTGCAATGTATAAGTGAGGTGTCGCGATATGGAAGAAAAGCGACACCGAGCACAAGATTTTGTGCGAAGCACAGATTTAATTTTTTAAAATGTGTAAGTATTTTTCAAAAGGTGAAACTTTAAATGCCTAAATACATTGTTGTAGCTGGCGGAGTAATGAGCGGTGTAGGCAAAGGCGTTACAACTGCTTCTATTGGCAAGATTTTGCAAGAGCATGGCTACAAAGTTACTGCTATAAAGATCGACCCTTACCTTAACTATGATGCAGGCACTTTAAGGCCAACAGAGCATGGAGAAGTTTGGGTTACAGATGATGGTGGTGAAATAGATCAAGATCTTGGCACTTATGAAAGATTTCTAAACCAAGACATTCCAAAAAGAAACAATATAACAACAGGACAAGTATACAAAACAGTTATTGATAGAGAAAGACAAGGAGAATATCTTGGTCAAACTGTGCAGTTCATTCCCCATATCCCAGATGAAATAAAAAAACGAATTAAGGAAGCAAGCAATGACTATGATTTTGTTTTAATTGAAGTAGGCGGCACAATTGGCGACTACGAAAACATACCTTTTCTTTTCGCATTGAAAAGCCTTGAAAGAGAAGTTGGAAAGCAAAACTTGAGCTATGTTCTTGTGACTTACTTGCCTATTCCAAGCCACATAGAGGAGATGAAGACAAAGCCAACACAACAGGCAATAAGGCTGCTTAGCGAGAGTGGCATATTTCCAGACTTCATAATCTGCAGAGCTAAAAAGCCATTAGATGTTGTGAGAAAAAAGAAAATAGAAACTTATGCTAATATCATCTCAGACCATGTAATTTCCGAGCCTGATATTGAAACAGTTTACCAGATTCCTCTTGATTTGGAAAAAGAAAATCTAGGAGAAAAAATATTGAAAGAGTTTGGAATTAAGCCAAAAAAACAACCTAATTGGCAGGAATGGAAAAAGCTTGTTGGCAATATTTTAAATCCAAAAAAGACAGTTAAAATAGCTATTGTTGGAAAATATATTGACATTGGTGATTATAATTTAGCTGATTCTTACATTTCAATTAATCAAGCATTAATGCATGCAGGCGCTTCTCTCAATGTAGGCGTGGAAATAAATTGGCTTGATTCAAAAGTTTTTGAAAAAGATAAGAAATCTTTAAATGAACTAAAGAGTTATAATGGCATTATTGTGCCAGGCGGCTTTGGTGCATCAGGTGTTGAAGGAAAAATAAATGCTATTAATTATGCAAGAGTCAATAAAATACCTTATCTTGGGTTATGTTATGGTTTGCAATTAGCAGTTGTGGAGTTTGCTAGAAATGTCTGCGGATTGAAAGATGCTCACACAACAGAAGTTAGCCCAAAAACATCTGCTGCTGTTATTGATGTTCAGCCTGCCCAGCGAGAAATTCTTGAAAAAAGTATGTATGGTGGCACTATGCGCCTTGGAGCTTATGCTGCAATTTTGAAGGATAAAAGTCAAATTCTAAAATTATACCAAGAAACAGGCAGATTGAAAGAAGATGAAAAAAGAATTCAAGAATTAATGAAAGATAAAAGCCAAGCTTTTAGGTTGGGTATTTTAGAAAAAAATAAAAAAACAGTACTTGAAAGACATCGCCACAGATATGAAGTAAACCCAAAGTTTGTCGATTTAATTCAAAAGAATGGAATGATTTTTTCTGGGTATTATGAAAGATTTGATAAGACTAAATTGATGGAGTATATTGAGCTTTCTGGACAGAGCTTTCGAGCCACCCAATCACACCCAGAATTTAAAAGTAGATTAGGAAATCCATCGCCACTATTTGTTGGATTTGTAAAAGATTGTGGAAAATAATTTTTTGTATTAAATTTATTTAGTATTGTTTTTCAATTTTTATATTTAACAAAAACAAAAACCTTTATTAATCGTGCTCTTTTCTACAAGTTCTTTTGGGGGTTGTATATGGAAGAGCAAAATAAAGGAATAAAACAAAAATTGTTTGAGATTTATGAAAAGAAATACAAATTATTGCTTATCATACCATTCCTGATGCTGTTTTTAGCATTAGCTCAGATTAGTTATCAGGTTTATAAGACTGGTGACTTTTTAAATAGAGACGTTTCATTAAAAGGTGGAGTAACTGTAACTGTACCATCAACTAAAAATATTGATATTAAGCAAATCGAAAGACAAATTTCTTCTGTCTTTCCAAATAATGATATTTCTTTAAGAACTTTAAGAAGTGCAGGTGCAATTATTGGGGTTATCGTTGAAGCAGATATCAATGGAAATGATAAGGCTCAAGTTCAAAATTTACTAAACTCTGTTGAAGAAGCATTAAAGATAGACCTAAGCAAAGTTGATTATGGAATTGAGATTATTGGATCTTCTTTAGGAGCAAGCTTCTTTAAGGAGTCATTAATAGCTTTGTTTGTAGCATTTTTATTTATGGGCTTAGTTATTTTGATTTACTTTAGAACATTTATACCTAGCATTGCAGTAATATTGGCTGCTTTTTCTGACATGATAATTGCATTGGCTGTCATAAACTTGCTTGATATAAAAATAGGCACAGCTGGGGTTGCTGCTTTTTTAATGTTGATTGGTTACTCTGTTGACACAGATATTTTGCTAACTGTTAGGGTTCTGAAAAGAAAAGAAGGCACAGTTATGGATAGAATAATAAGCTCGATTAAGACAGGAATGACAGAGACATTAACAGCAATTGTTGCTGTGACAGTAGCAATGCTTGTTACGCAATCTGATGTCATAAGGCAAATAATGTTAATTTTGCTTATTGGATTAATTGCAGATATTTTCAATACATGGATTCAAAATGTAGGATTGTTAAGAATTTATATTGAAAGAAAAGCAAAGAAAGGTTTAGTCATATAAATTATTCAATAAAATTCCAATAAAATAAAATCAATAAACAAAGAACGACCTTTTAATGCAAATGTGAAGAAGGTAACCAGTTTTTTATTGATTAAAAATTTAATGGCAGGAAAAATTATTGCGATAAGAGAGATAGTAAATAAATAAAAAACAGAATAACAAGTGAAATCAATAACACATTACGAAATTAACAATGTGAAAATAATATGAATTACAAAGTTAAAAAACTAATAACGAACTGGCGAGTAATTTTGCTAATTATTTTTATTCTAATTTCGTTAATAGCTATGCATCCTACAACAAGCAAAGGCGTTGCAATAAGAAATATAATCACTAATAGTTCCGCAAGCATTGCTGGCATTCCTCAACCAAAGCCAAATGTGCAACCTGTCGCAAGGGAAAGAATAATTTCAATCAATAACAAGCCAATAAAGGATGTTGAAGATTATTACAAATATGTTTTAAGCTTGTCCTCTAATAGAACAATACAAATCAAAACAACAAAAGGCATATACAAGTTAACCACAAGAGAAAAATTTGAAACTATAGAATTGAACGAGACAGAAGAAAAAACAATAACCGAAACAATGCAAAGAAATGAAACAATAAATGGCACAACACAGCTCATCAATGAAACTGCAACAAGAACTGTAATTGTTCCTAAAACAATACAAGTAAGCAAAGGGACCGAAGATTTAGGATTAAGAGTTTACGAAGCTCCAACAACAAACATAAGGAAAGGGCTTGATTTGCAAGGTGGTACTCGAGTTCTTTTACAACCAGAAGAAAAATTAGAGCAAGACCGATTAAGTGTATTAATAGATAATATGAAGGAAAGGCTTAACGTTTATGGTTTGAGTGATATTGTGATACGAGATGCAAACGACTTAACAGGCAATCAATACATAGTTGTTGAGATTGCAGGCGCAACAGAAGAAGAAATAAAGGATTTGCTTGCAAGACAAGGCAAGTTTGAAGCCAAGATTGGCAACACTACTGTTTTTAGAGGCGGCCAAGATATTGTTTATGTTGGAAGAAGTGCACAGGAAGCTGGCATTGACCCAAGTGCTGGCTGCTCTGCTTCTGGCTCACAATGGTTTTGTCGCTTTAGATTTTCAATAACATTAAGCCAAGATGCTGCGCAAAGACAAGCAGATGCAACAAAAGACTTAGCAGTTATTTATGACTCAACTACTGGAAGAAATGATTTTTTAAGTGAGAAGCTAGAGCTTTATTTAGACGATAAAAAGGTTGATGAATTAAACATAGGAGCTGATTTAAAAGGTCAAGCTGTCACTCAGATCTCAATTTCAGGCTCTGGAGTTGGCGCTAATAATCAAGAGGCAATCTTTAATTCATTGCAGAATATGAAAAGATTGCAAACAATTCTAATAACAGGCTCTTTGCCTGTTAAGCTTGATATTGTAAAGACAGATGCTGTGTCGCCAGTTTTAGGAGAAGGTTTTGTTAAAAATTCCATGTTTATGTCATTGTTAGCAATACTGTCAGTTGCAATCGTTATCGGAATAAGATATAGAAAACTAATGATAGCAATACCTATTCTTATCACAATGCTTTCAGAAGTCATAATATTACTTGGCGTGGCAGCATTTATTGGTTGGAATATTGATTTAGCAGCAATTGCAGGCATTCTAGTTGCTATTGGCACTGGTGTAGACGATCAAATTGTTATAACAGACGAAACTTTAAAAGGAGAAACAGCAACAGTTTACAACTGGAGAGAAAAGGTTAAAAGAGCTTTCTTAATAATAATGCTTGCTTACTTAACAGTTGTTGTTGCAATGGTGCCACTAATATTTGCTGGTGCTGGCTTGCTAAAAGGCTTTGCAATAACAACAATAATTGGTGTTACAATTGGTGTATTTGTTACAAGACCAGCTTACTCTGCTTTTGTTGAGATAATGTTGAAATAAAATGACACAGATTTTTGAGGTTAAAGATAAATCTGGTAGGAAGATACACTTATCTAATGAGCAATGGAAACACATAGTAACTGAGCACGCAAATCTTTCAGATAAAATAGAAGACATTAAAGACACATTAGCAAATCCATTAACTATAAGGCGTAGCAAATTTGACGAAAAGGTGAGATTTTATTATAAATTTTATAAAAATTTATCAAAATACTTATTGGTTTCAGTAAAATATTTAAACGGTGAAGGTTTTGTTATTACTGCTTTTTATACTAGGAAGCTAGAAAGATGAAAAATAAATTGCATATATACTACGATAAAGAAGGGGATTTTCTTGAACTTAGAATAGGGAAACCTACAGCGTCGATTTATGAAGGTATTGGCAACGATGTTTTCAAACGCATTGACGAAAAAACAGAAGAGATAAAAGGCTTTGCTATTTTTAACTTTAAGAAAAGAACTGAGAGATTAAAAGATATTGATGTTTCACTACCAGTTGAAATTAAGCTTTCTTCTTAATGTAGAATTTCAATAAAATGAAAGGACTAATGCGAGTTTATTATGACGAGGAAGGGGATTTTTTAGAAATATCAGTGGGAAAGCCAACAAAATGCTATGCTTCTGAAGTAGAGCCAGGGGTATTTTTAAGAGTAGATGAAAAAACAGAAGAAGTAAAAAGTGTTGGCATTCTTGGCTTTAAAAAGCGAGCTAAAGACCTTAAAGACATCAAACTAGACATTCCTGTTGAAGTTAATTTCTCA
>CAZRRL010000058.1:0-7792 GCA_964602555.1 uncultured Methanosarcinales archaeon | reverse complement strand
TTTTTGGGAACTTAAAAATCATTGATTTTTAAGTAATTTGTGTCTTTTGCTATAACAACAATAAAAATCAAAATTGTGATAATAAAAATTAAAAATAAAATGATAATTCAATAAAAATGGTGAGTTTGCCTTTTCAAAGACCAATTGGATTACTGGCACTGATAGGGGTTGTTATTTTTATAATTCTTTACCTTAGAAGGCCTAAACCTCAGGATAAGGTAATTCCATCTTTAATGTTCATTATACAAGATACTAAACGGTCAAAACAATACTCTTTTTTTCAGAAATTAATGACAAATCTATTGTTTTTATTACAACTGCTTGCAATACTGGGTTTATCGCTTGTTGCAGCTGCACCATTTGCTAAATTAAAATATGATGTAACTTTGGAAAATACTGTAATAATTCTGGATGTGAGCGCGTCAATGCAAGCTGAAGAAAAAGGCGTTTCAAGATTTGATAAAGCTTTAGAAGAAGCAAAAAAGGTGGTAAGTGGCAGAAACACCATAATAATGGCTGAGAATATACCATTAATTGTCTTGGAAGATGAAAATAGCGAAATAGCGCTTGATGTTATTTCAAAAATAAAGCCGAGAGCAACAACTACCAACTTAGGAGATGCAATGCTTCTTGCCAAGGACATTTTGGGCGACAAGCCAGGAAGGATCATTGTTTTTAGTGATTTTCTTGCAACAGAAGGGCCTGACATAGAAGTTGTAAAAACTGCATTATTGTCAGAAGATAAAATAATAAGTTTTGTCGATGTTTCAAAAAATGCAAAAAATGTTGGCGTCATTAAACTTGAAGTTGGAAAATACAGTACAAAAGTATACATAAAAAATTTTAACAAGGAAGCAAAGGATGTGGTGATAAAAATCGTGAAGGACAACAAAGTTATCACGCAAACAAAAGTGAAAATAGCATCTAATTCTATTGAAAATTTTGTTTTTGACACACCTGTTGGAATCTCCAAAATAGAACTTGAGCCAAAAGATGACTTGGAGGTTGACGATGTTGCTTACATTGCAACACCTCCTAAAATAAAAAATTCTGTACTGCTAATAACAAATGAAAAATCTAGCAACTTAGAGTTAGCACTTCAAGCTGCTAAAGACGTCGAGATTAATATTGTTAATCCACCAATCCTTACAATAAATACAAAAAAAGAAAAAATAGAGCCGTACAAGCATGATGTAATAATAGTTTATAAAATCAACAATGTCAATAAAAGAGACGGTATAGTGCCAGGCACATTTGAAGACATCGAGGAATATGTTGAAAAGGGTGGCAATTTGGTAATAGCGGCTCAAGATGATTTAAGGGAAATAAATACAAGAGGACTGCAACCGGTTGATTTAAAAAATAAAATAAATAAGCCAACAAAGGTATGCGTTGAAACAATAAATCAAATCACAAAGCAGTTTGAAAAAGAAAAGTGTTTTACAACATCAGCTTCTTATTTTGGTGCTGAGGCAAAAAAAGGTGCAATAACATTTGCTTCTGCTGATGATGCAACACCATTAATAGTTTATGGTGAAAATAAAAAAGGAAAAGTTGTTTATTACGGAATTTTAGATGATACAAGTGATTTTAGAACATTGCCTTCTTATCCGATATTCTGGAATTTGCTAATAAATTTTATGGTAGGCGCAGAAAACATAAAGGATTTCAACTATAAAACTGGAAAAATTGTGACTATAAATGAGCAAAAAGTAAAGACACCATCTTCAAGTTTGACAACATCAAAACTTTTGATGGATGAAGTAGGCATTTACGAATTTGACAATAAAAAGATTGCTATTAATCTACTTAGCGAGCAAGAATCCGATATAAATTTGCCATCTAAAGTGGAAAAGCAGAAGGAAAGAGAGCAATTGCTTGAAAGAGAAAGCAAAGAGCAAGACTTTAACCTTGAATTACCAGTTTTATTAGTTGCATTTTTGTTTATGCTTACAGAGTTTTTCTACATCAAAAGAAGAGGTGACATATAAAAAACTAAATCAATAAGATAATTGAATAATAGATAATCAAATATTAAAAAAATCAAATAATAAAATAAAAATACATTGACAATTAATACAATAAATTAAACACTTTAATAAAAATAAAGCAAATGAAAATTAATAAAATTGTTTAAAAAATGGCATTTATAATTCCAGATTACTCAAGAATTTATTGTTTATCAAAGTATTGTGTTAGGTATTCTTATGTTTTAATAGCAATAGTGCCAATGCTTTTGCTTTTGTTTTGGTTTACAAGGAAAACATTTGTTAAATTTAGCAATAGGTTTGAGCTTGAAGCATATTTGAAATTGAAGAAAATCGACAGAAGGATTGTGCTGTTGCTGAGAAGTCTTGCAGTAATCTTTTTAATGCTTGCGATTGCATCACCTTTTGTTCTTGAAAGCAAGACTGTGCCAGGAGACCCTCGCTTAACAATTCTTGTTGACAACTCGAGCTCGATGGCATTGTACAACCCCGATGTCGCATATGAGCTTTACAAAAAACTAGAAGGCACAATTCCTGTGAATATAAGAACAATAGCAAACGGCGAAGTTTCTGCAATTGGTAATGGTGTACTAAATAACATAGAAGGTGATGACAATGTAATGGTGATAACTGATGGTGTTAATAATGAAGGTAAATTACTAGGAGACATAATGCTTTTTGCATCCAATATAAATTCATCAGTAAGCACGTTGAAAATGGAACCAATAAACAATGAAGTTGGGGTTACAATTGATGGCCCACCTGAGCTGATCAAGGACACAGAAGGCGATTTTGTTATTAGAGTTTCAATTGTTGGTAAAAACATTCCTTACACGCTGCAAGTTACTGCTGATGACACAACACTAATATTAGAAGAGCAGGCCAGTAGCTCAAAATCATTTACTTTTTCAAGAAAATTTGGCGAAGGAGAATATCACAAACTTACAGCAAAGCTTCTTGATGTTGGAAATGAAGATTATTTTAAGCACAACAATGTTTTTTATAAGAGCATAAAAATAGTGCCAAGGCCTAAAGTCTTGTATGTTACAGAAAAAAATTCGCCATTGGCACAGGAGTTAAATAAAATATACGAGCTTGACATTAAAAATTCATTGCCAAGTGATTTATCTAATTACATGGCTGTTGTGTTCAATGACATAAGAGCATCAAAAATAAACCCAAATATCGACATGCTTAGTGACTATGTTTCTGATGGCAATGGCATCATATTTTTAGGAGGAGAAAACTCTTTTGATAGAGGTGGCTACAAAGGCACTTTGGTTGAGACGTTGTTGCCTATAAAAATAGGTGCAGGCGAGGAGCAAAACAAAAGCGACATTAATGTTGTAATTGTCATTGACATATCTCATGGAACAGAAGACTATGTTGCTGTAGAAAAAGCACTTGCTTTAAGCGTTGTTGATAGCTTAAGCGAAAAAAACAATGTAGGAGCAGTTGCATTCAACACACAAGCTTATCAAATTGCTGAAATTAAACCATTAAAGGAGCACAAAAAAGAATTGAAAGAAAAAATATCACGCTTAAAATTTGATGGTCAATCATTTTTTAACCTAGGAATTGAAGGCGGCTTCAGGTTGCTTAGTAATGTTGGCGGAAGCAAAAATATTATATTTATAAGCGACGGCAAAACAACGTACCAAAAACTAAGAGAAGACACTCTCAATGTTGTAAGAAGTGTTAATGCAAAAGGTGTTAAAGTTTTTGTTGTTGGTGTTGGTACTGAAACAGACGCTTTATCCACAGATAATAATTTATTCTTAGCAAACATCGCAGCTTTAGGAGAAGGCATTTACTACAAAGCAGATATATCTAACAAGTTAAAAGTGCAATTTGGCGACAAAGATGAAACAAAAGGAGAAGAATTTTACAACACGCTTGTGCCTATTGATACAACTCATTTCATAACCCTTGGCTTAGATGACATACATGCAACTGTATCAGGCTACAACTATGCAGTTCCAAAGCCTGCTGCAAGACTGCTTGTAACAACACATAAAAACATTCCAATAATTACAGTGTGGCGTTTGGGCTTGGGCAGAGTTGTTTCTATAACAACTGATGACGGCTTGAAATGGGCAGGTGACTTATTAAACAAGCAAAACTCTAAGTTATTGACAAAAAGCATAAATTGGGCTATTGGTGACTTAGGAAGAAAAAAATCATATGATGTTACAATAAGAGATACTGTAATAGGAAAATCAACTAGTGTAAATGTAATAGCAAGAGAAATGCCACAAGCAAGTGGCTTAGATTTTGCAAAAATAGATACAAATTTGTACTCAGCAGTCTACACACCAAAGGAAACTGGGTATAAAGAGCTGTTAGGAGCAACATTTGCAATTAACTATAATGACGAGTATGCAAATCTCGGCATCAACAAAGAATTTACAATTTTGGTTGAGAAAACAGGTGGCAAAATTTTTGAACCTACAGATGTGAAAGGAATAATAGAATTTGTCAAAGCAAAATCGAAAAGAATAAAAATTGAATCAACAGATTACAGATGGCCTTTTGCAATTGTTGCAATGATTTTATTTTTGGTTGAGATAGGAATAAGAAGATATAGAGAGAATTTGCAAAAATAAGTTAGTAGAAATTGATAAAAATATTAATATAAAATGATTAGACAATTAAAACAATAAAAAGAACAACAACCAAAATGCGACAATTAAAATACTCATAATAAAATTCAATAAAATTATTTTTAAAAAATTTTGAAATAATTAATGCAAAAAAATTAAAAAACATCAAAATAAAATGGCAGTAATGAAAAGGGATGTTAACTTGGGCTTGCTGCTTTTGATAGTTGCAGCCTTGCTAATGTTTAGTGGCTTTACAGTCTATTACCAAACTACTTTCAAAAATCTTTCAGTTACATACCAAAATGAATTGAAGGCACTAGGGACTGTAACAAAAGAACTTGAAACAAAAAGAGGCCAACTTAATGAAAGTAGCATACAGCTACAGTTAAGAAAGCAAAAAGAAGAAGACTTAAGTAAGAAATTTACAGATGTTAGGTCAGAAAGAGATCAACTTGAGACTGATAAGAAAAAGCTTGAAGTTGAACTAGCAAGTACAAAAAGCCAGTTATCTGCAACTTTAGCAGATTTGAGCAATACAAAAAATCAATTAACTGCACAAATTAAGCTTGCACAGGATTTAAACCAGCAGGTTTTAAATCTTAAGTCAGATGTGACAAGGCTAGAAAATAAGGTTGATAGTTTAGAAAAGAAAAACTCTTGCTTGAAACAAACTGCAGGAGCATCAGAAACTTGCTAAAATATAAAAAATTTTAAAAATTTTTTAACATGAAACAATTTTTAAATGTAATCAAGGAAATTAACAGAACTTTAAACGAGATCACGTTATTTGAGAATATAGTAAACACAACCTTAGTTTTTTTAGCATTCTACTTTTTATTAACGATTCTTGATTTTCATCCATTATACGCTTTAGTACCTGCTTTGATTTATCTTGGGTTTTATTCCTACATTAGTTTTAAGTCATCTAAGCCGCTGATTGTAGAAAGCAAATATACCCCTTTGCGTGAAAAATTAAGGACAGCAGCAGACAACATTGGTGCAGAAAATCCGGTTATTGAAGAGCTTGAATACGAAGTAACAACAGAAATGAAAAATGTTGGCTTGTCTATGTTTATCAATCCCAAAACTTTGTCTTACAAAATATTTGCTGTGATGGCACTTTCCTTTTTGATAATTTTTACAACATCACTAAATCTTAAGCTGATAGAATTTGCTAAGCAGAAAGTTCCAGACATATTCGATACAAAAAATTTGAAAGGTGTAGGTAATTTTGTTGCCACACAGCTTAGCACAGACGAAGATATTTATGGCAAAGAGGATGTTGCAACTCTAGGTGACAAAGAATTAAATATTAGAATAAAACCGGTTGATTACAAAGTTAATGTAAAAGAAGAAGGCGAAGCACAAAAGCAAAAATTTGAGACAGTTTTCCCTCAAGAACTTATTGTGAAGGAGTCAGTTGCTTATGAAGAGAATATTCCCCAAGAGCAACAAGAGTTGGTTAAGAATTATTTTAAGAAATTGGCTGAAGGATAATTTAATTGAATATTACAAAAGAGTTAAAAATAAACAATGAATTGAATAAGAGTTAAAAATTATCATTTTAAATAAAAATTAATGGCGCTAAAACATTGTGTTAAGACAGATAAAAATGTACAATAAAAGAAATCAAGTTTACATTATCAAAGAACATTGCAAAATTCAACAATGAAAAACAAAATTAAAAAACCATTGAGGTGATTTATTTATGAAAAATTACAAGCAGATTTTTGATGAAGTGAACAAAGAAATAAGCAAGGTTGTAGTAGGACAGGAAAACGTAATTGAGCAGATAATTATTGCAATTTTGTGCGATGGAAATGCGTTGCTGGAAGGCTACCCAGGACTTGCAAAGACTTTAATTGTAAGGACACTTGCTCAACTTATGGACTTAAAGTTTAGCAGGATACAAAATACTCCTGATTTAATGCCATCTGATATAACAGGAACATACATAATAGAAGAGGTTTCAGGCAAGCGTCAATTTAAGTTTCAGCCAGGTCCAATTTTTGCAAATGTAGTTCTTGCAGACGAAATCAATAGAGCAACTCCAAAAACTCAATCAGCGTTGTTAGAAGCAATGCAGGAAAAGCAAGTTACTGTCGGTACAACTACCTTTAAGCTTGATTTGCCATTTTTCGTGCTAGCAACTCAAAACCCTATTGAGCAAGAAGGTACCTATCCCTTGCCAGAAGCACAAGCTGATAGGTTTCTGCTTAAAATTAGTGTAGTCTATCCAACATACGAGCAGGAATTACAGATTGTTGACAGGTACGCAGCCGAGGCTAAAGACAGCAGACTTAAGGTTATGCTAAACAAAAATCATCTGCTTACATTACAGGGCTTAACAAGACAGGTACCTATTGCCAATGACATTAAGCAAAGGGCTGTGAAAATTGTGCTGGCAACTAGGCAAAACAAAGAAATCATACAATATGGAGCATCTCCAAGAGCTTCTATTGGACTGATTTTAGCAGTAAAAGCACGAGCATTGATACAAGGCAGAAACCATGTAAGCAATGACGACTTAAACATCCTTGCTTACCCAATCTTAAGACATCGCATTATTCTTAACTTTGAGGCAGAAAGAAAAGGAATGAGCAAAGATGATTCAATTAAAATGATTTTGGATAAAGTGAAATAAAAATAGAGATAATAAACCAGCTTAGATACATCACAAATAATAAAATAAATCCGCTCCGCGATATCTACTCGCGCCTCAATGGGCGCGAAATACATTATACAATGTAACAGGCGAGCAATGTGGCGAGCGTAGAATTTGTGAGCGAAGCTAACAGATTGAAAATTAAAATTAATAATATATCATCAAGAATTCGCGAAGCGGATTAAAAAATAAAATTATTCAAAAATTTTAAAATTATTGATTGAAAATGATTGACACTTCATTTCTTGACCAGCTGACAAGATTTAATCTTGTAGTCAAAAAAAGAGTTACATCCAACCTTAGTGGTCCTCGCAGATCAATTGCTGCAGGACATGGTTTAACTTTTAAGGATTATAGAATTTATGCTCCTGGTGATGATATCAGATTAATAGATTGGAGAGTTTATGCGAGAACAGATAATTTATACATAAAAGTTCATGAAGAAGAAAGAAATCTTACTGTCCATCTAATTATAGATGGTAGCGCTTCAATGGGTTTTGGCAAGCCAATAAGCAAGTTTGATTATGCATCAATGA
>CAZRRL010000057.1:3858-7818 GCA_964602555.1 uncultured Methanosarcinales archaeon | reverse complement strand
AAACATATTCTTGAAGTTTTTGTTCATATGGATGAAGCTAAAACAGAAAAAGAAATATATGAGATAGCAAAAAATAGAGCAACAAAGCATGCTTTAAATGCATTAGCTTTGCTCAAAGGTAAAACAGAGCTTATAAAATATGCAGGCATGGGCAAAAGGCAAGGCAAAAAAGATGAAGGTCATATTAAACTAAAATGGCTGAAAAACTAGGTATGGTTGTTTCACAATTCAATTACGAAATAACGGGAGAGATGAGCAATAAAGCTAAAAAAAGAGCTAAAGAAGTTGGAGCTAGGATTGTAAAGGTGTTAGAAGTACCAGGTTCTTTTGAAATACCATTGGCTGTTAAAGAGTTACTTGAAGATAAAGAAGTAGAAGGTGTTGTGACAATAGGCACAATCATAAAAGGGGGCACAGACCATGATGTTGTGATTGCACATGCAATTGTAAAAAAACTTCTTGATTTATCAGTTGAATATGGCAAGCCAGTCTCTCTAGGCATTTCAGGCCCTAACATCACATGGCAACAAAGTGAAAAAAGAATTGAGGAATATGCAATAAGAGCTGTTGACTCTGCTGTGAAGATGTTGCGAAAAGGTTAAAATTAAAAAAATTTCTGCAAAGACATCTCTAGTTTCTTGGACTTTAATTTGCTTACAATCTTTCTCATTTTCTCTTGTTCCATTAAAGAAGTCAAAAACAGCTTTCTAGTTTTTTTGTTTAATATATTATTTTCAAGCATTGCTGCTAATTCCGCTGGCTTTAACCCAGAATTTTTTAAAATTGCTGCTAATCTCTCTACATTAGTTTTTTTGAATTCTTTTATAATTTCTTCTTTATCTAATATATTGGATAAAAATTCCTTTCTCAAGTTAGAATTAAAATTTTCATTAACAAGTAATTTAGCTAATTTTGTTGGCTCGCTTAAAAGTAAAAATTTTGTCAATTGCAATGTCCTTATAATATCATTCCTGTAATATTGTGTATCTAATTGTTCAAGGACATCATAAAGAATGTTATCAAACTCAATAAACTCAACTTCATGTTGTTTAAACTCACTTATTATTTCATTTTTTCTTGACTTTGGCACAGATCCAAGTACTATTATTTTTTTTATTTTCTTTCTTTGAATTGAAAATTGTTTGATGTAACTGCTTATTGTTTCAGAAATGCTTTTGTCTTCAAATTTTTCATAAACAATTTTACTTATTGATTTATTAAGATTTTTTGTCTCTGCTATATTATTAGTTATAGAGCAGCTTACCTCAACATGAAAAATTTCATCGACATTATCTTGATCAAACTTTAAGGCAAGAATTCCAACATCTCTGTTACTATTTGTTTTTATATTATTGATAGTAAAAAACCCCTTTTTATTGTACCAATAATTAACTATCTCTTTTTCAGCACTCATCACCAACCCCTCAACTAGAATAAGTATGTAAGTTATTGTTTATAAGGTTTTTGTTTTTATTTTTAGTTATTTGCTTTAATCAATTTTTACTTTTTCTTCAAAATTATAATATTACCTCTTCCCTTTTTTATCTTTTCAATCATACCTTTATGCTCTAGCTCCGCTAGCATCAAACTAATTTTTGCTTCTGACAATGGAATTTGTTTCCTTATTTCTTTTTGTGTTGTCCTTCTACCTTCTTGTTTAATTATCTTGATTATTTGCTCTAATTCATCTTCTTCTTTTTTTTGTTCTTGAATTTCTAACGTTTTTACACTTCTTTTTTTCTTTATGTAATAAAATAGTCCGATTAAAATCAATACAATAAATACAAGTACAATTAAAATGTTGAATTTGTTATCTGCACCAATAATCTCGCCATTTACATCAATATCTATTTCTTCAATCCCTTCTTCGATATCAGGAAACAAAATCAAGTCAAGCACATAAGAGCCACTTTGCTTTACTGTTATATTTTCTTGCACAGATGCAACAACAGTATTTTTTTGGAGCAGTTGAGCTTTTATAAGATAGTAACCATTGCCAACATCAAAAGAGTAAGAACCATTTTGAGCTACTAGAAACTGCTTTGGCGTTGTATTAATTTCAACTCTTGCATTATCAACCCTTTTTAATGACAAATCATAAACAGCACCATAAATATAAGTAGCTGCACTCACTAAATTGCCTAATAATATTAATATAAATAAAAAAATAAAAATTTTCAATTTACGCATAGTATTAATCTTTACTTATAACTATAAAAACATTTTGAAATTGATATGTTGGAAATCGCCAAAAATAAATTATAAATTGTTGCGATTTTCGAGCATGCTCAAAAATCTTTGATTTTTGACATTTTATTTTAGAACTTTTTAAGCATGATAAAGGAAGAAATTGCTCATTTAAAGAAAAATAAGTTAGAATAAAGCTTCGTAAAGCTTTAAAACTGCAAAAAAACTTTATTTTTTTTATAAAAAAAAGTTTATATATAAACAAAAATGAAAATCAAATTAAATCAAAGTTTATAGATATCACAAAAAAATCAGAATTAGGAGGTTAGTAAAAATGAAAAAAGCTGTAGCATCCGCATTAGTTACTATATTTATTCTTAGTTTAATACCTTTATCTTTTGCACAAAATAGTGGCCCAGGCTCTTTAGGTCAACTAGGAGATACAGTAGAAGATGTGAGAGACACAAAAGAAGACATAAGGGACACGAGAGAAAATGTAAGAGACGCTGCTAATATAGATAGACAAAGATGTATTGAGAAATGCCAAAATGAAGGTAAAGAAAATTGTGAAGCAAAATGCAAAGTTGCTGATGTTAGAGAAAATGTAAGAGACACAAGAGAAAACGTTAGAGACAGGCTAGAAGATACGAGAGAGAAAAACAGAGAAAGATTGTCAAGAATTCAAGGTCTTGATGCAAGACAAATAGAAAGACTTTCAGCTTTGAATGTTCAAAATGTGGAAAAAATTGCTCAGCTAAAAAAAGAAAGGCTTGATAAATTAGCAAAACTGAGCGAAGAAAAACTTGGAAGAATATCTGAGCTTGAAAAAGATAAGCTAGAAAAAATAACAGATTTAAGTGATGAAGAGCTAAATAAATTAGGAACATTAGGTAGAGCACGATTAAAAGATTTAGCTAAAGAGAATAGTGAAAAGTTAAAAAATGAATTAAAATCACTTAAAATTGTTAGAGTTAGAAACACTGATGATTTAAACATAAGGCACCTATCAGACTCAAACCTTACAATGTTAAGGGAAAGGTTTGAGAATGCAAAGGAAAATTTCCAAAATGCAAGAGAAGAATTGAAGGATGCAAGAGACGCATTAAGAGAAGCGATAAAAGACCATAAAGAAGCAGAAACTTTGGAATTTGCTAAGAAGTATTTGCTTAACACAGCAGATGCTTTAATAAATTACCTTGAAAAAATAAAAGCAAAGGTTCAAGAAAATGAGAACATTGCTGATGACAAAGAAGCAACTATTGTTGCTGAAATAGATGCCCAAATAAGCGGAATTAACTCTATAAAGACAGAAATAGGTGCTGCAACAACAAAAGATCAGATAAAACAAGCTGCAAAAAAGCTTCATGACAAATGGAAGAGATTAAAGCATTTAAGCAGGCTGTATGTCAGCAGAGTCTTAGCTGCAAGGGTCAAAGGCATAATTAATCGCGGAGTTGTGCTTGAGAAGAAACTGGATAAAATATTAGAAAGAGCAAATGCGAATAATGTGAGCATTGATGTAAGCGCAGAGATGGAGTCATTTAGTGAAAAAATTGCAACTTCAAAAGAAAAATATGAGCAGGCACAAGATAAGTTGGCTGAAGCATTTGCCTTAATTGCAGGGGGCGAACCAGCTGACAGCGAAAAAATCAAGTCATTAATAGAAGAAGCAAAGCAACTATTGAAAGAAGCGAGAAGCGCATTAAAAGAAGCTCATAACATCTTAAAATCAATAGTAAAAAAGATTAAAGAAGCAATACATGGCGCAGATTT
>CAZRRL010000057.1:0-3758 GCA_964602555.1 uncultured Methanosarcinales archaeon | reverse complement strand
GATGCAGCAGTTGATTCTGTTGGAAATGATTTAAATAATGTTGATAGCGTTGAAAATGAGTTAAATGTAGATGAGCTTAACGACCTAGACTCTGGATTGTCAGACATAGAGAATATTTAACAAGATTTATAATTTAATGCTTTTTCTTTTATTTTATGATTAAGATTGATGGGAACTGGGGCGAAGGAGGTGGAGCAATCGCGAGGGTAGCACTAGCCCTCTCCACAATCACCCAAAAACCATTCGAAATTTACGATATAAGAAAAGGTCGCAAAGATGCTGGGTTAAAAAATCAACATTTGTATTGTGTTAAATCTTTGCAAGAACTATGCAACGCTACTGTAGAAGGCGCTGAACTAGGCTCTTTATTTTTGAAGTATTATCCAAAAAAAATAGTTGCCAAGAATTTAAACATTAACATTGAAACAGCTGGCTCTATAACATTATTGCTTCAAGCTTTATTGTTGCCAGCAATGTTTGTATCAAAACCAATAACAATAACTATTACAGGTGGTACAGACACTAAATGGAGCATGCCTTTTGATTATTTTAATAATGTTTTATTACCGCAACTGCAAAGATTTGCAAAGATAGAAGCAAAATTGCTTAAGCGTGGCTACTATCCAAAAGGCAATGGCAAGGTTGAGATTAAAATAAACCCAAAATATAAGTTAAATTATTTTTCAAGTTTTGAAGAATTTCATGAGCATTTAAAACAAAATGTACAAAAATACAATTTAACTGAGCAATGTAATATTATTCAAATAAAAGGAATTTCTCATGCATCTAAAGATTTGCAGAAAGCAAATGTTGCTGAACGCCAAGCAGAATCAGCATACTCTATTCTAAAACAAAAATATAATGTACCTATTCAAATAACAGCACAATATCAAGGTACTTTATCAACAAGCTCAGGCATTACTCTCTGGGTAATATTTTCGAAAAATAAAGATGACATCGACGAAACCAACCCAATAAGACTAGGTGCAGACGCACTTGGCGAGCAAGGAAAAAAAGCAGAGATTGTTGGAGAAGAAGCAGCTAAAAATTTAATCAAGGAGATAGAAAGCAATGCACCTGTTGACAGGCATTTAGCAGATCAAATATTACCTTTTATGGCTTTAGTCGGAGGCAAAATTAAAGTTTCTGAAATAACAAACCACTGCAGAACTAATATTTATGCAATAGAACAGTTTTTTGGCAATATTTTTAATATTGATGACAAAGAGAAAATTATTTTTGTTTGAATTAATTATTTTAATGATTATTCTAATTAATGCTATAGGAGAGAAACTAACCATCTAAAAATAATAATTGTTTAAAATAACAAAAAATATCTAATAATATTAATGCAAATTAAAAATTCTGAATAATAAAAAGCAAAAACAACAACCTTTTTAAATCAAATTCTTATCCCATAAGGCAAAATGACGGATAAACAAGCGGTGTGCAGCTCATGCAAAAAAAGAATCACAAATACAATTGGTTCTACAAGATTTATGTGCCCTAGCTGTGCAAAAGTTGAAATTGTAAGATGCTACCATTGTAGGGAAATTGCTGCAAAATATAGATGTTCTTCATGCAGTTTTGAAGGTCCTAATTAAATGGCACAAGTTGTTTTAACACTTAGGATAATGCCGAATGACATTAATGTTAATTTATCTGATTTAGAGAAAAAAGCAAAAAAAGAAATAATTGACTTCTGCGATGCCAAAGAATTTAAAATAATAATTGAGCCAATTGCATTTGGCATAAAAGCACTTAATGTTTTATTTGTAATGGACGAAAATAAGGGAAGTACAGAAGAGCTTGAGAAAAAAATAGGCCAAATTAGTGGTGTTGAATCTGTCGAAGTGATTGATGTCAGAAGAGCAGTTGGCTAATTAAAAATTACAAATTCTAGCTCAGTTGGAATAGTCTGCCAGATACCTCCTATCGCAACAACAGTACCTTCTCCAGTCTTAGCACAAAGAGTCTGCTTTGAAAAAAGTGTAGTGACTGCATCGTCAGCAAAAATGCAATCCTCTTTTTTAACCTCATTTATTGGTATATTAAGAACATTTATTTTTGTAGGAGTTAATGCAGTGAAATGCACATATGTATCATACCTTCTTGAAAAAAGGTCGCTTCTTTCTGTCCTAAGCTCTGTAAATTGCATTTTATCAAAATCATAATACATTGCAAAACTTGTTAGATTAATCTTATTTAGAGCTGGTTTTGATAAATCTTCAGGCTCTGATGGTACTTGTTTTTCTTCTTGCACTGGCTTTTCTTCAGAAATTTTTATAGGCACTAATGTTGCTTCAATTTCCTCGGTTTTTCCAACTTTTAAAGTAACTACTTTTTCAAAATCATCATAACCATCTTTTTTAATTAAAATATTATGGGGGCCTGCAGGAAAATTGTATAAATTTAATGGTGTACTTCCTTTAAATTCGTCGTCAACATAGACAAGTGCTGATTCTGGAGAAGATTTTATAACAAGCACACCTGTGTCAACAACCTCTTCTGCCATTTCTTCAATAGGAGTTTTTATAGGTTTTGAACACCCAACAACAAATATTACAAAAAGAGCTAAGCAAACTAGGAGATTCAGAAAATTTTTGTCTTTCATATTATATTTTTATAATTGCATATATATAAAAATCTATTTATTTTTTAATATTTTTATTAATTTATCAAGAATTATATTGCTTCTTATTGCTTCTCCCTTGAAATGTGTCTCACTTGCTTCATAATCAGCTTTTTTTATCTTATCCATTATTTTCTCTTTTTTTTGCAAGATTTTTATTTTGTTTTTTTTGCAAATATCATGCAAATCATAAAATCCAAGAGCATTTATTTTTGATTCTTCTTTGATTATCTTCAAAAATTTCATTAAATCATTGTCTTTATTTAAAATCTTATTTTTTAAAACATTTTTATATATTTTATTAACTAAATTTTTATCCCATAAATGCCCAAGCCACATAGGACCAGCTTCATTAAACACCCCATATAATTTTAATATTTCATCAACTTTATTTTTTCCTTTTTCATTTTTTAAAAAAACTCGCATGTAATGCTCTTTAGAATAAGAAAATATTGGAAATAATGCTTTATCGTATTGTGAAGCAACTAATTGTATTTTCCTAATTAAAATTCTTAATCCAGTTTCATGCATTATTGCATCTCTTCTTGATAAAGCCCAGTATTTTCTTAAGCAAGCCTTTGGAAATGTTCCACACAAAGCACTTGTATCAGTCGCTGTAACAGCAAGAATGCCATTTCTCGCAATCCTTTTACAAGCGGCATCAAGAATAAAATTAGGAGAGCCAAATACATCCAAATCTATAAAGTCAAACCCAAAAGATTCTAAAAGTAATAAGTTAGCATCCTTATTATAAACTTCAAAGTTAACTTTATTATATCTCATATTTTTCTTAATTAGGGCAACTGCCTTTTTGTTCATATCATTTGCTGTGATAGATTTATACTTCAATTCTTTAGCAAACCTTATCGCCCTTACTCCACTCGCAGCCAAAGGGTCGCAAAGATTCATGGGTGTAAATTTTTGTAATAACAGAACTGTTATGTCACGATTTAATTCCATTGCAGGATTATAAAACACTGGAAGTTGCTTGGAAATCCTTTTCTCTCTAGGTATAAATATCTCTGCAGAGCCTTCTTTTATTTTTTCCATTGGAAAATTCAAAAAACCAGACATTTTTGCACCTTATCGTTCTTTGAAAAGAATTTAATATAGTAATCTAAATCTT
>CAZRRL010000056.1:4415-7977 GCA_964602555.1 uncultured Methanosarcinales archaeon | reverse complement strand
ATTGCATTTAGTCTTTTCTTTAAGTTTGTCAAGCCTAAAGTTAGAATTCTTTTTCTGTTTTCTCCTCTTGTAATAGCATACCCAATTCCTCCTAATCCAATTACTAACAAAATTACAAGTGGAAGAAGAGATACACCAAATAATAGCCCAAGTATAACTACTCCTATTAATAGGAATTTACCTGCTTTGCTTGTTAAACCTTCATGTCCAGTAAATTTTCCAAATAAAAATAGCCCAACTAGTAATGCTACTATGATTAAAACACCAATTCCAACTTCTTCTGCTGCGCCTGCTAAAAATGCCCATTTAATAGCAGCAAATGGATTTAGTTTGCCAAACCACCAAGCTAGCCATCCTTGGTATTCTGGATAACCAGCAGTTATTGCTGCAGATGCCCATCCTACTAGTATAAATGAAACAAGATACCTTCTAATAATATTAGTTTCACCTAGAGAGGTTCTTAATGCATCAGCTAATATCAGTAAGAAGAATACTTCTCCAAGTTGTATGACACTTCCTAAACTAGTTCCTGCACTTGCTAAGTTTGATGCTATTAATATCGCTAAGGAATAATTTAGCCACTTATTTTGAGCTTCTTTTATCAACCAGTGATTAAAGAAAAATGCAATTAACGTAGCGCTGCTTATGAAAACCCATAATCTATACTCTGGAGCTTTTGGATTTAAAATTCCTGTTTCACCAAATAAATAACTGATGAATAATTGTACAGTAGAAAGGCTCCATATCCAATTATTGCCGAGTTGGACTGCGAATATTACCGACAATAAAAATATCAATAAACCTAAACCAGTTTTTCCTGGAGTTGAATCCAATTTCAAATTTTTGCCTATTGGGGTTACTCCAATTAAAAAGTAAATAACAGCTGCAATTATCGCTGCATTTACTAAGACTTTAATGTTGAAGAATATCCCTAAAGGTCCTTGCCATATAAAGCCACTTTGTCCGTATAGGAATGCAACTAACAAAGATGCAATTGCTATAATAACCCACATTGCTGTCTTTTCTTTACCCTCTTTGCCAGGAACTAAGAATGACTGCAAAATAAATAAAACAACAAAAACAATTGCTGCATTAATTAATATGAAAAATAATCTGCTTCCTGTTGGTATTATTTGAGCATAAGCTAATGGCAATGAAACTATGAATATTAAAAACAATTCAACACTCCAAATCAATTTGTTTTTATTCATAGCTCTTTTGCAACCTCTTCCAAGATTTTGTCATCAGGAACATCATCAAACTCAAAACCATGAGAAGTTAATTTAACCCAAAGCCTTAACACATTATCAGCAAAGTAGAACTTGTTGTCTTTCTTGTAAATGATATCAACTTCCATCAATCTTTCAATAATGCTTTTTGTTACAGGCGCGCTTCTGTAAATTTTTTTGGCAATTTCACTCAATCTTAATTCTTCATTTGCAATAACTTTTAGAATTGTTTTCAGCAGAGTCTGTCCTCTGGCTCTGTTGTAATAATAATTCAAAGACTCATTGCAATAATTATAAATTGAATTATTTTTTTGTAGAAGTTCTATAAGAAACGCTTTTGTTACATTTTTTGTTTCATTATATTTTTTAGAAATTAGAATTGTGATGAAAGGATGACCATTGCTTAATGCAAAAACTTCATCAATTGTTTTTTGATCTGCTTTTTCAATTATTGTCTTAATTAATTCTGCTGCTTCATTCTTTTCTAGATTTTTTATTTCGTAACACTCAAATTTTTTAAGTAAAGCCAAGCATTCCTTAATGGCAGAACTTGTTGCAATATAATTTACATTTCCAGCATCAAAATTAATAATAGATAAAATATCTTTAATTTGTGAGAAATTATTCAAATCCAACAAATTTTCAAAGTTATCAAGAATAATAAGGAATTTTTTATTTGTTTCTTTCCCTAATGTCCAAGAAAATTTGAAAGCACTTTCTACTAGCAATTTTTGATCTGGCTTTATTTTAAGCAATTCATTTTCAATAATTTTTATTAAAGAAAAAGCACTTTTGCTTTTTATCTCATTTTCAGTTTTTAATAAATGATCTAATAATAGAAATTTTTTGTATTCAGTTAATGGTTTTTTTAAATAATGAAAAATAGTGTTGCCAATAAACTCAATTGAGAAATTTTCTGGGTTTAAACTTATTTTTTCTAAGTCAATATAAACTGGGATTATATCTTTAACATTTCTTAAATGCTCTTTAACAATTGTTGTTTTGCCTGATTTCCTAGAGCCAAGCAAAGCAATATGTTTAACAATTCCTTTCTTGAAAGAATTTGTATTACTATCTAACAAATCTAAGTAATAACTTCTCCTAACAAAAACCTCTTTTACCAATCTCTCACTCTATACCTATTGGAATATATACTAATATATATAAAAATGTTTCTACTCTCTAATTATTCTATTTGGTATATAAATTTTAAATTAATATTCCAATTTGTATAGAAGTAATATTTAAAGGTTGTTATTTTAGATTAGAATACTTATTGGTATATATATTTTTTGGTATAAGAACATATTTAAAAACAATTGTTTTTATATAAAAACAATAAGTTTATAAAGATAAAAAACAATAACAACTGTATGCAAGAATTAATTTTTTTAAAAGTGGTAAAGTTTTTTTTTGAGAACCCTTATGAAGAAGTTTACTTAAGGCAATTAGCAAAGAAATTAAACTTAAGTACATTTGCGACCAAGAAATATTCTGATTTTTTGGTAAAGGAAGATCTTATAAAAGAAGAAAGAAAAGCTAATTTGCGATATTTTAAGTCAAACATCAATAACATATTCTTTAAACAACTCAAGATTGCTTATAATACCAATCTCATTATAAAATCAGGATTAATTGATTTTTTAAAACAAAACTTAGCAAATGTCTCTTCCATAGTTTTATTTGGTTCTATGGCAAAAGGAGAAGACGACAAGAAAAGTGACATAGACTTTTTGATAATAGGAAAAGAAAAATATCTCAATTTAGAAAAATTTGAAGAAAAATTTGGCAAAGAAATTACTTTGCATATATTTAGTTGGAGCGAATGGAACAAAAATGCAGAAGACAACAAAGCATTTTATTTTGAGATTATAACTTATGGAATCCCGCTGTATGGAGAGCTGCCCCTAGTAAAATGGAAATAAGAAATGTTAAAGATTGTTTTGAACAGAGATTATTAAGAAAAATTGATCCTGATAAAGAGAAAAGCAAAAAATCATTAGAAATTTCAAAGTTAAGATTAAAAGAAGCAGAACACGCAATTAAGCTTGAGATATTCAACTATGCGATTCTCGAATCTTATATGGCAATGTTTCACGCTTCTCGAGCTTTACTTTACAAAGATGGAATTCAGGAAAAAAGTCACTTTGCAATATTTATTTACTTAAAGGAAAAATACAGTGATAAAATTCCATTACACATTTTGAACCTTCTAAACATACACAGGATCGAAAGGCATGAAGCGATGTACGGCTTGGAGTACAAACCAGAAGAACAAGATGCCCTAGTAGCTTTAGAAGATGCGAAAGTTTTTGTCAAAGAAATAGAAAAGC
>CAZRRL010000056.1:0-4315 GCA_964602555.1 uncultured Methanosarcinales archaeon | reverse complement strand
AGTTTTTTAGAAATAATGTAACCGAGGCAATCGGCATAGGATAAGTCAAATTTTTTGTTTTTTAATCTAAATTCAGAAGCATCAATAATCCAGTTAAACTCTAAATTAATGCAAAATTCTTTTAATCCGTCAAAAAATGGCGTAATAAAATCTATTTCATACTCTTTTCTGAGATTATAAAACAATTCAAATAAATGAAGATAGGTGGTCACAACATTACAATCTTTATAAGGTTCATATTTAGGGTTGCCTTTAAAAATTTCTAGTAAAGCATAAGTGTCAAAGAAAAACATTTGTTCCATTTACATATCCCATATTTTTCTGCTTTCATCCTTCAATTTTTGAGCGTCTATTTTAGCGCCTTTTAATTTTCCAAAAAACTCGCTTAGACTCAATTTCTTTTTTTTAATATCTACAGTTATTTCTTCTCCTTCCTTTATTTTCTCTTTCTCAATTATTTCTTTTGGTATTGTTATGCCTAACGAATTGCCCCATCTTCTTGGTTTGCATACGACTTCCATTTTGATTTCATCTAATTATACTTAAATATAATTATATTATAGTATAACTAATATATAAACATTTTGTTTAAATTTAACTTTTTGTTAATACCCCTCAATCTTTAATCCTTCTATTCTTTCAAAATGTTTATCTCTTGTAAGAATTTTTTTGTTGTTTTTTATTGCTATGCCAGCTATCATTGAGTCTTCAGTGTCAATTTCTAATCCACTTTTCATCAATTTTCCATCTATGATACCTGCAATTTTTGCACTTTCATCATCGAGGGGATATACAAGAATTCCATTTAAGAATGAAATCACTTTTTGTTGCTCCTTTTCACCTTTACCTAGTTGGATCAAACCTCCATACAATTCGAAAATAGTTGGTGATGCTAACTCTGCAGGGATATTTTTGCCTATAACATCTCTCATTTTAGTTGTTGCATCTTCTCTGCCTTTAAGAAAATCTATTACAAATGTTGTTTCCAAGATCATTTCATCATCTCTCTTATTTTAGTGGAATGTTCTCTACTAGCCTTGCGCCTTTCTTTTATGTACTTCTCAAGTTTTTCTCCTTCCTCTTCGCTAAGGATTCCTGCAAATTCCATGATTGACCTTTTACCCGTCATCCTATTAATCACATCAGTAAAACTTTCCTTTTTTTCCTTCATCATCTTTAGCCTTTCATAAGCTTCTTCTGTTATTGAAATTGTTTTTGTTGCCATTTTTGAACGTGAGTGAGTTTTTGCTCACATGTACCTGTGTATGTATGTGTATTTATATTTAAGTTTTTCTATAAAATTTATAACTATTTTTAAGTAATGACATTTGGAAAAGTTTAAAAATGGTAGTACATTATACTACTAAATAGTACTTACAAGTTGGTGGGGTACAAATGAAACACAAATTAAGTGTATCCCTAAATAAGGAAATAGTGAATGAGATAGTCAAAGTTCTTTCTACTGGCAAGTTTAGGAACAAAAGCCATCTTGTGGAGTATGCAGTAAAAAAATTCCTGGAGGAGCAAAATGGCAGAGACAATTGAAGACATTGCAAAGACTGCTCCTCAACCTCCTCAGCAAGAAAAGAAGGAAGAGCAAAGACCAGTTGGAACTTTGGGGAGTGTTGTTAATGAGACAAGAGACTTTTTTAGAAAGACATTTGATATTGGTTTAGGTCTCGGTGCTTCGGTTGCCACAACAGGGTTTATTGGCGTGCAAGAGGGGGCATCGTCAGTATCAGACATAGTAAGAAAAGGAAGTGATGGAATAGTAGTTCCTGTAGCTTATGCTGCAGGTGAAAAATTTGTCCAAGGCAGAAATTTCTCAACAGCACATTTCAGGGATCAAATGGTCTCTGGTGGAATACAGACTGCAGGCATAATTTATCCAGCCTATAAATATATGAACATTGCCCAACAAGGTATTGTTAATGCAGTAAATGCCACACAATATGCTCAATATGCAGATATAGCTGGGGTAGTAGGCAGATCAATTCTAAACGTTCCTATATATTTCCCTTTAGCTATCCTAGGATACTACATAGTTGATCATCTGGTTACAAAGAGGACTTTTAAGGGTCTGTATAGGGATACTATAAAACCCAATTTCAAAAAAGATCTAAAAAATGCTTATATATGGCTTGGTTTACCTGTTCTAGTTAATGCACTATTAGTTCCTGCTGCTCTCCAAGTTACAGGTGCGGCTATTCTGACATTTGCTTATAAAGTATTGATGTCCTACAAGCAAAAATCAAAAGCCCAACAACCTAAGGATACGCAAAGTTACTTTTCTGCAGCCTCAAACGCATTAGGCAGAGGTCTTAACAACTTATTCTGGGCACCATTGAATTTGGCTTATGCTACAGGCACTGCTATGAGAAATTTGTACGACAAAATTCCAGCAGCACCACCACAGCTGGCTCCAACACCATCTGCGCCTGCTCTACAACCAGCACCAGCGTAAAAAACTTTTAGACGAATAAAATGACTTTAGAAAACAAAGTTGAGGATAAAGAAAGTAAAGGTTTTATGCGCAAAGCGCTGAAACTGGGTTATAAGTTAGCAGTAGCTGGTGCAACAACTTTGTTAAGCACTTCTTTAATAGGAACAACCGGAGTGGTAGCTGCTGGTGCTTTTGTAGTTGGAAGCGCTATCGGAGGACTTGTCAAAAGAAAGTCACTTTATGATATAATTGATAAATCTCTCAGCTTGTATTCTACTCTTAATGTTGTTATCTCTCCAGCAATTTGGCTTGGTGATTTAACATTTCCATTAATTGAAAATTTAGTTTATTACGCTGCACCAAATCAAACATTGCTAGCAAGAGCAGCGCAAGCACTTTATTCTATTACCGCCTATAACGCTGCATTCGTAACAATGTTTAAAGGCACAGAGCATTTAATTGACAATTACTTTAATCCATCAGGAATGATAAAAGCAATAAAGGATAATTTTTACAATACTTATTTTAGGATAGGAATGATATTCTCACCAGCATATGCACTAGTATCATGGGGTACACACACATTAAATATTGGAGCACTTAAATTATCAACCTTCGCTGCAAACGCTCCTTTCGCTGGATTTTACAATGCAGTTAATCCCATACCGCCAAAAAAGGAAACTGATATTCAATGGTTAAATCCATTTTATATTTTGGGTGGTGCAGGAGATTTAGTGAAAAAAACTGTTACAGGAATTACTAACTCCATTGTTGATGTAGGCAGCGGGATAAAAGATTTATACAAAGCTGCTCCTAAACCTGCTGCTCCAACTCCAGCTCTACAACCAGCTTAAATTAAAATTGCTTCTTTAAAACCTTTAAAATAATGGTCTCCAGTTAATATTTCTGCTCCTAATTTGCAGAATTCTAGCTTTTAATTTTTTTATTTTTAATAACCAATTTATCTATACAAGAGTCAAACTCGTCTTCTCTAGTAAAAGGCCTCATTCCTTTGAATATACCAAATCCACTCATTTTCTTTATTTTTGATTTATTTATTGTTGACAATTTTAAATTATTCTCAAAAATATCTTTTTGTTTTGTCATTAGAAATTATCCTTTTTTTATAAGATTTAAATCTTTCTAAAAGCACTCAGGATGAATTACTTTAGCCAAATTTTCCAATCCAACAGTTAATCTTGGACCTGGTCTGTTAAGCCAAGAATCATCAAAAACATATACTTTGTCATTTTTTACTGCATTTAGTTTTTGCCACCCTTCTCTTTTTGTAATCCATTCTTTTGGAACTTTATCCTTCATTCCACATATAGAAACAATTATTATTTCAGGGTCATAATCAATAATTTGCTTTGTTGTTACTTCTTTGCTATGAACTCCAGACTTTATCAACTTATAATCACCACGTGCTAACTTAACTAATGTTGGTACCCAATTGCCTGAAACAGTTGGCGGCTTATGCCATTCCTCAACATAAACTCTTGGCTTATTTTTTGTATTTATTTTATTATTTATTTTTTTAATTTCATTTTTCATTAAAACTATTAAATTTAATGCTTCATTTTCTTTGCCAATTAATTTTCCAATTTTCATAAAGCTGTCAAAAACACCTTTCAAAGTTGTTGGCATTACAGATATAATGTTCATCTTGGATTTTTTATATCTATTAGTTATTTTATTTTGTACAAATGTTGATGCAAGAATTAAATCTGGCTTGTAACTTTTAACCAAATCATCATTAATGTCAAGCCATCCACCAATTCTTGGCTTTTTCTTTGCTTCATCAGGAAAATCACAATAACGAGTGACAGCAACTAATCTTTCATCTGCTTTTAGAGCATAAAGAATTTCTGT
>CAZRRL010000055.1:0-8172 GCA_964602555.1 uncultured Methanosarcinales archaeon | reverse complement strand
TTGCCTTGTTTTCTTAGCCGATTAATTTCATCAGTTATTTCATTTCTTCTTTGCCTTAGCCTTTGATTTTCTTGCAATAACTTTCTGTATTCAACATCGCACCTTAGCAAATCCTCAAGCCATTCAATCTTTTCCTTTTCATTTCTTTTCTCTAAATCTTTTCTTACTACATCAGGATTCTCTCGAATGAATTTTATGTCAAGCATAAGGAAAGAATTCTTTAGAATGTATAAAAATGTTTCTGAGGCGAAAGGTATATATATTAGCTTATTCAAAATTAAATAATCATTAGAGAATTTTGAAACTTAAAATAAGAGGTGGATGATGAATCTTGTTGGTAAAAACCAACTTGAACATACTAAAAAGACTAATTCTTTTAGACCAATTTATTTTACCGAAAATATTAAATATAAGTTACTACTTTTAAGTAATATATACAAAATATTGGGTGGTTTCAAATGAGAGTTGTATTCCCAAAACCTACAGAGCATCTACCACTTGAAAATTTGCTTAGGCTTGCTGAGAGAGAAACCCATGGTATGGTTCAGGCTGAGCCTTTGGGTTTTAAGGTATGGCTTAATGATCCTACTTACCCTAATATCTTTTTTCATAATGGCCATTCGTACGCAAAATTAAAGCCAGAAGACTTAAGAGTATTTCCTAACTTATTTGAAGTTTTATATGGAAAAATACATTTTGATGGTATCCCTGCTCATGCAAGGCCTATTCTTTCTGAATTAATGGCTACAAATGAACATAAAGATTATGCTAGTGCTGCTATTAGCAAAATTCCTGCTCAAGTTCTATCAGAAGTAAAACCAGAAGCTGCAGAGCTAGGTGCTTGGGGTGTATTTGAATCAAAGGCTTTGAAAGAGGCATCTGCACAAATGAGTTATGGAACTATTGAAGAGTATATTACCAAAGTTGTTCCAATATTTACAAACATTAATGGGCAAAATGTTGTACTCGCGCAACTAAGGGCAAATAGACCAGGTGGTAATATTACCCAAAGTAATGGACTACAACCATTAGTTTTCCAGTCTATAAACTATGGTGAGCCAGGAAATCCTCAAGCTCTAAGAGATATGCTATTTTATTTGATAGATTCCGGAAAATTGAGTTATGATAGAAGACGTTTAGATGATTTGTTAAGTGACAAAGCTGAATTAGCAGCTAGAGGTATTGGTGATTTAGTTAATGGTGCTGCTATAATACTTTCTTTGGATTCAGAAGAAAATAACACAAAATATCCTTATGTTTTGGACAACCCATTTAGTCAAACTGGATTTGTTAGAGATTTATCACCTTTGTCATTAGCTGGGGTAAAAGCCATTTCACTAAGAAATAGATTTTCTTCTTTAGCCACTCTGGTTGACCCGGATCTCTACCCTATACTAGCTAACAACCAAATCAATATTCCAAAAACTTCCCCTGAATTAAATAGTAAACCTATTTTAGCAGAAGGTGTTTGTATAGTGACTTACAGCACTGGATTCGAGACTGATTACAAAGATATGACACCAGAAAAAATAGCTGCATTGTACACAAGTATGCAACTAGCAATTAAAAGAGTAATGCAACAGCCAGGTTATGAAAATGCTTCTTATATGATAGGTGAAAATGCTGGTGCTGGTGCTGGTCAAACTTTAATAGAAAAGCATTTGCAGGGTTATGTTTCAAGGTTTGTTAATGTACATCCCAATGTTAAACAGGTAAAACCAACTAAAGAAAATGTGCTTTATCAAAATGACAGTGTATATATAATTGCACATCCACTTAGCTTTGGTCAAGTTATAGTACAGTTCAAACAAGATAAGGATTTCTTAGATAGAACTGAAAAAGAACTTATTGATTTTGCAGACGCAAGAATTTATAACTTCCATAGTTTAAATAAACTAGGTATCACAAGTGATCGCAATGTCTACATGCTAGGAAATGATTTTACTGTGAGACCAGTTCCTGAACAAGAAAAATTATGGAAACCAAAAGCAGGATTTTTTGAAAGAGGCTCTGGAATAAGAGTTGTTACATCATCTGATATTTCTCCTATCGAATTAGCTGCTAATATTCCAGGCAAACAGGAACAATTTATAAGAGACTATCAGAAAGCTTAAGTATTTACTTGAAGGCAAAATGATTACTCCAGTTGAAAATAAAATTACTGAAAAGACTGAAATCAATTTACTTACTCTTTGGCATTTCTATCAACCACCAGGCCAAAGAGACGAAATAGTATACGAAGTTACAAACCAATGTTATAGGCCTGTTACTAATTGGCTTGCTAACAACAATTTTCATGTTGCTGTGAATATAACTCGTTCTCTTATGGAGCATCTTATAAAGTTGCATTTGCATGATGTAATTGAAAATTTAGGAATTGCAACTGAAAATGGTTCAATAGAACTTACAGCTAGTGCTGGATATCACGCGATACTACCAAAGTTACGTGACTACGAAGGCGGTGAATCTGAGGTAAAGAGGCAAATAGAATTAAATGAAGAGTTTAACAGAAAAATTTTTGGTAGTTTATGGAATCCAAAAGGATTTTTTCCTCCTGAAATGGCATTTTCACCTGAATTAGCATTAATAATAAAAGAAATGGGGTATGAATGGACAATAACAGATGCCCCACTCTTCGATGCTGTACATGACTACAAAATTTCAATTCCTTATAGGAATATAGGAACTGTGAATGGTTTACCAGTATTCTTTAGGTCTAACTGGAGTAACGAGTTCGCGCTTGAAATGCCTAAAAGACATGATTATAACATTACAGCTTATATAGCACGTATGCGACAAGATATAAGCAAATGGTTTAATGACCACATTGCTCACCTAACTTTAGGTTATGATGTTGAAACCTTAGGTCATCATGTCAAAGAATATAACTTATCTGCTTTAGATACATATGTGAAAGTATGTTTTGAAAACGGAATTAAACCTACTTTATTTTCGCAAATACTCCCGCAATACGAGAAAAAAGAAGTTAAAATATTACCTGGTTCATGGAGCAGTTCAGTAGAAGATATTAAGGCTGGAGAATACTATCCATCATGGTACCATAGCAAAAATCCAGTTCATAGAGTATTTGAACAGTTAGAGCAACATGCTATTGCAACAGTTCACAAAGCAGCAGAGTTAGTTAGTAGTAACCCTATTGCTAAACAACTATACGAAAAAGCGAGAAAAGAACTTGATGAAGGTTTACATAGCTGCAAACAATGGTGGTCAAATCCTTTGCATGGTCGTTGGAATACTAGACATATATACCATGGTTTTAATCTTTTAGAAGGAGCTATATCAAATGCTATTGATGCGATCTTATTATCGGAAGTTATAGGCGAGTTGAATACAGATGGTTTCCGTGGCACGCCTGATCAATTAAAAAGTTCTGTTAAAGATTTAGAAATAAGGCTTAGAGAATTAGCCCCTTTACACCACTAACCTTATCTTCTCTTTCCTATTCAAAGCTTCCATCAACCTTCTTCCAATGTTGTTGCTTTTTTTTATTTTTATTGTGCCTGTTTTGCCTGCTTTTGCACTCAAAATGAATTCATCATTGACATAAATGTCAACATCCTTGTTTTGCATTTCAATGCCTAGCTCAATCAGTAACTGATTCTTTTTAAAGTCAATTTCAAAAGGAATTTCTCTTTGCTCTTTTGCTGCTCCTTTAACATTATATTTTTCATCTAAGCTTTTTACATCAATGCTTATGCCAAGCTTTTCTTCTAACCTTGTTATATTGGCTCCTTGCTTGCCAATTATCTTTGCAATATCATACTCTGGAACATAAACTATGCATTTGTTGTCTGACAGCATTTCAACTTCTACATTTCTTGAGTATTTTTGAAATTCTGCCAATATAGTAGTTTCTGCAAGTTTATGAGCACCACTTTTCTCTCTGCCTTCTTGCACAGGTACAACAACAGTCTGCTCACCATAGCTGTAAATTTCATATTCTAGCTTTCCAGTCTCAAAATCATTTACAACAACAACTGGTCTTGCTAAATCTGCTTCTGTCATGCCAGATGGAACTTTAACTGTCATTTTCAAAGCAAGAACCTTGTTAATGAAACCATTTTTTATGAAAATGACTGTGTCAATAACTTGAGGAATTACACCCATCTCTACTCTGCCAATAAATCTTTGTATTGCATCAACAGGACTAGTTGCATGCACTACACCCACCATTCCTACTCCAGCCAAACGTAAATCAGCAAAAAGCTTGAAATCATCAGTATTACGCATTTCATCAAAAATTGTATAATCAGGTCTTGAAAGCAGCAAAATATCATGGATTTCTTGCGCATCACCATAAGAAATTGCATACTGTGTTATTCTTTCTGGCAACACCAAGTCACGAGGAGCTTCCACTGTTTTTACGATTTTATTTTGCGCAGCATAATATTCAGATAAAGCTTGTGCAAATGTTGTTTTGCCCATGCCTGGTGCGCCAGCAACAAGAATGCCTTCTGCTTGCTCTGCAATTCTTTTCATTAGTTTATCGCTGAGCTTATAATCACTAAGTGTTAATTTTCTTACAGGCCTTACAGCTGTTATCTCCCATCCATCTGAAAAAGGCGGCCTTGTTATGACAATCCTGTAGACGCCAAGTTGAACAATAGTTGAGCATGCTCTTTCAATTTCAATAAAACCATCTTTGCGAAGCTTTGCATCCTCTATAATCTCCCTTGATATGTCCTGTATCTCATCCTGCTTGAGCAAAGCCTTCCTAAGCTCCTTGAATTCCCATTTCCCAGGCATCCCTTTCTTTGCATAAGGCTGTACATTTTCTCTTAAATGAACGCTCATTGTTGTTTCATCAAAAAATCTTTCTAGTTTGAGTTTTTTCAAACCCTTCTCAGGTCTTTTATAGTATATAACCTTCATTCCTTTAGCCAAAGCTACTTCGCTCTGCACCTTGTCAGATGTAACAAGAGTAGCATCTTCATCCCAAGCAAGCTGCCTTATCATAGAATCAATTTCTCCAAGAGAAGCGTGTCTTATCTCACTAGCTTTTGGTCTTTGACCTTTAAAGCCAAGCTCAAATTCTTTTGCTGCTGAAATTTTTTTTAGTCTTTTTATTTCATCAAGGCCAAGAAAGCCAATTGCTTTGCCAAGATTAGCTTGATGCTCTAGCTCAGCAATCACAGCTTCATGTATAATTATTTCATTTCCTTTAATTTGATTGTCTCTTACCTTTTCAGATAGCAATCCTTCTATAATAACTGATGTATCTGGCACTATCTTATCTAATATTTGAGTATTGATTTGTTCCACAAAAATAATTGATAGCCCTTCATTTATAAAACTTTGCAATTTTTTAATTTACAATATTGAAAAAATTTAAATTTTAAGAAAATTTTATTATTTATAATATTGAAAAAAATAGATAAATTAAAGTTATACGTTCAATCAAAAAAAAGAGAAGTAATGATATTATTACTCTCTTATTGAGTAATCATCACGCATAGTTCTGTAAACTTCAGCTTTAGCTAGTGCACTTAATGCCAAATTTGCTAATGGACCATTTGTAATTTGAAGTATACCTCCATTAAGCTTCATTGACTTCTGCATTAATACATCAGCTATGTGAGAAAATAAGTCCTCCATCAAATTTGCATACTTTATGACTACATCTCTATAAGCTTTACCTACAGGTTCAGTCAGAAATTCCCGTATATTATGCGGAATACTTACTTCATTCATTAAACCTATAGCTACAGCTTCAACTGCTTCTCTTTGTCTTGGCAATACTCTATATTTACTAGGGCTAATAATTTCTTCGAGTTCGCCATTTTTTGCTGTTTTTTCGGTGTTCATTTTTTAATGGACTAAGTCATAAATATTAAAACAAACTAGTATTTATATTTTCCGCATTTAACTACAATAAAGTGGTTAAAACATTTGTAATCAATCACTCTTCCTAAACACTAAAAATATCACAACAATATAAGCTATAGAGCCAACCAAAAGCATCATAGCTATTGTTGCAAGGCCAATTCTTTCAAATACTGCTCCAATTGCATTTAATGCTAACACAAATCTTTGCGTTACTCTAGCCTTTGGCAACTCAATCGAAAATTCTTGATAAGCATTATATTTTTTATTTAATCCGTCACTATAATGCACATTTATTTTGTTGTCATTCTTTCCATATCTCAACTGATTTCCGACAAACCTTAATGCAAATTTTTTGTTTTCTGTTAATTCATCAAAACTCCATTTTTTCTGGATTCCATTTTGGTCAAAAATAACTTCTATATTTTTAGGATTCGCAAATGATTTCTTTTCTAAAGTGAAGGAAATAGTAAAATTCTCATTGTAAGAAACATTTATTGGAAATTGCAACTCTTCAATTTCAATTTTAGGTTCGTCAGTAATTTTAAAGTTTACATAAGAGATTTTTGAAACTAAGCCACTTTTCAATGTAACTTCACTTTCTCTGTAGCCAACTTTAGATTTTTCTATATCAAATGTAACATTTTTTGATTGAGAAATTCCTAAGCTTACTCTTTCACATTTGTTTTCAAAACAAACATCAACATCATCTAGAAAAATATTGCCTGTATTCCTTATGTTGCAATAAACCTTAACATCTTCGTATTGAAAAAATTCACCTCTTTCACTTTCACAATTAAAATCAACATTTCCAGAATATTTTTTTTCTTTTTCTTGCTCAAGTATCTTTGCTATTTGCTCAATTTCTTCAAATGAAACATGTTTTTCTCTTGTATTAGATATAAAATTTGTTTCTGAGGAAATGTTGCTTAATGTTGCTATAATTAATGGAAATGTGTAAGAATACCTTCTATCTAGATTATCATCTACCTTTAACATCCATAAGATTTTCTTTTTTTCTCTTGGCAACAATAAGATGCTTTTCAGCTCACTTCCAATAATCTTGACTTCTTGTGGCTTATTCAAGCTAAGCTCAGTTGCATAATAAAAATCATTTAAATTTTCTATAGCTACCTCAACTAGATTGTAAGAGCCAAAATTTACAGCTTTTTTTACAGCAGAAGCTTCTAAGTTTAATGGAACTTTAAAATAACCTAAAGTATTGACTAAATTTGTTTTTATGTCTAATTTTCTTGTTTTTAAGTCTGCATTTCTGCCAAGCCATTGATAATATGTTGAAGGCTCGTCAGAATCAATAGATTCCTTAAATTTTATGTGAGTTGGATCAATCCAACCAAACTCACCATATGTGACATCAAAAGGCACCCATCCATAGCCTGGAAAATATACTTCTGCCCAGCCATGTGGCCCCCATTGCTCAGGAAATAAAGGTGAGTTTGTATACGCAATGCCAGAAACAAATCTTGCAGGAACGCCAACTGCTCTTAACAAAGCTATAAACAAAGAGGTTAATTCATCACAAACACCTTGCTTGTTTTGTAACACCCAAGATGCTTTTTGGCTTACCTCAGCTGTTAAAGTGCTTAAATCGTACTCTATGTTATTTTTAGTCCAATCTGCTATCTTAAAAACTGCAACATACAAATCATCCTCACCTTTAGCAAGCTCTGATGCAATTTTTATAATATCCTCATTATTTGAGTCAATAGTCTCGCTTGGTTTAGTGTACTTAATTATATCTTCAGGTAATCTTTCTATCGGAAATTTTATTTTTTCTCTGATTTCTTTTATTGTATTTGTAGTTTTGACATTTGCATTAAGCCTAAAATCAATTTTATCTTCTGGTCTTTTCCATATAAATTTTAATGTTTCATCTGTGATTTCTGCTTGTGGGATTGTTGTGAATTTAAGCAATTCCTGGCTTAAAGTATGTTTTGGAAAAAAAGTCAAGTTTATTGTAGCACTTTCAATATAGCCACTAGGTGTTAATGGAACTACTTCAGCATCAGAATAAATGTCAATATTCGCAATTATATTCTGGCTGTTATAGAACCAGTCTGCAAAAACAGAAGGCATTACTATGAACAATAAAAAAAATATCACCCATTTTTTCATTTTATATCGATTTAAAATATTCATTTATAAGTTTTGTTGTTTAAAATTTAAAATCAATAAATTTAATAAAGATACAAAAATAACTTTTACTTATGCCGAGGTCGCATAGCCTGGCCATTGCGGTGATTCATTGATTTTGATGAACCGTAGGATTGCTAAGGGCTATTTTGCCTTTCAGATACCAACAGTGGC
>CAZRRL010000054.1:0-8390 GCA_964602555.1 uncultured Methanosarcinales archaeon | reverse complement strand
GACATTCCGCATCAAAATAATATTTTTGATTCCACGGTCTTCAGCCGTGTGCTCTCCTTAGCCGAATAAACCACAGGCTGAGCTACGTCCCCATAAGCATTTCAAGAACAAGTAACAAATTTAAAAGACTTTCTATTTAAAATTAAGAATGTTTATAAATGTTGAAATTTTGAATTATTGAGTATGGTAAAAAATTGTGAATTTTGCGATTTAGCGAATCGAAGAATTAAGTTTCCAGGCACTTTTTGGAAAGATAAAAAACATATTGGTTTCTTATCTGGAAGACCAAACACAGAAGGCTTTACTGTTGTGGTTCCCAAAAAACATTTTGCTAGCGATGTTTTAGCAATGCCTAATAAAGAATTACAACAATTAGTTTTAGCGGCCAAAAAGGTCTCAAGGATTTTGACGAAGTACTTTAAAGATGTCGGCAGAGTTGGTTTGATTATGGAAGGAACTGGAATTAACCATGCTCACATAAAATTATTTCCAATGCATGGAACATCAGATTTAAAGAGCGGCTGGAAAGAATACAGAAGTAGAACAAAAAAATTCTTTAAAAAATATGAGGGATATATTGCTTCAAATACTGGGCATAAAGTAAACCCCAATGAAATCAAAGCACTAGCAGAAGGACTCAAAAGAATAATAATTTAACCAATTTTCAAATCTCTTCATCATCAACATCTTCTTCCTCAACATCAAGCTCTTCAAAATCTTTTTCTTTTGCGGGAATATTTGAGTAAATTTTTGATGCCGTCTCTTTATTTAAATCTACGTCTGATTTACCAACAACCTCAAGCTTTCCTAGCCTTCCGGTTGTAAGCTGCATTTCACCCTGCCATTCATTAACATATCCATTTGTAAGGTGCAACTTGTCACCAGCTTTAACTTTTTCGATATCTTCATTCCAAAGTGTGAGCTTTATGTCACCAGTTTCATCTTTTACAATTGCAGTTGCAACTTTGCCAGGCTTTCCAAACTTTTGAAATTCTCTAGAATCACCTACGTCAACAACATCCAGAACAATATCAACATTCCCTTGTTTTGGTTTTAGGTCTTTTACTTGCATTTTATGGTTAATTATTTGATTTATATTTAAATTTATCCTAAAAATAAAAAAGAAAAAGAAGTTAAAATAATTATCCATTAAAAAATTATTGTTGTTCTGCTGATTGCTCTTTTCTCTTCTTAGCCATTAAAATCACCTCGCTTGATTGAATTAATTGCCGGCTCTGCAAGCCACTTTTTACCGATTTATATGGTTTGCGAAAAAGCGAATAAATCCAAATAAATTATAATATTGAAAGAAAGTGTTTTATGAGTAAAGATCTTCTATATTGAAAGTAATAATCACAACATTTAAATAAATAGTAATTACCCTAAGTATTTACTGCGCATGCTCGCAATAAAATAGAGATTTGCAGAGAGCGTGCGTGGAATGCAAATTCTACGCAAAATTAGATTAAAATATATTTAGAAACAAAAATTTCAATCTGTCGCTTCGCGACAAAAGTTACGCTCGGCGAAAATTGCTTTGGTTGAACGCGAGCGTGCGAGCGTTCTCGCACGCAACTCACTAATTTTCGCCTCGAATAATACATTAAAAATAATGAATATAATAGGCGAGGCGAACTTCAATGAAAGAAGAAGTGAGCCGAGCACTAAAATTTGCCGAAGGCGTATTGAAGCTTTATATATAAAAAACAATAAACAAGAAGGAGGTAGAGAACTATGGCAGAACTTCCACCTATGAAGAGAGTGGATAAAACTGTGTGGGAAATACCAACAAGCTACAAAAAAGGAATGCTTGTTCCTGCAAGAATTTACGCCACTGAAAAGCTTCTTAGAGAAATGGATGAAGGAGTATTTAATCAAGTTACAAATGTAGCATGCCTTCCAGGAATTCAAAAGTTTGCCTTTTGCATGCCTGATGGGCATTGGGGTTATGGATTTCCAATTGGCGGAGTTGCAGCTTTTGATGCAGAAACAGGAGTTATATCACCAGGTGGAATTGGGTTTGACATAAATTGTGGGATGCGCCTGGTTACAACTAATCTTACCTATAAAGATGTCCAGCCAAAATTAAAGGAATTGGTTGACACAATGTTCAGGACAGTTCCATCTGGTGTCGGTGCAAAAGGATTTGTTGATGCAAATAAATCGCAATTCAGAGAAATTATCACTTATGGCTCAAAATGGTGTGTTGAGAATGGCTACGGCTGGAAAGAAGATGTTGAGAGAACAGAAGGTTATGGCAGGATTGACTGGGCTGAGCCTGAAAAAGTTAGCTCAAAATCATTGGAAAGGGGGATTAATCAGCTAGGAACTCTTGGTTCTGGGAATCATTATTTAGAAATTCAGATTGTAAAGGCAGAGAATATTTTTGATGAAGATTTAGCAAAGAAATTTGGAATTACGCAAGCAGAACAGGTTGTAGTGATGGTGCATTGCGGAAGTAGAGGTTTTGGACATCAAATTGGCACAGATTATTTGAGGATTTTTGAAGGGGTAATGAAAAAATACGGCATTGAAGTTTATGACAGGGAGCTTGCATGCGCTCCCTTTCAAAGCAAAGAAGGGCAGGATTATTACAAGGCAATGGCATGCGCAGCCAACATGGCGTTTGCGAACCGTCAAGTCATATTGCACAGGATAAGGGAAGGATTTTCCAAAGTTTTCAAGACAGAAGCAGAGAAATTGGAGATGCACATGGTCTATGATGTTGCACACAATATAGCAAAGCTCGAGGAGCATGTTGTTGATGGGCATAGAAAAAAATTGGTTGTGCATCGCAAGGGTTCAACAAGAGCATTCCCTCCACATCATCCGGAATTAGCCAATCTTTATAAGGAAACTGGACAGCCTGTCATAATTGGGGGCAGTATGGAGACCGGAAGCTTTTTGCTTGTAGGAACCCAAAAAGCAATGGACGAGACTTTTGGAAGCACAGCCCATGGAAGCGGAAGGACAATGTCAAGGGCTGCTGCAAAGCACCAGGTAAGAGGAGAGCAATTACAAAAAGATATGGAAAAAAGAGGCATTTATGTGAAAGCAACATCAATGTCTGGCTTGGCGGAAGAAGCTGGGTTCGCGTATAAAAATATAAATGATGTTATAAATGCAGTTGCAGAAGCTGGAATAAGCAAGCCTGTAGTTGGTCTTAAGCCCGTGGGGAATATAAAAGGCACCGTCAACTTAAATATTATAAACTTGTTTTTAGCAGCACTGTTTGTTTTATTTTTAGTTTTAATTCTTTGATTTTATTATCTAAATAGTAGATTTTATATATTTAATCTTATAAACAAATCAAAAATGTCAACCATCTTACTTCAAATCCTTATCGCAGTTGTGATAGTAAGTTTAATCTCCATTCTCGGCATTTTTATTTTTTTTAATAAAAAAATTTTGAATAAAACCTTATTTTTTCTAGTCAGCTTTTCAGCAGGAACTTTTCTTGGTGTGGCATTTCTTGATTTGTTGCCAGAAGCATTTGAGGATGGATTTAAGGAAGCAATTCCAATTTTTATTTTGCTAGGCATTATTTCATTTTTTGTGCTTGAGAAATTCTTGTACTGGCATCATCACCATACTGGCAAAGAAATTCATGGATTTACTTACTTAAATATAATAGGCGATGCAATACATAATTTTTTAGATGGTGCTGTTATAGCAATAAGTTTTTTGAACAGCACAGCTTTAGGCATAGTTACAACAATTGCAGTTGTTGCTCACGAAATACCACAAGAAATAAGCGACTTTGCTGTCTTGATTTATGGCGGTTTTTCAAAAGCAAAAGCACTAATTTATAATTTTGCGACTGCTTTAACCGCTGTGGTTGGTGCGTTAGTTACTTTTTTCTACTCAAGCGCTGTAGAAAGCTCAAGTACTTATCTTATATCATTTGTAGTAGGTGCATTCACCTATATCGCAAGCACAGATTTAATTCCAGAAATACAAAAGGAAAAAGATTTAAAAAAATCATTTGCTCAATTTATTTTGCTGGTTTTAGGAATTTTTTTGATATGGCTAGTAGGAAAAATTTTCGAGCATTAAAATGAACATAAACAATGATAAAAAAAAATACAAATTTTTAGAAAATGTAGCGATTGCAGACATTGCATACGAGGCTTATGGTACAAACTTAAATGAATTATTTGAGAATGCCGCGCTTGCAATATTTGAGTTGAGCGCGAACCTTGAAACGGTAGATGCAAAGGAAAAGATAGAACTTGAGCTTGAGAATGAAAAGCTGGACAATCTGCTTTATGATTTTCTGTCAGAAATATTATTTTTAAAAGATTCGAAGTACATGGTTTTTAAAAATGTGAAAGTTGATATAAAGGAAAATAAAAAATACCAATTAAAAGCTATTCTTGAAGGTGAAACAATTAATCCACAAAAACAGCAACTCGAGAACGATATTAAAGCGGTTACAATGCATATGTTTGAGGTTAAGGAAGAAAAAAATAATTGGAAAGCGACTGTTGTTGTTGATATTTAAGTTTTATTATACTGTTAGTAATACTTTATTCCTAATCCGTTTTATCGTTTTCGTTCTAACTTTTTATTTCTTTTAAACATCAAAATTCCACTTATTTGGTGGTGGTTTTTGACAAATATAATGGCAAAATTTTTTATTGAAGATTTAGAAAAAAATAACTCAATAACTATTGAACATTAAACTAAAATCATTAAAAATCAAAAGAATTAAGATAAAGATTTTATTGAGCATGTCCAACTTTTTTCTGTTTTTTTGAATCTATCAAATGGTTTTTTATCGAATCATTTGCATTTGTTATAAATTTAAATCCAAATGTAACTTTATTGTTAAATATCATTAGCTCTCTTTTCTTTCCATTCACATAATAATCCTTTAACGCTTCTTCTCTTTGAGTTTGTGCATAACTCAAATCATACATGTATTCATTTTCTAAAACTATCTTGACAAATTTCCAATAGTCTTCTGAACCACTTGATTTTTTGTCGTAGCTAAAGATCGACATCTTAGCCTTAGGCGTTTCCTTAAGCTTTGAGTTGATTCTTATTGGCTCTGCAACCAACAAAGTTGTGAATTCTTTTCTTATTTTGAGCAAAATTTCATTGCAAATGTTGTTTCTTTTATCAAACATTGTTGGTAATATTGAACTGACTAAAAGCTTGTGGCCATTAATTTTGTTGAACTCCACAATCCTTTTTACTGTTTTTTCCAAAGCATCATAACCAAGCACATCTGTGGACGTAGGAATAATAACTTCACTTGCATAAAACAAAGCATTTTTATTTAGCAACCTTAAAGATGGAGGACAATCTAATATCACATAATCGTAATCAAGCCTTGAAAGCTTTTTGTCAAGAAAATCAATGCTATTTTTTTCTTTTGTTATACTATGCTCAGCATCAGCCATCTTGTGGTCGCAATGTATAATGTCAAGATTTCTTCCAAGTTTAGTTATGCAATCTCGCAAGTCAGCATCTTCCATTAAGAAGTGATAAAGATTGTACTTTGCATTTGTGTTGTTGCAAGCGCTTATATCACCTTGCGGATCCAAGTCAATTAAAATAACTCTTTTGTTATTTCTTGACAAGCCTGCTGCAAGGTTAACAGCAGTTGTGGTTTTGGCAACACCACCTTTTTGGTTGAATATAGCAATTTTTCTCATTATTGTCACCTCTTTTGAACTTAGAAAGCAAAGAAACAATCATACTAACTTGTGGCATAGGTTATATTTAAATATTATGTTTTTATATATTAATATAGAAAAATGTATACTAAATATAAAGATTTATTTACTATATGGAAAACAAAACTAATCACAATATTTATATAAAAGAATCAAACAACTAAAAATCATGGGGACATTTCTTGCAAACGATAGCGACATAAAAGAAGGCGAAACTAAAGAGATTGATTTCTTTGGTAGACCAGCTCTTATGTTTAGACTAAATGGTGAAGTACATGCTTACATTAACTGCTGCACACATCTTGGCGGTCCAATGAAACTCAAAATAAAACCAAATGCTGTTTATTTGGACTGCACATGGCACGATTCACATTTTGATGCAAAAACAGGAAAATGCTTAAGGGAGCCCGCTCCATTGGATTCAAAGCTAATAAAGCTTCCAATCAAAGTTAAAGAAGGAAAAGTGTTTTATGTTTATCCTTAATAATATTTTTCATTGATTAATTTAGTCACAAAGCTCTTTTCTTTAACAATTGTGATGTTGTCAAAAACTTTGCACCCTTTTTTCTAAACAAGCTTAAATCTCTCTTCTCATTTTTTTTAAAAACAGGTTTTATTGCATCTTTTATGACAAACGTTTCAACACCAATTTTTCTTAATCCAAAAACAGCTGCTTTAACGCAATAGTCGGTTGCAACACCATAAACATAAGCTTTTTTCACTCCTTTCAAAATTGATTTTAAATTTGGATTTGAGAAAGCATCATATTTTTGCTTGAAAATCCATAATCTATCACTTTGTAAAAATTTTTTTAGTTGATTGTTGCTTAATTTTTTATTTGGAACAATTTTTATGTTGCTTAGCTTAGTTTCTTTAATCTTTTTTTGTCCTTTGGAGCCTTGCATGCAATGGGGTGGAAATGTCTTAGAAGCAATTTCCCAATCAGAAATTTTATGGGCATCGCCAGTGGCAATTACATTTACCTTTTTTCTCTTTGCAAATTCTGTTATTTTCTTTAAGTTTGGTATTACCTTTTCAGCATCAGGCACATAAAGTTTGCCATCTTTGCGCATGAAGTCATATTGAGTGTCTACGTCAAAAAATATAATTTCTTTCATAGAAAAAATTAGTTTTATTATATTTTTAAAGTTTTTGTTTAATCTCTTTGTTTAATTTTAAAGTTAATTTCCTTAACTCTTGACTTATCTCAACCTTATATTTAGCGGCATTACTTATTTTCCGAGAAAATTCTTTGAATTTTCTGGATTCCGAAAATCTTCGATTTTCTAGGGTTTTATATCTTTCAGGAAGTTTTGATAAATTATTTATTGTTGTTTTTCTTAATTCTTCTAATCGTGGTATTTTATAAATAATCTTGCCTCTTTCCATAACCTTAATAAGCATTTTTTGCACATTTATTTTTTCATCTCTCAAACTTAATACATCTTTAACGTAATTTCCATTTTTATCTACAATTCTGTGAATTTGCTTCTTTCCAGGATAAGTTATTTTTCCTTTGCTTAGTTTCATTGTTGGCAATTGCTTACCATGATTTCTGATTTCAACTAACTTATACACAACATCACAGTAAGGGGCATCTTTAGAAACACCCATTGCTGTGCCTACACCAAAGGCATCTATCAAAGCTCCTTTTTTTAGCAATTTCTCAATTTTGTATTCATCAAGATTGCCACTTGCAAAAATATTGACATAATTTAAACCATTTTTATCTAGAATTTTCCTTGCCTCTTTGCTTAATGAAACTAAGTCGCCACTATCAAGCCTTATTGCTTTCAATTTATAACCGTTTTTTTCTAATTCTTTTGCAATAATCACAGCCTTTTTCACACCTTTTAGTGTATTATATGTGTCAACTAAAAAAGTTGAATTGCTTGGAAATGTTTTTGAATAGGTCTCAAAACTTTTTTCCTCCTTTTCAAATGCCATTACAAAGCTATGAGCCATAGTGCCATAAATTGGAATTTTATATTTCATCCCAGCAAGAACATTAGATGTTCCTTCACAGCCAGCAATGTAAGAAGCTCTTGCAACTTTCATTCCTGCGTCTGTGCCTTGAGTTCTTCTTAATGAGAAATCAATAACTGGCTTTTGCTTTGCAGCCAAAACAACTCGTGAGGCTTTTGTTGCGATTGTTGTCTGTAAATTTATCGTGTTTAACAAAAAAGTCTCAATCAATTGTGCTTCAATTATTGGTGCAGTTACACTTATTATTGGTTCATTCAGAAAAAATACTGTGCCTTCTGGAAGAGCAAAAACGTCTCCTGTAAATTTGAAATTTTTTAAATAATTCAGAAAATCATTTCTGAAAATATTTTTTGATTTTAGAAATTTTATGTGTTCATCATTAAATTTTAAATTTTTCAAATAAAGCAATATATCTTCTAAACCAGCTGCTATGAAATAAGACCTATTTTGTGGAAAATCTCTAATGAACAAATCAAATGTTGCAATGTCATTTATCTTATTGTCAAGGTAACTAGCACACATTGTAAGTTCATACAAATCTGTTAATAAAACAAAATCTTGTTCATCAATCATTTTATATACTCATTATTTTTTCTAGATTGTTTATAACATTCAAAGCCCTAAGCAAATCTTCCCTTTTTATAAAGATTAACAATTCAGGGGCACAGCTTATTATCTCAACAATATTAATGTCTTCTGCATTTAAACTAGTAGAAATTA
>CAZRRL010000053.1:0-8438 GCA_964602555.1 uncultured Methanosarcinales archaeon | reverse complement strand
ATTGGATTAAGGGATTGAAATGGGACTGGAATATATCAAGGCAAAGGCATTTTGGAATTCCAATTCCAGTTTGGTACTGTAAAAAATGCAACGAAATAATTGTTGCTGATGAAAAACAACTGCCAGTTGATCCTTTGGTTGATAAACCATTAAGCAAATGCAAATGCGGCTCAAATGAATTTATTGGCGAGAAGGATGTACTTGACACATGGGCAACATCTTCCCTAACACCAGATATTGCAATTGAGTTATTTAAAGATAAAAAAATATACAAAAAATTATTTCCTATGAGTTTAAGGCCACAAGCGCATGACATAATAACATTTTGGCTATTTAATACGGTTGTAAAGAGTTTTTTCCATCACAAAGATATTCCATGGCACAACGTAATGATTTCTGGCTGGGCTTTAGATCCGCATGGCAAAAAGATGAGCAAAAGCAAAGGAAACGTTATCGATCCAAGAGAGATGATTAATAAGTACTCTGCTGATGCACTGAGATTTTGGGCAGCTGGCAGCAGACTTGGAGACGATTTGCCATTTCAAGAAAAGGATTTAGTTACAGGTCATAAATTCACAACAAAAATTTGGAATGCAAGCAAATTTGCCTTTATGCATCTTGAGGATTACAATTCAGAAAAACCAAATAAGCTTGAGATGATTGATAGATGGATTTTGTCTAAGCTTAGCAGAGTCGTAAAAACAGCAACAGAGAATTTCTTGAACTATGAGTACTCCCATACAAAGCTAGAAACAGAAACATTTTTCTGGCACACTTTCTGCGATAATTATCTTGAAATAATTAAAGACAGGCTTTACAATGCTGATAAAAGAGGAAAAGAAGCTAGATTGTCTGCTCAATATACTCTATATCATACTTTGCTAACAATAATAAAATTAATGGCACCAATAATGCCATTCATAACAGAAGAACTTTACCAATTGTATTATAAAAAGCATGAAAAAGAGAAGAGCATCCATCTAACAATATGGCCTACAATTGATTTGATAGATGAGCATGCTGAGCATATAGGTGATTTTGTAATTAAAGTTATAGAGTTTGTAAGAAAACAAAAATCTGAAAAGCAATTATCATTAAAGACACTAGTTAAAAAATTAACGATAAAGGCAAAAATAGAAGAAGTAGACTTTGATGAAGTAGAAGCAGAAATAAAAGCAGCAACAAACGCAGAGCATATTATTTTTGAGCCAACAAGAGGAAAAAAGTTGAAAGCGAGTGAGCGAAGCGATGCCCGCTCACAACCGACTGAAAAAGATTTGGAAATTGAGGTTGAGTTTTGAAAAGGTTTATATATAGATAATCAATATTTGATATATCTTTAATATTCTAACTTATTCTTTTCCACCTAACTCCTTGTTTTGTATCCTCAAGAATTATTCCTTTTTGTTTTAGTTCTTCCCTTATTTTATCTGCTTTATTGTAATTTTTTTCTTTTCTTGCTTTTTCCCTTTCATCAATTAATTTCCTAATTTCAGGCTTTAGTTTTTCTTCTTTTTCTTCAATAATTCCTAAAATTTTGTCAATATTGTTCATAAAATCAATTATTTTTTTAGCATTATTTTTTCCAATTTTATCTTCCATAATTAAAGTGTTTATTTTATTAATGAATTTGAAAATGTAAGATAATGCAACACTTATATTTAAGTCTTCATCCATAGATTCTTCAAATTGCTTTTTTGCTTTTTGTATTATATTTTTAATTTCTTTATTATCGATATTGTTTTTAATTTCTTTTAATTTTATCATAAAATCATTTAATCTTTGGACAGTATTGTCTGCAGCTTTAATTGCATCTTCAGTAAAATTTAATTGAACTCTGTAATTAGCTGAAAGCAAAAGGTACCTGATTGCTTTTGGATTGTAGCCTTTATTTAATAAATCACGCAGAGTGTAAAAATTGCCAAGTGATTTAGACATTTTTTGTCCATTAACCAGCAAATGTTCATTATGAAACCAATAATTTACAAATTTTTTACTTGTAGAAGCTTCACTTTGAGCTATTTCATTTTCGTGATGAGGAAAAATTAAATCAACACCACCTGCATGTATGTCAAATTGTTGGCCAAGATATTTCATAGACATTGCAGAGCATTCAATATGCCAACCTGGACGACCTTTGCCAATATCGGTTTCCCAGAAAACATTGCTGTCTTCTTTATCGTATGATTTCCACAATGCAAAATCTTTCGCCTCTTCTTTCTCATAGCTATCTTGCTTTACTCGTGCACCTTCTTTCAATTCCTTTATTTTTGTATGCGATAATTTGCCATAATCTTTGAATTTTGATATATCATAATAAATGCTGCCATCTTCGCTTTTGTAAGCAATGCTTTTTTTCAACAATTTTTTAATTATGCCAATCATCTCGCTTATATGCTCTGTTGCTCTTGGAAAAATATCTGCCTTGTCAATGCTTAATGCTTCTAAATCTTCAAAGAAAGCCTTTTCATACATTTGGGTGTATTCCTTTAAAGAAATCGCTTCTTTGTTTGCACCTTTTATTGTTTTATCATCTACATCTGTTATATTCATTACATGCTTTACTTTGTAGCCTTTGTATTTTAGATAACGCTTGAGAATATCACTGCAAATATAAGCCCTAAAGTTGCCAATGTGAGCGAAGTCGTAAACGGAATGCCCAAAATTACATTGTAATCTTGTTTGGCCCGCATGTATACATGCCCACATTATTTTTTCCAATCGGCTTAAATAATTCTTTCTTTCTTGTTAATGTATTGTACAGTTTTAATGCCATTTTACCTAAGAAATTTTGTTTGCTTTTAAATTGTTTTCTTTGGCTTAATTGCTTTATTGTTATTTTTCTCCATCAATGAGATTTTTCTTTTAAGCTCGAACCACTCTTCCTTTGGAACTTCGACTCTTTCTATATCTTTCCTTTTTACCTTTCTGCCTTCCTTCATAATGTACTTTCCAAGTTCTGCAACAACTGTTGAGTTTGGAGGTACATCCTCTATCACAATTGCACCTGCACCAATTTTGCTGTTATCACCGATAGTTACAGGACCAAGTACTTTGCATCCAACGCCAAGAATTACATTGTTGCCAATTGTTGGATGTCTTTTCTCACCTTTTTTATCTGTCCACCACCCATGGCCGCCTAAAGTAACGCCATGATACATCATTACATCTTCACCGATATCTGTTGTTTCTCCTACCACAATGCCAGCCCCATGGTCTATGAAGAATCTTTTTCCTATTTTAGCTCCTGGATGAATTTCTATTCCCGTTAAGAATCTATTTATTTGCGACACAAGCCTGGGCAAAAAAGGCATCTTTAAGTCGTAAAAGAAGTGCGCAATTCTATGCAACCAAATTGCATGCACTCCTTGATACAGAAATACTTCTAAAAAATTTATTCCTTTTTTCAATGCTGGATCCTTTTGATAAGCTGTTTTTATTGTTTTGAACATTTTATGCAGTTTGGTTATACTAAAAGAGCGAGGGAAGGGATTTTCTGATTTTTGATTTTAATAATTTTAAATCAAAAACACTCGAACCCTTGAATAAGCGGGCTTCGCGCAACATATCATCATCCTTTAGGATTCACAATGCTGCTTTGCAGCATCGAGTTAACCTTGCAGGTTAATCGCTCGCCTTAGCCGCTTGGCTTTAAGGTTTTTAAAAACCCTCGCCTAAAACCCTCGCATGACTAACTAAAACAATGAGAAATAGTTAACAACAACAATAGCACCTGTAATAATCTTGCCTAATCATAATATGTAAGTAATGCCAATCAATATTTAAATGTTTATGTTTGTGCATTTTACTTATACTTTGATTCCTCTCCACGGTTATTGAAATCTACATCCAATAAATTCTGAAGGAATTCTTCAAATTCTTCGCCCTGTCCGCGATTTTCGCGAACTCTTATCCCATATTCCGCAGAGTTTAGTTTTGCCTTTTGACCCAATTTTAACACCTCCAATCTTGTCAGAAAAACAGTAAGGTTAAAATCGGCAACTAACACATCACTTTAGTGATATGGAGAGGACTCACTGTATACAGAATTCTCTTTCCAATCCATGTGTTATTCGCCATTACAAGGAGACATATCAAGCTTATATTTAAATGTTTTGAATTGCCATTCTGATTACGAGTAAAATTGTCTTAAGTTAGGTCTCAAGCATTTATTATAGAAAGTTTTTTATACAAAAACAAGACAGACAAAAGCATGGCTATTGTAACTTTTCCTTTCAAATTTTATTCCGCTTTGCCTAATTACACATTAATAACAAAAATAAGAGAACAAAGCTGGAAACTTTCTAAGCTGTTTCCAATTTTTATTAATACAAAATTAGAGCTTAAAAGATTATTGCATACTCCAAAGTCAGATAAAATAGGTGAGGTTAGTCAGTTAATTGCGTTGCTAGCAGCAGAAATAAGGGCTGGGATCAAGATTTTGAAATTAATTAATTTCTACGATAGCACTATCCTTTATCTTTATTATAGGTTATTGCACCATATTTTTAATCTTTGCAAAGAAGAAGAGATTAGATTGATTCGCGAAAAGCAAAAATCTTTTCCAAAAGACGCTTCAATAAATCAAAAATTAAAGGACATAAAAAAAGCAAAAGAAGATATTGAAAATAAGATAAAAAAATATGAAGAATTAATTAATGGCTTGGAAGTTAGTAAGAAAGAATTAGCAAAAGTTTATGAAAAACTTGTTGGAGAACTCGAAAAGCAAAGATGGGAAGCAGAAAAACAGGCTCAATATCAGTTTAGGTGGTATGAACTTACGTTAAGGAGCTTGGAAAACCTAAACAGAAAAATAAAAGTTGAAGCATTAAAGGTAAAAAAGGATTTTCCTGCAAAAAATTATTTAATTCGCGAAATAAAGCAAGGAATAAGGCAAGGCAAGCTAGAGCCTAAGCATATTGTTTCTCTTGCCAAGTTAGTTTCAGAGTCTATTGATAGAATAGGCAAAGATGTTTCTTACTCATTTAAGCTTATCTCTAAATTTAAAAAGGAAATAGAAAAATTAGACAGAATAGTAGAAAACCTTAAAAAGACAATAAATAAATTTGTTAAAGACAAGAAAATAAGCGAAGAAACAGCAAAAAAGACAATGCATTCATGGAATGCTATGATTAAATACTTAAAAGGCAATATTAACAAAGATTTAATGCAAATTTTTAGAAATATTTTTGTTTTGTACAAAAAAGTTGGAATAAATCAACTTAAAGCGGCATAAAAGGAGATAGTTTAATGGAAGTTAAATTATGGAAGAAGCCTAAGAACTGCACAATAGTCGAAGGTTTCCCAGGTTTTGGTTTAGTTGGTACGATTGCATCAGAGTTCTTGATAGAGCATTTAAAAACGGAGCAGATTGGCAAGATTTTGTTTGATGATATGCCTGCAATGATAGCAATACACGAAAACAAAGTTGTTGAACCACTAGGCATATTTTACAATCAAAAATACAACATTGTTATTTTGCACGCAATAACAGCAGCTTCGCATTACGAATGGGATATGGCAAACACAATTAATAAGATTGCTTCTGACTTGAATGCAAAGGAGATAATATCGCTTGAAGGTGTTGGATCTGGAGAGGATAGCGATGGCTCTAGGGTTTTTTATTACACTAATGACGACAAAAATGCAAAATTGCTTGAAAAAATAGGCATTGAGACTTTAAAAGAAGGTATAATTATAGGTGTTACAGGAGCTATTCTTCTAAGAGTTGAAAAAACACCAATCAGTTGCTTATTTGCAGAAACTCACTCAAATTTGCCAGACAGCAAGGCTGCTGCAAAGGTAATCGAGGCTCTTGATAAGTATCTAGGGATGGACTTGGATTACAAACCATTGCTGGAGCAGGCTCAGAAGTTTGAAGAAAAATTAAAAACAATACTGCAGAAAAGCCAAGAAGCACAGGAAATAAGCGACAAGAAAAAGTTGAGTTATTTTGGTTAATAAAAGGAATTGAAAATAGAAACATAGCTCTTTACTAAATCATTATGCAGCTCAATTGCTTTTTTTCCTTTTTCAATCATCAAATTAACGAAACTAAGAGCAATGTCATGCAAACCATTTCTTGCTGGTTGAAAATCAAGCTTTTCTTTAATGCTTAAGCCCAAGTTTGCTATATTATGTTCCTTAATTGTTTTTGCCCACCCTATTGAAAACGCAAATGCTTTAGCTTCTTCATCGTGTTTATTAGGCAATGTTTCTGTTAGGACATGACCTATTTCATGTCCTATGACTATCACTAAAACATCTAGATGATTTTCTCTGACAAATATTTTTTTATTATCACCATTGATAGAGAAGCCTAATATACCATTATTCCATGAACCAAATCTAGAATGAAGTGCCTTAAATTCATCTAATGGTAAAATGTTAATTGATATGTTACTAGGTAATTTTTCTTTCATCATTAGCTCAAAAGTTTCTTCAACAAAACTTTTAACTTCATTATTATCGTCGACAAACTTTGCTTTTGGTCTTGACGGGCTCAAAAAAATTTCTGGTGTGAATGTATGATTTGCATAGTTTGTGAAATAGTTTTGCTGGTTTTTGTATTTTGTATGTGATGCATTTCTGATATATTGTGGCTCAAATAGCATTGAACTCTCACTTTCAAAACTGTAATTATCGTCGATATTTTTGGAAAAATAATTAATTCTTGAGTAAGAATTTGAATAATAACCTACAATATACTCTAAACTGCTTGAATAGTACATTTTATTTGATTCTTACTTTGAAGTTAATTAGATAGAATTTATATAATTATTGATTATTACCTAAAACATCTAAAAAGCGAGAATTTAAGCTTTATAAGCCTTATAAGGTTAATTTATATAGGAATTTTCATAGTGCCTAATTTTTTGTTTAACTCTCACTTTTGTTTAGTATTTGTCAATTTATGATGTTTTATAAGACTCTTAACATATAAATAAGTAATTTAGGTAGTTGTTTATTAAAAATGATCTTTTTCTGGTCATAGTGTTTGTAATATAGTTGCCAATATAAATCTTCATAAAAACTCTTTTAGGCTGCCTCAAATACAAATTAAGATTTTCAATATGTTTGTTTATATCATTTTTATGTTCTGAACTCTCACTTTTTACTATGCAAAATCACTTTTTAGTTAAAATTTTCTATATAGAAAAATAAATTACGAGTTTATTATACATTTTAAAATATATGTTATAATAAATATTTTGTAGTAGATTTATTATAAAAATTATTTTAATTCATAATTATTATATAGTATATATTAGAAATAAATATATAAAAAATATATTATGTATACTATTAAATAACTTGAAGATTATAATTAAAAATTAAATTTTTTAATAATTTTTAATTGCAAAATTTAAGCAAAAGCATTAAATTCTGCAAAATTTTTTGATTAAAAATGAGAAAAATTTTTGCAGTTTTTTTATTGATTCTTTTGTTAAGTTGTTCAAAAAATTTTAGCAAGAATTCTAACAAAATTTTGATTAATAACGGAAAAGAGTTTATTAAGGTTAATGTAGAAAATGCCGATGATAATGAAGAAAGAATGAAAGGATTAATGTTTAGGGAAAGACTAGATGAAACTGAAGGAATGTTTTTTGTTTTTGAAGACGAAAGTTATCAAACATTTTGGATGAAAAATACATTGATACCTTTAGACATAATTTTTATTAATAAAAATCTAGAAATTGTTGACATAAAAAATGCTCAGCCTTGCAAAGAAGAGCCATGTGTTCTTTATAGTTCTTCAAAGCCAGCAAAATATACACTAGAAGTTAACAGTAATTTTACCATAAAAAATGAAATTAAAGTGGGTGATAAGATAATTATCGACTAAATGTCAAATTGATTCAAAACATAATTAAAATCCAAATGTTTATAAAGAAGCTTGTTCAAAAATTCATTCATGGCTCAAGTAACTTGCAATAAATGTGATGAAAAGATGACAAAAAAAGGTATAATTCAAAGTGGCAATTCTAAATATGAGGTTTATCATTGCAATGAATGTGGACATGAGGAAATGAAAGCAATTGGTGTGAATCCAAGTTATCATAGGTGACACTTTCAAAAATTAATTTAAAAAATCAAAATGGAGAACACAAGAATGGACACACATTAAGACCAATGCAGATTAACCAAATGCAAGGCAGTTTTTGGTTAATGGGTCTGGATGTGAGTCCGGTGAAAAAGAAATTCTTAATGTGTGATATACACGGCTTGACTTTGTTTAGGTGCAGGAGAAGATGTTGGCAGCGACGAGGAAAAGACAAAATTTGGTACAGCGAATACACAGAAAGATGCTTCAAGTGCGTTAGTGAAGGAAGGTATATAAAAATAGAAACAAAGAAAGAAAAAATAAAACACTTCAAGATTTAAATCCCACAAATTTTATGGAGCGAAGCGGAATAAAATTTACATTTGTTTAGCCT
>CAZRRL010000052.1:0-8567 GCA_964602555.1 uncultured Methanosarcinales archaeon | reverse complement strand
TGGCTTAAAGGTCCCATCTTGCTCATTGCTTCCATCTGCTCGTACAAATCAATTAAGTTGAACTCGCCTTTCAAAAATCTTCTACCAAGATCTTCTGCTTCTTCAACCTTAATAACTTCTTTTGCTTTTTCAAGCAGTGCTTCTAAGTCGCCCATGCCGAGCAGTCTGCCAACAAATCCTTGTGGGTTGAATTGCTCAATATCGTCAACTTTTTCGCCAACACCAATAAACTTTATCGGAGCTCCTGAAATAGCACATGCTGTTAATGCGCCCCCTCCTTTTGCTGTGCCATCCATTTTAGAGACAACAACCCCTGTAATGCCACAGCTTTTATGGAACTGCTCTGCCTGCTGTTTTGCTGCTTGACCAATGTCAGCAGAAATGACAAGCAAATTTTCATTCGGGTTAACAACTTTATTTACTTCCTCAATTTCGTTGATTAATTCTTTTGATAAAGCGTCCCTTCCGGCAGTATCAATAATTAAAACATCAAAATTTTTGTATTCATCGAGGAATTTGTCCCATATCTCTATTGCGTCTTTATTTTTTTTATCTAAAAATACCTTGACATCTGAACGTTTTCCAACTTGCTCAATTTGTTCCATTGCAGCAGGCCTGTGAACATCTAAGCCAACTAATGCAACTTTAAAGCCGCGCTTTGTGTAGAATTTTGCAAGCTTGCCAGTTGTTGTTGTTTTCCCTGAGCCAAACAAGCCAACAAGCATTATTTTGAATGGTTTTTGAGTAATTTCAATTTTGTGCTGCTCTTTGCCAAGAAAACTAACTAATTCCTCATAAACAATGTTGATTATTTGCTCTTTTTTAGTCAAGCCTTTTGGAGCTTCCTCATTTAAAGCCCTGTTTTTTATTTTTTCAGTCAAATCAAAAACAAGCTTTACGTTGACATCTGCTTGAAGTAAAGCCCTTTGTATGTCTTTTATTAATTCGTTAATGAGTTTTTCATCTACAAAAAGGGATTTTGCAATTTTTTGCAAAGTGTTTTTCAATGAGTCGCTAAGTTTTTCGAGGACCATAATATTTAAAGAAGAAAAATAGTTGTTTAAAAAGATTTGGATTAAGTTTTAATACGTTTTTCAAATACTTTTATATAAGCTTTTACAACCTGAAAATGATTGTACTTTGTAACGCCGTTAACTTCTGCAGATTCAATCTGTTGAGAGTTCTTTTTTTCTGGGAACTCTTTCATTCTAAAATCATTTCCTATTAATTCACTAATTTGTCTTAAAGTAATAAAAGGACCATTTTTTTCGATAAGAGGTTTTGCCAAAGCACCTATTCTTTGTAATTCTGCATCAGTCAGCATTGCAATATCCAAAGTACCTGGTGGAAAAACAAGCACCTCATTATAGAGTATTGCAGGTGTTCCAGCTAATTCAAGCGATTTTAATACTGATTCTTTATCATATTCGCCTAAATTATCTTTAAATTGCTTGCTAATTTCCCTTTCAGGAATATAAGCTTTTGCTAAGTATAAACGATCAACATCGCTTGGGTTCAATCTAAAATCTTCTTTCGTGCTACTTAACATTCCTGCACTTATACTTCTAATACGAAAAGCATCTTCATCTGGCATGTTTGAATCTTTAATTAGAAAATAATCTATACTGACTTTTAATGGAACTTCTGAATAAGGTTTGTAATCTTGATTGACATTAGCATTTCGTGCTATATCAGCAACTGAAGAAGTTTGAGGAGGAAAAGCACGTGGTCTGCTAAAAGTACCCAAATCTGAATCTATTGCAGGTTTTGGTTTTCGAGTAGAAGGCTTACTATAAGTTTTATTCCGTTTTTGACTTGTAATTTCATAAGCCTGTTCTTCATCAACACTTTTTCCTAATAAAGTCATGACTTGTTTGTACCTTTCTGAAGCCTTGATTGGAAATATGACATCATAAAATTCACGAGCATTAGCTATAGCCAACACTTTTCCACCAGATTTCATTGTAGTTTCCAATACCCCTAAATTAGGATCTATAAGTCTTTGGATAATATTTTCGCTTATATAAAAATTTTCAGAAAATTCTTTTTGATTCATCTTTTTTAAGCCGTATGATCTTAAATGATACCTAATTATTTCGTAACCAGAAATTTTCATATTCCCTCTTTTACCTTCTTTATGCAATAAATGTATTTTTGGACTAGTTATTGTATAAAAACGACTAGATTTTAGATTAAGCGCTGTCATCGCTTGTTCTAGTGAATAATATCCGTTATCCTCAAATACTGTACCACCTATTTTCAATGATGTTGGTCTTGTTTGATGGTAATGTTTAGTTATAATATCGACTAAACCTTTTTTATCTAATTTTTGAAGATGTTGTTGTTGAATGTCTAAAATTCTATCTTGTGTTGAATAATCTAGGCTTTCTGCATCCTTTTCAATCTTTTGAGTTTGTAAAATTGGTTCTGCTTTTGTTGTAGAACTATATTGTGGTGGTTTTTGTGTTTGTAAGTAAATAAGAATATTCAATATTGTTTCATAAAAGCTTCTTTCATGGGCAAGCCTCTGGTCAAGATGTTCTGTAGCTTGTTTAATTAATTTAATTAATTCTGAGTCATTTAATTTTGCATCTAAGTCCAATAAAACCACCAAAGTTAATTAGTTTTAGTAAATAATATAAGAATATATAAAAATGTATCTATTCGATAGTAGTTTATATTTCTCAAAATTAATTCTTTAATTAGATTTTTGTCTACAAAAAGGGATTTGCAATTTTTAAAGTTTTAAATTAATCATTTTTAATTAACACTCCACCAAGAAAAAGCTTTATATAGAATACATCTTTATACCAGAATTATGTTAGATGGGGTGGCTAATGGTTATATTCAATCAAATAAATAAAAAATATCTAAGTATTATCACAAAATATCTACATTCAATAATTCTGATTTTTCTATTAATTGTTGCTATTGTTATAGGAAATTTTATTTTTAATGTTTTAATTGGAAAACCATACATAGGTGTAATTAAGATAGACGGTCCAATAACTTCTGAATCAAAAAAAGATGCAATACTAAGCGCTATAGAGAGAGCGAAAGAGAACAGTAGCATAAAAGCAATTGTTCTTGAGATAAATAGTCCAGGTGGTGAAGCCTCGATTGTTGAAGAGATTTATTTAAATTTATTGGAGCTAAGAAAAAGTAAGCCTATAGTTGCTTCTATAGATCAACTAGGGGCTTCAGGCGCTTATTACATAGCCGTTGCTTCTAATTATATTTACGCAAAGCCTTCATCTGATATTGGAAGTATAGGCGTTATTTCTGTGTTGCCTGAGAAGGAACCTTTGGATGAGAACAAAATAACAACCGGCATATCAAAAGGTGTTGGAGCAACTAAGAAAGATTTAGCAAGCCAAATCCAAATGATACAAGAGAGCTTTCTACGTGCAGTTTTATTTCAGAGAGAAGGAAAGTTAAAAATAAGCAAGGAAGAGCTGGCCAACGCCAGAGTTTATATCGGTTTTGAGGCTTTAAATTTAGGTTTAATAGATTCCTTTGGAACTAAGTTTGATGCAATCAAAAAGGCCTCTAAACTTGCTAGAATCTTAAATTACGAAATTGCAGAGCTAAATGAAGAACCCTTAACTACTATAACAATTTCTTTGTCTATTGATGAAAGCATTTTAAACAGTAATACTAACACAATACCAATAAACTATTATCTATACTTAAATACAGAAAAATGAAAGCGCTCAAAAATATTGTCAAGTTTATTGATAAGAAATTCGATAAAAAAAATGTAAAAAATATAGTTTTATTTTTTATTAACATTGTAATCTTAACTTTAGTAATTAAAAGTTTGTTTTTTTATTATGGTATTTATTTTGCTCCTAAAAGAGGTATTCACGACTTAAATATAAGCATAGTGTCTACAACACCAGAATTTACCGATGCATTTGAAAAAACAAAAGGTAGTGTTTTGTTTGATTTAGCGCATGATAACAATTTTAGTGAGGAAGAGATTGATTTGCTTATTTTTAGAATAACTGAGAGGGGTAATAAAGTTAGCTTTTTAACAGATATTGATGACTTGGATATAAAGCTTAGACAGGCAAATTCTTTTGTTGTTATTCTACCAAAAGAAAGTTATTCAGAAAAAGAGCTAAATTTACTTAAGGAATTTACAACCAAAAATGGTAAATTACTACTTATCTCAGATCCTGATAGGGAAAACAAAATAAACTCAGTCGCCAATAAATTTGGTATTATATTTTTTAAAGATTATTTGTACAATCAAAAAGAAAACGATGGGAATTTCAAGTTTATACTATTAAAAGATTTCAAGCTAAATGATATAACAAATAGATTTAAAAAAATTGCCCTTTACACAGCATGCCCCATTATACCTTCTGATAGTGGAATTGTTTTTACCGACAAAAATACCTTTTCTTCGTCAGACAATGATAAAACTGATTTCGCACCAATTGTTTTAAAAGATTCTGTATTAGCTATATGTGATATAACATTTTTCGATCAGCCATACAACAAAGTTCTTAGCAATAACCAACTAATATCTAACATAGCCAATTATTTAACCAATCCAGAGAAAAAATTCAATTTAGCAGACTTCCCTTATTTTTTCGAAGAAAATGTAACTATAGTAACAACAAACCCAGACTTGTCTAAACATGCAATAATTCTAAAAAATAAATTGTCAGAATTTGCTATAAATGCAAATCTAAGTAGAATTTTAAACAAGAATATGGATTCTATTGATATAAGATTACTAGACGATTTCAAAGCCACGCAAATAAGAAACTTGGTAGTTGATGAAGATTCTTTCAGGATTAATGATTTATTGTTCAGTAGAAAAGGATATTCTTTAATTCATTTAGCAAAAAATAATGCAACACTTTTAACAATTTTAGCTGATAATGATGAAGTCCTTACAAAAACTCTCGAAATATTGGATAAGGAAGAATTAAGAACTAGTCTAATTAACGATAATTTAGCTGTGATTACTGGTTCAGATTCTAAAGAAGGTGAGGAAGAATAAATTTATTCTATAACTTCAAATCAGATTGAAGTTAAAGAAAACTATATATAAAGAGCGCAATTATTAGAGTTTATGCCAAACAAAAATTTCCTTTTGTTATCGTTAGAAGACACTAAAATAAAAAAAGTCTCAAATGTCATCAGCAATGATTCTTGCAGAAAAATACTCGATTATTTGTCCACCAAAGAAGCAACTGAATCAGAGCTTGCTGAAAAACTGCAAATACCAATTTCAACTGTGCATTACAACTTGCAACAATTAATGGAGACTGGCTTAATAGAGTCAAAAGAGTTCCACTATAGCAAAAAAGGAAAGGAAGTAAGCCACTATAAACTTGCTAACAAATATATTATAATAGCACCTAAAAAAACTTTCGGTATAAAAGAAAAATTAAAGAGCATATTGCCAGTAGCTTTAATTGCAGTTGGAGCAGCAGGAATAATTCAATTAGTTGCTAATTATTTTTCAAAAAGAGCTGTAGCCCAAGAAGCTTTTATTGCTAAATCTGCTATTGCTGAAAGGGTAACTGATATATCGATAGTAGCTAGTCCAGTACCCATAGAAACGGTTACAGCAATTCCACAGAACATTGCATTGTGGTTTTTGGCAGGGGCTTTATTTGCTCTAGTAATTTATTTAATTATCGGAATGCTCAAAAAGGATTTGCATTAATAATTTCAAATTAGTTTGAAGTTATGAACAATTATTTATATACTACCTACTTTGCATCAAATGTGATAAAAATGAATCAAAATAAAAATTTGGCAAGACTTTGTATTTTATCAATTTTAATAATAGGTATTTTGGTTGTGGCTTGCAAACAAACAATTACGAAAGAGACAAAAATAATTCCGCAAGAGTTTCAATCAACCCAAGAATTAAAGAAGTTTTCATCTGCTCAGGAAATAAGAGAATTTTTGAAAAATGCTGCAGTTAGTCAAGGAACAGAGATATTTTATGGTGGAATAAGAAGAGGCGTAGCTGAAATTGCAGTGGCAGAAAGTGTTGCTCCTCAACCAAAAGCGGCTGCAGACACAGGTGCTGTTGACTATTCACAGACAAACATACAAGTTGCTGGAGTTGATGAAGCTGATTTTGTAAAGAATGACAATAAGTACATTTATGTGATTATTCAAGATAAGCTTGTAATAGTAGATGCTTTTCCAGCTGAGAATGCAAAAATATTATCAACAATAGAGATTGATGGCAGGCCAAGGGACATGTTTGTAAACAAAGACAGGCTTGTTGTTTTTGCTGAAGACGATACACAAATTCCTGTTTTTGCACAGTTTGATTTTATTCCAAGGCCTAGATACACTGCAAAAACTCATGTTTATGTATATGACGTTTCTGACAGAAGCAAACCAAAACTTGTTAAGGATTACAACATCAATGGAAATTATTATCAATCCAGAATGATAGATGACTATGTATATTTTATAGTAACTGATAATGTATATTACTTTGCTGATGCGATTGACCTGCCAGTAATTAGGCAATCATCAAATGCTATTTTAAAACCAGAAATTTATTATTTTGATAATCCAGAGATAAATTACAATTTCAATACTATTGCGTCATTTAATATATTTAGAGATGATGACAAAATAAATGCAAAAACTTTCATGATGGGTTACACAAACAATCTTTATGTTTCACAAAATAGCGTCTACATAACTTATCAAAAAAATCTGCCATATCGTTATTACGAAACACATAATGAGGAAAGATTTTTTGATGTGGTTGTGCCTTTGCTTCCTTCAGACATTCAAAGCAAAATAAACGAAATAAAGCAAGAAAGCATTAGCTCTTATGAAAAATGGAGCAAAATATCAGCAGTGCTTGAGGAGATGTACAACAAACTGAGCGAAGATGACAAGCAAGAGCTAATAGAAAAAATTGAAGAAGCAATTGAGGAATATGAAATAAAGCAAGAAGTTGAAAGAAGAAAAACAATCATACACAAGATAAACATAAACAATGGAGATATTGAGTATGAGGCAAGAGGCGAAGTTCCAGGCTACTTGTTAAATCAATTTTCAATGGACGAATTTGACAATTATTTTAGAGTTGCCACAACAACAGAAATTTGGACCAGAAAATCTGTTATGTACAATAATGTTTACGTGCTAAATGATAAACTCGAAATTGTTGGAAAAGTAGAGGCAATTGCACCTGACGAAAGAATTTACTCAACGAGATTTATTGGGGATAGACTTTATATGGTTACATTCAAAAGAATCGATCCTTTGTTTGTTATAGATTTGTCAAATCCTAAAAATCCAGAAGTATTAGGACAGCTAAAAATACCAGGATTTTCAGATTATTTGCATCCTTACGATGAAAATCACATAATTGGTATCGGAAAAGAAACTGACAGCAATGAATGGGGCGGTGTCTCTGTAAAAGGTGTAAAGCTGGCTTTGTTTGATGTTTCAGATGTCAAAAATCCAAAGCAAATTGACAAATATGAAATTGGAGAAGCAGGCACTGACTCAGAAGCATTAAGGGATCATAAAGCATTTTTGTTTGACAAGAAAAAGAATTTGCTTGTTATCCCTGTCACAGAAGTTAAAGGCAAGCTATATTATGATAGCAGGCTAGGTTATTACAGGCAAAGATTTTGGCAAGGCGCTTATGTTTTTGGCATTACACCAGAAGAAGGCTTTAAAGTAAAAGGAACAATAACCCATAATGAAGGTGATGAAGAAAGAGATTATTATTATGGCTCGCCAAATGCAGTACGCAGATCATTATATATGGATGATGTGCTTTACACAGTTTCAGCAGTTAAAATTAAAGCGAATGATATCAGCAACATAGACAATGAAATTAAAGAGATAAAGTTGCCGTATGAAAGAGAGTATTATCCATATCCTGTATATAAAGGAGGAGTAGAGCCTACTGTAGTAGAAGATGTGGCGATAGAATAAGGCAAAAAACAATAACTCAAATAAAGATATTCCACTATCTTTTAGTTCACATAATTTTATTAGAATTTAAACTATAACCCAAACCTAACCCTTTTCTCTTCTATATTTTTCAAAACTTTATCTAGCAAATCATCAATCTTAACATCAAAATAAACTTTGTTGTCTAAAGTTCTTAATGCAACAGTTTTATTTTTTTCTTCTTTTTCGCCTACTGTCAAAATCAAAGGAATTTTTTGCAATTGAGCTTCCCTTACTTTATAGCCCACACTCTCTGTTCTTGAATCAACTTCAACTCTTACATTGTTTTTTTCAAATTCTTCTTTAATTGAATTTGCGTATTTATCAAATCTGTCAGCAACTGTTAAAATTCTAACTTGCACCGGTGCTAGCCACAATGGAAGCTTTCCAGCATAATGCTCAACTAAAATTCCGATGAATCTTTCAATGCTGCCAAGCAAAGCTCTGTGAATCATTACAACACGATGCTTTGCATTGTCAGCACCAATATAGTTTGCATCAAATCTCTCAGGCAACTGAAAATCAAGCTGGATTGTTGCAAGCTGCCAGCTTCTGCCTAAAGCATCTTTGATGTGCAAATCAATTTTTGGGCCATAAAA
>CAZRRL010000051.1:4183-8712 GCA_964602555.1 uncultured Methanosarcinales archaeon | reverse complement strand
AGATGATAAATGGTTCAAAGCTTAGCGATGAAGTTGTTATACAGTTCAACAAGGATTATCCATTAAAGCTTGAGTATAAGGCTGTTGACAAGGTAATGCTAAGCTTTATTCTAGCTCCAAGAGTAGAGAATGAATAAGATGGTTATTAAATCTTTTTTTGGTTAAAATATTGGATATTGTATCCAAGTGATAAAGAATGACTAATCCAAAAGAAACTTATGAGAAAATAAAAAGAAGAGGGTCTGAAGCAAAAGCAGCTGCTGATGCTTTTATGAACGAGCTTGCTCGAAAATATACACCAGAAAATCCTGCACCTCAAGCAGAAATACAAAAAGGCTTAGAAGACATTCTTACAAAACATTCAGCAAATAGTGGTATTGAAGCAAAAACAACAAGCAAATTACCATATGCTGCTGGTTTATTTTTAGTTTTAGCTACTGTTGCTGTTTTTGCATCAGGTATTCCTTACACGCCTACAATCTATTAACCTATTAACCACTACTTTTATAAATAACCAATTTCAAAAACTCCAGTATGGAAAATAAGGCTCATTCTTTTCTGCTGGAATGGACAATTAACTTTGTAAAAAACAAAGATATTGTTGCAAAAAAAATAGAGCATATTGAAAATGGAAAAGATGGTTTTGATTTGTATGTTAAATATAAGGATAGAGAGCAATACTTTATAATTGTTCCAAGTATTGTTGATATTGATTCAATTATTCAAAGGCTAACTGACAGTTTTTATTTTAGTATTGTTACACTAAATTCAAAAGAAAATTTTGAACTCATATTAAAAAATTGGAACAAATTGATTGATTTCAAATTTCTAAACATAATATTTGTAAATCCATTTTCTGAGCTTGATAATAAATGGATAGTTTTTCCTTGCACACATCATAAGATATGTGATGAGTCCTCCTTAGTAATCGGATTGAAATCAATGTTTGAGATGGTTGAGCCAATAGATGAAAGACAATTAATAGCAAAGCTTACAGGCTAAACAAAATAATCTGCCCTGCAAATCCAGAGAATATTGGAATGAGCAGATTATCGTCAAGCTCGTCAACTAAAGTTTCTACAATTGTTGCGACAGAAGCCATACCAATTATGACTGATATCTTATCAAGCACCAAAAATCCTACAATCAAGTTTATTATTAGTTCACCCAAAAATCCTGCCCATGTTTTATTTCTATAAATCAGAGTAGTACCATATCTTTTTCCAATTAAAGCTGCTATCATATCGCCAAAAGTTGTCATAAGCAAGGCTGCTAAAGCAATTTTAGGATCGAAAACAGCAAGCGAAATAATTGTTGCAGACAAAAAATAAATTACGCCATACATTCTATTTTGTTCTTTTGGTCTTATAAATTGTGAAAAGAAAGGCATTTTCCATCCAAGCTCTAGCCTAAAATATTCTAATATTAAAAATATTATAAGCAATGCAACAAGAAAAAGCAAAGCAAGTTGTTTTGCAAGAACTGCAGTGTAACCAGCACTTGTAAGACTGTCTTGTATAATAAAATAAGCTGCAAGTACAATAAGAATTGTAATATGTATGATCTTTCTTCCTATTTCATGTAACAGTCCCCAAACCATAATTAGCTAAATTGAATTAGGGCTATAAATATGTTTCTAAAATCTTTATCTTTTGCTTTTTGCGTCCCTTTCCCGGACAAATCTTTCCGGTGTCCTGCGGTGATGGCGCCAGAAATCGTTTATTCGCTGCTCATCAGCCATCCTCTCCTTGACTTGCTCCTGTGTCAGATCTGGAGGGGCCATGGTCAGCATTGTGGGCTTTTCTTTCCTGAATTTAGCGTACCTTTCTTTTTTCACGCTTACCTTCTTTGTCTTGTTCTTATTCTTTTTCTTTCCCATAAAATCCCAGAAATAAAACTTATTTATAAATTTAATGCTATTTAAACGTACGGGAAGCTTGTATAGCAATAAAATAGAATTTAGTCAAATTCAATTCCCAATTCTCCTAAAATCCAAGTAATTATCTCTTCACTAGTTTTTATCCACACAGTGAAATCTATAAGTGCGAAAATTGGGACAATAAAAAACCACCATATCTTTATTAGTGGAGTAGAATTTCTGACAGAATCGCTTATTGCTTTTATGAACGCTCCAGAAATTAACGCACTTACAAATAATAAAAATACTTTCATATTCAATTCTTTGTTGATTTTAATTATTGTCATTGTTCGATATTCCACTCCCGTAGGTTAAGTTTTTCTATAGATACTACGCCGTCGGGATATACACTAAAACTGTAACTACGGCTGCCGGGAATTTCGTAGGACTGCCACTTCGAACCCGGGTAACGACCTCTCTTCTTAAATGGGAGGGTCGTGTCTTACCGACTGGACCACAGCCGTATTAATTTAAAAATAACTAATCACAATATTTAAATATTTACGCCATCAAAATTTATTTTAAGGTGAGAATATAGAAAAGAATACGGATATTAAGATAAAATGCCACAAATGCGGCAATGAATATTCTATGGCAGTGATGCGCATTGACCCAAAAGGCAGCAATCTTATATGCAGGAACTGCCTTGAAAGGAAACCTGTTCAGAAGCAAGAGCAAAGCTCTGCAGAAAAACCACAAAAACAGCAAGAGCCTTCCTTTAAAGAATACTTTTGCAAGCAATGCAAGTACAGCTTCAAAAGGGCTAAGCATCTTGCAATAACCACATGCCCATATTGCAACTCTTCTGGCTCATTAATGATTAAGGGAAGCGCTGCTCGCATAATAGCAGATGCGTCAAAAATGAAGGGCTAGCTAAAATGGAAGATGTGCTTGTAGTTTGCAAGAAATGTGGCAATAAAGCTCCTGCTTCTTCGATGAAACTTGACTATGATGAAAAACTAACAATATGTCCTGATTGTGTAAAAAATAAGAAAATACACAAGGAAATACAAGAAGAAGTTTTTCATAAAAATGAGGAAATAGAAAAATCAAGTGAAGAAGCACCTAAAAAAGTTGCACATAAATGCGCCTCTTGTGGCTATAAATTTATGATTAATTCTGAAACAAAAGTACCAAGAAATTGCCCTTATTGTAATGCAAGAGTGTTAAGTTTTTAATGATATACCTCGCTTAACAACTTATCTATTTCTTGTATGACTTCAGGAAACATAAGTTTATTAATCAATATTTCATCATTCGTCAAATTTTCTTTCTTAATTAATCTACCCATTAATTCTATAAGGTTTTGTAATTTATTTTCATCCTCTTTGGAAATATTTTTTTTAAGTTTTTTATAGTTCTTAAGATATTTCCTATCTTGTGGAGAGTACCAAACTTCCGTGAATTTTTTGGAAGGCCTCCCCATTTCTTCCAGTACTTGTGCATCCCGCTTGATTTTCATTAAAAGTTTTTTAATTTCTTACGGATTTAAATCCCTACTTATGAATCCCGGAAGCCATCTCATTTTTATAATATTTTAATATAAGTTTTAATCCTCTCCCTTAGCCCCTTTCTCTTCACTTCCCTCATAAGATGGCACTGCAGCCTTGCTTATAATCATAATGTCACCGATTGATTTAACAAGTTGGTGCGGTACAATGACGCCTTTTGCAGAGCCCAAAACCTTGTTCAAGAACGAGTTTTTAGTAGCTCTAACACGCCAACCAAAAATCTTGTTTTGCGTTAATATTGATTCTTCGATATCACCAAAGTATTCGCCATTATCTGTAAATACTCTCATATCATAAGTTTCACTTATCTTTTTCATTTTTAACATTTTTAATCACCTTTTCTATCTAAATGAATATTTTTATCTACTGGCTAGTATTTAAATGTTTTGGAATTCTTCGAATTTCAAAGCCAGAAAAAACTTTGTTTTTTCTATGTTTTGGAAAGCCTTATTAAAAACTGTTATTTTCTTATAACTAATGAAATACAAAAACTTGGTGTTTTTAGGAACATCTCATATAGCAAAACAAAGTCTTAAGGAAGTTAAGAAATGTATAGAAGATGAGAAACCCGACATAATAGCCTTGGAGTTAGATGAAAAAAGAATGATTGCTTTGGCAAAAATGGTTCCAAGAAAAATAGAGTTTAGAATTATCAAAAATGTTGGACTCAAAGGATTTCTTTTCTCTTTATTCGGTGCTTGGGCTGAAAGAAAGTTAGGCAAGTTAGTTGGAGTGTCACCAGGCTCTGAAATGAAGCAAGCAATTAAGATAGCAAAAAAACAAAAGATTAAGATTGCTTTGATTGACCAAGACATAGAAATTACATTAAAAAGGTTATCGCAGTTGATAACATGGGAAGAAAAAAGAAATTTCTTAATTGATATTTTAAAAGCAATGTTTTTAAGAAAAAAAGAGATTGAGTTTGATTTGACAAAAGTTCCTGACAAGAAAATTATTAAAAAATTAACGAATAAACTAAGAGAACGTTACCCCAACATCTATAAAGTATTGATTTTAGAAAGAAATAAAGTTATTGCAGAAAACATAAGAAAGTTGATGAATTCCAACCCAAACAAAAAAATCCTTGTTATTTTAGGGGC
>CAZRRL010000051.1:0-4083 GCA_964602555.1 uncultured Methanosarcinales archaeon | reverse complement strand
CTAGATAAAATAAAGAGGTACTATAAGTTTACTAAGCATGAATTGAGGGGCATTGTAATATCTGTTATCGCAATTGCATTTATAATTTCTTTCAGAGAATGGGGTGTAACAAATTTTGATCTTCAATCTGGCATTTACAATCTGCTTAATGCAATTTTGATAGTTGCTTTATCAATACTTATACACGATGCAGGTCAACGTTTATGGGCATTAGCTATTGGTTACAGAGTTGAGTTCAAAGTTTGGTCATTAGGATTGTTGTTTGCTTTGATTGTTGTATTTTTAAGCAATGGCAGATTATGGCTGATTGTGCCGTCTGGATTTATGCTTCATCTTCTTGCAGGACATCGCCTAGGATGGTTTAGATACGGCATAAATTATTTTGGCCAAGCTATGGTGGCCTTAGCAGGTCCTCTTTTTTCGTTGATGTTGGTTATTTTATTGAAGGTGCTTAGCATTTTCTCTTCAAGCCCATTGATACAGAAAGCAATCATATTTAATGTGATTTATGCTACAACAAGCTTGCTGCCAATACCGCCTTTAGATGGAAGTAAAATATATTTTGGAAGCAGAATGCTTTATGCTTTTGCTATGCCTGCAATAGTTGTTGCAACTATACTTATGATAGTTGAGATTCCTGTATTTTTTGCATTAATACTCTCGCTTTTGGTCGGTGTTATTCTATGGATTACGTATTATATAAGTTTTGAAAGAAAGGTTTGGGCAGGTCCTAAGTAGCTATGTTTCAATTTTATAAGAACTGGATGGAGTTTTGGTTTTTTGTGCTTATGATAATTGGGGTTCTTATTGCGCTAGCAGCTCCAAGTGCATTTATAAGTTACATTATCATCTTTATATCTGGAATTTTTGCAGGTAGAGTAATTTATGATAGAAAAAATAAAATTCAATTCCCTTATTTTATGATTATCATAGGCTTTGTTATCGGCTATTTGATTGGAGCTTACTATGGTAGTATAAGGGTTGTAGTTGCATTATTTGTGATTGGAGCAATATTCGGCTATAAAATTTACGATAAGGGTTTATTAAAAGACACAAGGTTTTAAGATGAGGTTTGTTTACTTTGTTGTATTAGCTGTTTTACTTGCTTCTTGCGAAAGAATGTTAATAAAAAACTCTGATTACGAACAAGCAGGCATAAATGCACCTTATATAAGAACAACTAATATTGATGTTGATAAAAAAATAGAAAATATTTCTATAGAGCCTAAAATTGATATAACAAGCCCTAAAAATGGAGAAGTTATTAATGATAGCAAAATTTTAGTTAGACTTAATATTTCTAATTTCAAGCTTGTTACTCCAGATAAATATCCAAAAAAAGGTCAAGGTCATGTTCAAGTTTGGCTTGATGATATGGAATTTAGAGGCTCAAAAACAGACTTTGTTTTTGAAAATGAAAGCAACGGAATGCATACAATTAAAGCAGAATTAATGTTGAGCAATAATAGTGTGTTACCTTATAGCCAAACTATTAAAATTGTGATAAATAAGACGTAAAAAATATAAATAAATTAGATTTATTGCTTTGTATGAAGAGCAGATATTTTATTGTAATGCTACTTTTATTTATTTTACTTATCTCTGCATGTGCTAAACAGCAGCCAGAACAACCAACTATAAAAGTTCCTGTTCCAGAAGCTAAAGAAAAAGTTGTTGAAAAAATAATTGAAACTCAGCCAAAAGAAATTCCAACATTGAAGATTATTTCTCCAAGGGATAGTGATTTAATAAAAAGCTCGAAAGTGACTGTTGAACTGCAAACAGAAAACTTTGAGATTGTGCCAATAGGTAAATCTATCAATGAAGGTGAAGGTCATTTCCATGTATGGCTTGATAGCGATAAAAGAGTTACAACTGAAAAAACAATTACTTTTGAAAATATTGTTTCTGGAAAGCACGCAATTGTTGCAGAGTTAGTCAAGAGCAATCATTCTTCATTAATTCCAAGAGTAATAAAAACAATAACAATAAATGTTGAATCAGATTATGCGCCAAAGGTAGAACAGCAAGAAAATGTTAAGGAATACGCTGTTGAAGCTGATGACGATGGCTTTTATCCTAGCACATTAAAGGCAAAGATTGGCGACAAAGTAAAGATTAGCTTCAAATTTAGAGACAATTCAATATATTTTGCAGGATTAGACGTAAAAGGCCCATTTCAAGATATTAATTATAAGCTAAAAGGCGAGCAACCTCTAACAAGAGAATTCACAATGAAAGCTGAAACTAAAATAACTTCTTACTGGCCCGCTTCTGGCGTTAAAAAAGGTGATTTAATTGTTGAAGTGGAAAAGTAAGTTTTCAATCATTCATGAACAACTATTTTCTTCCATGCATAGTAACCAATTGCTAAAGTGATTAAAATTACAGCACTAATAATAATTATTGAATTATATGCTTTTCCTATTGGTTTTTTGATTCCATCTTCAGCTAGTTCCTCTGGTTCTAATGGCACTTCTGCTGTAACTTCTTCAATTGGAATTGCTTCTTCAAATGGCAATTCTGTGACTGTTTCAACAGGAAGCGCTTCTTTAATACCAATAGCAAATATGCTAAAACCGGATGTTATTGATTCATAAAACACGTTATTTTCATTAGAGCTTATCTTTGTTGTTGGTAATGTATTCCATTTATTCTCACTATATCTATACAGCACAATATTGTCCTCAGCCACATTATTGTTTGTTAACCATGATTTCTGCAACCTAAAATTGATTGTGATCTTTGATGTATCCAAATCTGCAATATTATTTTTTGTCAATTGAAAGTACTGGAAAACTTTGAGTTGGGGAGCTTCCGATAATGGATTTGAAGCTAAGCTTTCAATAGTTATTGAGGGATTTGTAAGCATGTTTTTTACATTGATGATGACACTTGTTACAGCTATTTTTTCATTATTTATGTTTAATGAGGCAGTTGCTCCTGCTTGCAATATGTCCCATTGTCTTGCTGCTGAGGTTTCTACATTGATAGATACTGCTTCTCCTCCGCCACCTCCGCTTCCACCACCGCCACCGCTAGAACTACTTCCACTACTTCCACCTGATTGTGATCCTGGAGCGCCGCCTGCATAAGTTGAGAATATGCATGGCATTTTCCAAATGCAATAATTCGGTCCTGTTTCATTTAAGCTAACACCAACTTCTGTATCTCTTCTCACACAATTCTTTAGGTTATCATCACAATGATATAAAGCTGAGCATCCGCCTGTGCTTTTATCAATTTGAATCATGCATGTCTTTGGATGGAATTTGTCTACAAGCTTGTTAGAAATCTGTTTGCTAAGTCCTGTATAACCGACTGTTGTGCCTGCTGTTGTTGAGGTTGTACCTTGCACTATACCACCTGTATCATCAACATCTCTAATCTGTTCGTTATGTGATAAGCTTCTTGTAAGTCTAGCGCCCAAAAAGAATAAAGTTGTGTTTGATGAGTTATATCTGAGTCTTAGATTTACATTTCTAGTTGCTGTATAATTCAATAAAATTCCAGCGCTTGAGCCGCATTGTCTATGCAATGTTGTCTCGTAAACATCATCATTATTTAAATCAAGATCTAATATCCATCCAGATGGCAATTTCATGTCAAAGATAAAACTACATTTTTTGCATTTTGTAGATGATACTGCTGTTGTAAAGTTTGAGCATGCACTTTGTGCACAGTTGCCACTTTCATCACATATTTTAAATTTGTAAAAGTAAGTTCTATTATTGCTTAAATTATAGTCTAAGGAATTTACACCACTATCATTGTATAACTCAATCTCATGCCAGTTCTTAAAGTTTGGAGTTAAATTATTCCAAATGCCAACATCATACAATGTTTTACTCAAATTAACGCAACTGCTTGAGTTATAATAAAATTCTAAGCTCCCATTTGATGGCTCATCAGTATCAAAGCTTAATAATGCAGCATCCGGGTACCTTTCAATGCTCCAGTATAGCATCTTTGGAGCAATATTGTCAACATAGCCAGAAGCTTCTACGCCAAGCTTATTTTCCACGCAGTATGGATTGCCCTTGCAGTCATAATCAATGCAATCTGTTAAGCCATCAAAATCTT
>CAZRRL010000050.1:3405-8782 GCA_964602555.1 uncultured Methanosarcinales archaeon | reverse complement strand
TCAATTAGCGTTGTGGGAAATGCTATGTTGTTGAATACTTATAAAAAAAGGATAAAAGCATAAAAGAATTCTTAAACTGAAAGTTTATTTTAATTTGTTCTTTTTAACACCAGAGATATCCGAAAAATATTTAAACACATGTCTATTTATATGGACATATGTCCAAAATAATTAACAATTTGTCCTTTTTGAGGTATTTTTTTGACGAGCCAAATAAGTGGTTTCACGTCAGAGAAATGGCTAGGTTATTGAAGCTAACTCCAACAACAGCTTCAAAATACCTAAACCAGCTTTGCAAAGATGGATTTTTAATCAAAAAGCAAGAAAGAAAGCATCTTTTATTCAAGGCAAATACTGAAAGTTTTAGTTATAAAGATGCAAAAGTACATTACAATACCAAATCCCTAATATCCTCAGGCTTAATAGATTATCTGGATAAAGAATTGCATTACCCCAAAGCAATTATAATTTTTGGTTCTTATGCAAAAGGAGAAAATGATAAAAATAGTGATATAGATATATTTGTTATAAGTAACAGAAAAAAGGGATTGAACTTGGAAATATTTGAGAAGAAACTGAAAGCAAAAATACAATTATTTATCAAAAACGAAAACGAATTTTTTAAAATGCAGAAGGAAAACAAAAATCTAGTTAACAGTATATTAAATGGAATTGTAATAAAAGGTTACTTAGAGGTATTTGCATGAGATTTGAGGATTTTATCGAGCAAGGTAAAGTCAGAAAAGGAAGTCCGGATATATCAAAGATTAAATCTCTTCTTGAAACTTCAAATAACCACTTGTTATTTCTAAAGGAGCAAAAAATAGATAATGTAAGTGCGGGAAGCATTCTAGTGACTTATTATGAAGCGTTAAGAGAAGTAATAGAGGCAATTTGCTTGAAGGAAGGGTTCAAAGTGTATTCGCATGAAGCTTTTACTTATTTTCTTAAAGGAAAAAATGAGGACTTGGCATCGATAAGATTTGACAATTTTAGAAAATTAAGAAATTCGATAAACTATTATGGTGAAAAAGTAGATACAAGCGAAGTGGAGGCTATCAAGCAAGAAACAGTAGCCCTAATAAATAAACTTAAAAATAAATATTTAACTGAGTTCATTAAATAAAATGCCATCTTTAGCAATACTCCCTCAGCTTTTGCTTTTAGATGAACCATCTTTGGGCTTAGCACCAAAAGTAACGAAAGAATTATTCAAAAAAATCATAGAGATAAATGAAGAGGGTGTTACAATTATTATAGTTGAGCAGAATGCAAAGCAAGCAACAAAGATTGCAGACAAAATATTTATTTTGGAAGATGGAAAAGTTGTTTTTAGCGGTGGAAAAAATATATTAAAGGACAAAAGAATAGAGCATATCTATCTTGGCGGAAGATAAATTTTAGTGTTGCACATAACCTATTTAAATCAAAACAAACTTCTTCAATTTATGACAAAGTACAATGTATCAAGGACAATGTCAACTCAGCATCCTGACAACGTGAATCATCCATTTTTTTCTGATAGTCCAGAGCTTGGTGGTGAAGACGAGATAAAGGAAGTGTTTTACGCTTATTCCCACATACATTCCAAAGAGCAGCTTTGGGATTGCGAAGGCAAAGAAGTAGATAATTATGTTGTGAAGAAACTTTTAAGCAAATATGAGCCTTATTTTTCAAAGCATATTCTTGGAAAAGATGTATTTCTTACATTAAGAGTTCCAAATCCTTCTATTGAAAAAAGCGAAGCAAAAATATTGCTTGAAACTCTGGAAAGCATACCTAGAAATTTTGATGCTGCAAAGCTATTTTACAGTGATGAGGTTGCTCCTATTTTTGAAATTGCACTTCCAATGACAGCTGATAGCAAAGAACTTGTCAGGATTGCAGAGTATTATAAGCATCATATTGTAGGCAAACAGCATCATAAGCTTAACAATGACATAACTATTGCTGAATGGATAGGTAAATTTCAACCAGAGGCTATAAGAATAATACCTTTAATTGAAACCAAAGAAACTATACTTAACCCAAAAAACATAGTTGAGCCTTATATTAAAGAAGAGAAAATTCAAGATTACCAAAGGGTTTGGCTTGCAAGAAGTGACCCTGCTTTGAATTATGGAAATCTTGCAACTATTTTAATGTTAAAAATTTCATTTCAAAAATTAATGGAGTTGAAAGAAAAGTTATCAATTGACATATTGCCGATACTTGGTTGTGGTTCTGCTCCATTTAGAGGAAATTTTAAGCCAACCAATGTAAAGAATTGCATAGAAGGTTACCCAAGTGTTTACACATTTACTTTGCAATCCGCATTTAAGTATGATTACAATATGCATGATGTTACCCAAGCAGTTAAATTTCTCAATGAGTCAAAGCCATCAAATCCAGTGATTGTTGATGAGAGAAAATGCAATTTAATTATTGAAAAATTAATGCAAGAATACCAAAAAGAAGTCAGATTAATAGCGGATTTTGTTGATAATATAACTCCTTATATCCCTAGCAGAAGAAAGAGAAAATTACATATTGGTTTGTTTGGCTACTCTAGAAATGTTAGTGGCTTAAGATTGCCAAGAGCCATTACATTTTGTGCTGCACTCTATTCTTATGGTTTACCTCCAGAAGTTTTAGGATTAAGTGCTTTAAATGAAAAAGATATCGATTATATAAAAGAGATTTATGCAAATTTTGATAACGATTTAAGAGATGCTTTACAATATTTGAATGAAGATAACTTGAGAATATTTCCACATGAGATAGTTAATAGTGTTAAAAAAGTATGCAAAATGTTCAAATTTGATATTGATGAAAAGCACAAAAAAGTTACTTCAATAATTCTAGAAGATTTATCAAAAAAAGATTACAGAATGCTTACAGAAAACATAACAAGAGCCGGATTTATAAGGGGATTTTTGGGATAAGAATTAAATCAATTATCTTAAGTTTGCTTCATTTGGCTATGATATTTTTTATAAAATCCTAAAGCTTCTTGTAATGAAAGTTTTTTATCTACCCCAAAGATATCTGGTGTTCTATTAAAAATTTCAATTGTAAGAGCATAAGTTTGTTTCGTTTGTAGGTATTGAGTCACTAATTTTTTTAAGCTACATCTTCCTAATAAAACTTTGGGTTTTTCTCCCAGAGTTTTAGCATCATTTTGATGCATGGGCTTGCCAAACAATAAATATCTTACAAGTGGTGACTCTTCTGGGCTTTCTTTTTTACTAACTTCAATGCTGACATCAGCGAAGATTTTGCTATTAGAAAAATAACTTTCTAAACGATTTAAAATATCGCTAATTATTAAATCACGCCTTTTTTCTTGCTCATACACAAGTCCTACTACAGGATAATTTTCATTATTCATAAAAATTCTTTCTATCAAATTTTCACCTTCAAATTAAAGAATGACCTAAATTATAAAAACTTTTTCAAGAATAGAAATTGCTGAGCCTTTCTATTGCTTTCAGCTTATCTTTCTGACCTAGTTTAGCATCGCTAATTACATTCTTCATTATTTCAATTGTTTCATCATAATGTTTTCTGTCTATTGGATATGGTACATAATCTTTTCCTCCATGAGCAAATGAAAATTTTACAAGGTCTTTCCATTGTATTTCTGTTCCGTAAACAAGCTCAGAAATCAATGCCAAGCTTCTTATTGTTTTAGCTCCTAAACCTTTAATTGCAACAAGCTCTTCATAATTTTGTGGCTGAAGCTCATGAGCTTTTTGTAGCATTTCCATATTTCTTTTGTCCATTTCAATTGTAGTATGTCTTGGCGTCATAGTCATTACTTTTGTTTTTTGATTTTCATTATCGTTAAAGTCGTTTATTGTTTTTTGAATTGGATTTTTTTGTTTGATTTTTACATTGAAATACTTATCTTTCTTGATTTTTATGAATAGTTTGTATGATAATAAGTATTACGAAACATATTTATATATTGCAAATAATAATGACAATAAAAAACAAACATATTTAAAAAAGACTAATTCTGTGTATAAAAACAGATTAAAAATAAAATGATTTCAGGAATTAATTTGCAGCCGGAGCTAAAGAAAGCTTTTTTGGAGCTTGGGTTTGAGGAAATGACAGACATACAGAAAAAGTGTATTCCCCTAATCCAAGACGGGAAAGATGTTATAGGCCAGTCGAAGACAGGCTCTGGCAAAACAGCAGCGTTTGGTTTTCCCATTCTAGAAAAAACATTTCACAATGCAGGATTACAAGTGCTGATACTAGTTCCTACAAGAGAATTATGCGAGCAGGACACTAATGAAATCAGAAAATTTGCAAAATACAAAAAGATGAATATCGCTGCAGTTTATGGTGGGGTATCTATAAACCCGCAAATACACGAATTGAGGTATGCAGACATTGTTGTAGGCACTCCAGGGAGAATTCTTGACCATCTGCAAAGAGGCACAATTGGTATTAATAAAGTTAAAATGCTAATTCTGGATGAAGCTGATAAAATGTTTGAAATGGGTTTTATTGATGATATAAAAAAGATTATTTCTCAAACTCCAAAAGAACGGCAGACTTTACTTTTTAGTGCTACCATCTCTAGTCAAGTCCAGGAAATCGCAAAGAATTATATGAGAAATCCTGAGAAAATAAAAGTTCAGTCTTATGTGGATAAGGGTAAAATGGCTCAATACTTTTACTCTGTTAATTCGCGAGACAAATTTTCTCTGCTGGTTCATATTTTAAAACATGAATCGCAAGGCTTGACAATTGTTTTCTGCGCAACAAGAAGAAGAGTTGATATGTTAAGCAAAAATCTTTACAAACAGGGAATAAAATCACAAAGATTGCATGGCGGTTTAACACAAAATAGAAGAAAGCAAGCAATTGAAATGTTTCATGGCAAAAAAGCTGATATATTAGTTGCAAGTGATGTTGCTGCAAGAGGCTTGGATATTAAAAATGTTAGTCACATAATTAATTATGACATTCCAAAAACATCAAAAGAGTATATCCATAGAATTGGAAGAACAGCAAGGGCAGGTTCCTATGGAAAAGTTATATCTTTATTATCCGAACAAGATCATGAAAATTTCAGAAATGTGCTTGAAGACAGATCTTTAATTGTCGAACAACTTAAGCTCCCAGAATTCCAGAGAGTGCCGTTTGTAGCGTCAATAAGGGAATATCATTCAAGGTCGCGTGAGAGATATACTCATCATTATTCTAGCGGCTCACGGTCTCATTGGCACAGAGGAAGGGAGCAGGAAAGAAAACCGTACTCAGAACAAAGAGATTCACATTCTGAAGATGGAAGCAGAAGCCATAGAGGGCATTTCCGCAGCCATCGTAAAAGATTTAGGTAATCAGTCATGCTCAAAGTAGTTTTTTATCTCTTGTTGTA
>CAZRRL010000050.1:0-3305 GCA_964602555.1 uncultured Methanosarcinales archaeon | reverse complement strand
TCTAAAAATTGCGTATAAACATCTGTTATACGCACTTTTCACTTTAGAATTCATCCAAACAAACCAAACAACCCTTTTGCTTTCTTTTCCTTAACTTCTATTAAAACTTCTATTTCTACTTGTTGTTCTTTTAGGTTCTCAACTTGTTCTTTCAAAATTGCTTTTGCAATATCACTTGGCACTTCCTCAATAAGCTTTGTCAATGTTTCAATAGAGCCTTGCAGTTTTACCCTACTTTCTGCTAATTGCTTTATCTCTTCTTGCTCAGCTGCTTTTGCTAAACCCAAAAACAACCTTATTTTATAAACAAAGCCTTTTTCCTCTTCTTTCTTTTCTATATCCTCTAACTGGTCTGAAACATTAAGGACGTCGCTAGCTTTGTCTTCTATTATGTAAAGATATTCATTTGGAACATCAGAATCCCTTAATGAAACAAGCTTGTTAGCTGCTTCCTCAACTTTTTGCTTTGCTACAATTTTTACCTTAACCTCTTTTGCTCTTTCAGAGCTTCTAACAGAGCTAAGCTTTGCGTTAACTACAAAAGGCAATAATTTTACATCACCAAATCTATTTGGGTCTATTATGCCTTTGTAGACAGTTGTGTCTTGCAACTTTAATTCTTCATGTAAATCATCAACAAAAAGCTCCAATTTATCAACATCATCTTCAGTAGCTGTATTTAGGATTGCTAAAACAATCTCTGCTTTTTCAGCTTTTTTGATTTCATGCTCATCTTCAAGTACATCACTGAACTTACACCTTTTCTTTGTTTCTTCTATTATGAAATTTCTCAACATTTCTTCATTTACAAATTCTATGCATTGCTGTGCCATTCCTTTCATCTGCTCGCATCTTGCAGTACTTTCTTCAAAGCATCTTTTTCTATCATCTTCTATTCTGTTGCACCTATGCTCAGCTGCCTTTATTTCTGATATTGTTTGTGTTTTGCAATATTGCTCAATTTTAGCAATGAAATCTTCATAATTTTTTCTTTCCTGTTCTTTGCAGTTCTCAATAAAAGTATTTTTATCGCAAACATCTGGAATAGTTGAGCAGATTCTTTCCTGTTCTATCCAAGATTTTTCACAATGGTTTAAGAAGTCATTATAAGTTGCTAAGACTCCAACAGTATTTCCTGTGATTCCTGTTAAACTAGTGTTTGATGTTACACTAACACATTCATAGCCAATAACACAACCTTTGTCATCGTACTTTGTTGTTAAACTTCGACCTTCATTGCAAGTTGGTTTTGAAACTTCAGGGCATGTTGTTTGATGCTTAATGCATTGGTAAGAACTTACGCATCCTCTGTTATCATAGTATACTTGCAATGTTTCATCAGCGTTGCAGCTTGGCTTTTGAATTTGTGGACATTCAATTGTTTTGCAATAATAATAAACACATCCTTTTTCATCAATCTTTTTCTCAGCTATTGTGCCTGCAGCGCAGCTTGGCATTATAGGTTCAGCACATTTAATTGTTGGACAAGTCTCAAAATTACAGCTTGGAGGGACTCTTTTTGCATAACTTCCATCATGGCATTGTTGTAAATCAGTTGGACATTTAATTGATTCACAATAATAAAATACACAACCTCTTTCATCAATTTTTTTGTAAAGTGTTTCCCCTTCCCTGCATGTAGGAACAATTTGGGTTGGGCATGTTTCAATAGTCTCACAATAATAATAAACACATCCATTGCTATCTACTTTTTCTCTAAGCTTTGAACCTTCACCACATGATGGCACAGGATAATCTGGACAAATTTGTTTTATTTTACCACTTTCATCTAAATCTTCTTTTCTAACCCCTAAATTGTACAAACATTGATTTATGTATTTTTCTCTGTCACAGATTTGATATTGCTTGAACTTATCACACTCGTGCATTAACCTTTCTCCTTCAAAATTGAATCTTTCTGCGCAATGCTCAGCAGCTTGTTCTATTCTCTGTTGCATATGGAACTTGTTCCTTCTTATGCAAGACTGAACTATTGCATCAGCATTTACAGGGCATGAAAAGGCTATTGCATCAAATTTTTCTGTTTCAGTTGCATCTTCTCTTACTAATGCAGTTCCTATTTGAGAGCAGCCCTTTTTTGCAGATTCAGCACATCTTGATTCATATTCCTCAAATTTTTTACACATATTTTGTAAGTCTCCTATTTTTTCTTTTAATTTGGAAAGTATAATATCAGCAACTTTGTTTGTGTCATTACAATGCTGCTTTATCTCTCTTGGATCAATATCATCTCCAATAAGCTCGAAAATTCTGCCAAATATCATATGCTCTTTGGAATAGCCTTGATAAGATGGGCCTATATAGTATCTTTCTTCAAAGCCCTCATGCTCGAAAGAGAAAGCTTCTTTTCTTTTCATCTTTTCTTTGGATTCCATCATGCTTTGCTGGAATTCCTCTTCAGAGAATTTATCACCAAATTTTTCTTTCGCTAATGCATGCATTTCATCTTCACTAAGCTTACCTTTCATAAAGCGTTCCATCATAGTTGATTCTTCAGAACCTTTGTAGGGGTATACAATTACTCCCTTTTCATGATAATACTCTCCAGAACCTTTGCCGGAGTTGTCTATAGGTTTGCCTTCGTAAGAACTTGAATCCTGAGGATAAGGAGGTGGATGCGAAGGTGCAAAGACAATATTACTAAGAACAAGAAACGTTATTACTAACAAACATATCAGTTTATTTACTTTAATCACCTTTTTTAAAATTTTAATGAATGTGCTTCTATATAAACTTAACTGAGCAAAATTTCAAATTAGAAACAAAGCATAAAATCAAACTTCAAACCCGTATTTGCCATACATTGGTGTAAATAAAAAAGGACCTAAGAACTCTAGCTCAAGATGGTTGTCTTTATCCTTTATGCCTCTAACCATTTCTTGCTCGTACTTGTCTCCAACAGGTCCGATAATAATTCCATTTGGTTTTAGTTGCTCTAATAATGGTTTTGGAAATTCTTTGCATGCAGCTGTTATTATTATTTTGTCAAAAGGAGCTTCACTAGGCATACCATTAGAGCCATCTTCTTCATAGACAAAAACATTGTCTATTTTTGCCTTTTTCAAATTTTGTTTTGCTAATTGCACAAGTTCTGGTACAACCTCTGTAGTTATAACTTTTCCTTTAGGTCCAACAACCTTTGCAATTATAGCAGCTTGATAGCCTGAGCCTGTACCTATCTCAAAAACTTTTTCACCTGGCTCAAGCTCTAGTGCATGAGTCATTATCATAATTGTTGTTGGTTGTGAAATAGTTTTGCCTCTAAGCAAAGGCAATGGCACATC
>CAZRRL010000049.1:0-8995 GCA_964602555.1 uncultured Methanosarcinales archaeon | reverse complement strand
GAGGAACAGACCCTGACGAATCCCGTCCTTTGAGGCGGTTAGTAGGTTTGACGGGTCTACTTACTCAACCTTTCTATATTTAGCTTTGTGTCAATGATTAAGCTGAGTTTATACTCTATAGAGCCTTTTTTTAAATTACTCTCCTTTACAATTATTATATTTTCTTTGTGTGGGATCATATTCAATAATCTGACAAAAGCATTAAACTGGTTATCATCAATAGAAGTAAAAATCTTACAGTTGTCATATTTCTGAATAAAATCAATTACGTCTACAAAGATAGAGACATTATCTTTCAGTTCTTTAATCTTGCACTTTAATAAGTGTTCTTCAACTCTGTTTTTCTCAAATATATTCTTTATTGATTTTATATAACTCTTCTTATTTTTAATATCTTTATAATGGTGAAGTTTTGTTATTTTTGGAAGTAAAAGCGGTATCTGCTCCTTTTCGATTATTGCGTACCCTACTAACATTTCTGAATAATCAAGATAAATATAATAATCTATAATCACTCTTTTATTATTTTCATGTTTAGTCATTTTCCAGCTATTACCTTTATATTCTCATTTTTTTCCAATGCAGGTTTAAGCATATCCTTTTCAACTTTCTTCATTTTTTTGATTATAGCGACAAGCTCATCATCAATTGGCTCTGACCATTTCCTTTTGTGGTATTCCATCACTATTTCGTACAAAAACATAAAATAGCCGCCTACATAGAATATTGTTGACAACAATAAAAAGATTCCAAGTGTTATGCCTATCAAGAAATTTGGAGTTGATATTGTAATTGAGATGCTATCAATAAGATAAACAATTAAACTACTAAAAAAATAATAAAGGTAAATTGCATAAAATGTTAAACCTCCAATTATAGAAATCGCATACAACTCAATTTTAATTTTGGGGTTTGAGCTTAAGAGATAAACAATTAATCCAAAAAGAATGGCTATTAACGACACCGCAATCACGGCAGTTGATCTATTTGGGAAAAAATTATCAATGATAGAATTGCTTTCCATTAATGAAATTGAATTTATATCAACGCCACTAATTGAAGCTTCAGTTAATGGCTTGATTATAAAACCTGGCAATAAAACATAAGCAATAACAGAGGAGTATATAAAAAATAAATATAGTTTATTAAAATGAAATTCCTTTTGCGAAAACATTCTTATCCAAACAATTATCGGTATAAGCAAGGATATTAACAAAGCTAGGGCATTTAACAAGTAAACGATAAACAAAGAAACAGCAGCATAATTAGGCATAGCTGTTATGTCGCTCAAAAATAATTTTAAAAATGGAATATGCTCAGAGCTTAAAATCTCGAGATAAAAATTTTCTTTTAAGAATATTAATGAATAGGCAAAAACTCCTAAGTCAGAGAACGCATGCATTACCAACAAACCAGAAATTGCCAATGGCAATGTTTTTTTATAGTGAAAAAGCGAAACAAATCTGCTGTACCATCCAGAGCTAAAGTCACCAATTTTGAAGATAAAATTATTTTTATCAAATTTTTCATGATGTTTACTCACCTTGTAGATAAAGAAAATAACTCCTACAGCAACTACAGGGTCATCAATTACAAACTCAAGCCATTCTAGTATTGTGCTATAAACAAAATAATAAAATGCCAGTAATGAAATAAAAATTGATAAAAATTTAATCAAATTATTTTTAATTTGCTTTTGGTGAAGCGCATACAAAAAACTTGGATGTGATATCTCCAATTTTTTTGTGATATAAATACTAATTAGCAGAATTCCAATAACACCAAGATAGAAAGTTAAATATTCGGTTACAAATACATTATCTCTGAAAAATATATAAAAATTATCAACAAAAGTAATAACCTTGAATTTAAACGCATCAAACTCCGTATAGCTCATTATATCCTTAAAAAACAAAGAAAAATAAGATGTTACTATAACTGCATTGGCAAATCTTGAAGTTTTTCCAAACAAGATAGATGTTATATTAAGCTTGTAGAAAAGGTATGTAAATAAAATAAAGCTTATAGTATGGTCTATCCAATCCAAATCAGCTGGGACAACTCCAAAATAGCCCACAAGCCCTATTATCATCAAAGCGCCTACAAAGAATTCTAATATGCCAAACTCTAGCTTTCTAAGCACCTCTTTTGTTTTTGCAATCATTGAGGTATTTTTTGAATAATATCTATTTAAATATTTGCTAAGTTTCTGTACATCCCTTTATCTGATTGTTTAAATAAGCCACGATGAATAAGTTTTTTTGAATGATTGATTACAGTTTGTGTGCTTAATCTTAAACCTCGTGCTTCTATCACAAATTCTAGCATTTCGCTTAGCTTATAGTCCCTATCTCCTGGAAGTGAAAGTAAAATGCTATCAATCTCTTCAGATCCTTTAATTCCTCTTGAATTTCTTTCCTTGTCATAAGCTTCAAGAAGTTTTTGGACTTCAATTTCTCTAGCATGTGGATTAAAATTGTAAAATTCAAGCGCTGAATAGAAGCCTTTATGGGCTCTAGGATCAACTGCTTCTGCAACAGCCTCAATTGGCTCTAGAAATTCCCATGTTAAAATAGTGTTGTCATTTGCTTTGCCTTGACTTCTTATTACACCAAAAGTTGATTCGAGGTAGCCTAGCTTTTTGAGCGTTGAAAGCACGCATGAAACATCGCTACCATTAATTTTTAGATGAGAAGATAACCAATTCCGCTCAAAAACCATGTTAGGATTATCTAGTATAAATTGTATCGCATCAAAAGCATTTCCTCTGCTAATCTTTCTGATTTTCTTATCATCAACTTCCAATGATTCTGAGTATAAATCATCAGCACACTTCTCAAGCATACTTTGACTTGCTAATCTATATTCGGCAAAGCCTCTAGCTCTTTTACCTCTTATATCTCTATCAGGTGATTCATAGTCAATAATTCCATAAAACCCTAACGTATTTAATTTTTCCGATAAAAGATTTTTGCTGAGTCCTGTAATTTCCACAAGCTCTGCCAAAGTAAAAATCTTTTTTGGATTCTGAGCAAATGTTTTTATTATAACATACACATTATAGCCGCTTCGTGATTTTGCTTCTTTGTTCTTATTCCCACTTCCAAAAATCCTTTGCATTGACTTATAGCTTGATGTCAGCATTGTAGAAAGTCCTACAGCAGAGGCTGCAATTGCATCTCCAAAGTCCTCGCCTGCAATAGTTTTTTCATACGAAGCACTAATCATAGCTCCAGACTCTGTCACTATATTTTCTTCTACAAAACCAAATTTTACCAATGAACCTTGCCTACCACTTGTTTCATTCCCGCTACAATATTGAAAAACAGGATATGCGCTGATTGGAAAATACCTGCCAGAAAATTCTAGAGCTCTTTCATAAAAGCTGTCACGCTCATAAGAAACTCTAGGTTTCATTGCCCATAGTGTTATTGCCTTAGTATCAGGGCTAATAATTCCTGATGTAAATGCTTCTATTCTTTCCTGCAATGTAGGATTTTTTCCTACAAATTCTGAATATCTTGAGTCCATGTTAAAAATTTAAATATAATACATAATAATCCATATACATTTATAAAAATTTTGATTATTTTTAAGTTATTTGACAATGCATTTTATTATAACAAAATATAAAAACTATGGGAAAAGACATTAATTTTCGTAAGTTATTTTTCATATTGTAATGCCTTTTCCTAATAAGCAAATGACTTTTTGCAGTTAAAAGTTACGATTATTAAAGTCATTTGCTATAAATAAAAGTTTATTCAATAATATGACAAAATTAACACTAGACTTAACGAAAAGCATAGATGAGAATGCAGCTGTTTATTTTGAAAAGGCAAAGAAAATAAAGAAAAAGATAGAAGGTGCAGAAAAGGCGTTAGCTGAAAATTTAAAAAGGCTAAGAGAGCTTGAAGCAAAAGAGAAAACAATAATTTTGAAAGAATCTAACTTAAGCAAACTAAAAGAAAGAAAAAAAGAGTGGTACGAAAAATTCAGATGGTTCATCAGCTCTGAGGGTTTTTTAGTCATAGGCGGTAGAGATGCTACTTCCAATGAAGTCGTAATAAAAAAACATACAGAATCAAATGACTTAGTGTTCCACACAGATATGGCAGGCTCACCTTTTTTTGTCGTAAAAAGTGAAGGTAAACAAATCGGAGAAAAAACAAAAGAAGAAGTAGCAGATGCAACTTGCACATTTAGCAGAGCCTGGAAGCTTGGTTTGCATACAAGCCCTGTTTTTTATGTCAAACCAGAACAAGTCAGTAAAAAGACTAAAGCTGGTGAGTACATGGGAAAAGGCGCATTTATGATTTATGGCAAAACGAATTACATAAACAATAAGCTCAACTTAGCTGTTGGGATAACTAAAAACCAGCAAATTATGTCTGGTCCGTTAGATGCAATAAAGGTAAATTGCGATAAATATGTAGTTTTAGAGCAAGGAAATGAAAAAGCAAGCGCAGTTGCAAAATACATACAATATAAAATTGGCGGCACCATTGATGAGATAGTAAGGTCTTTGCCAAGCGGCAGTTTTAGGGTTAAGAAACAATAATATTTTTAAATTGATAGAGCTTATAATCTAGAATTAGCCGTATTTCACATAAATTTCCTAATGATCTCATCACAAGAAATGAGGGCTTTAGAAGCAGAAAGCCAGATTTCTAGACTTAGCTTAATGGAAAATGCTGGCAGAGGCGTTTATAAGTCAATAAAGCAAAGAATTGACTTAAAGGACAAAAAAATTCTAATCATTTGTTACCATGGAAATAATGGTGGAGATGGCTTTGTTGCTGCTCGCTACTTATGCGACGAAGCTGAAACTGATGTTCTTTTTATAGGCGATGAAAATAAATTAAAGAAAGAAGCATTGCTCAATTTAAAAAAAATCGAGCATAATGAAAAAATACAGTTCCTTGTTGATGAAGAAGTTGATTTCGATGCTTATGACATTATTGTTGATGCAATTTTAGGCATTGGCATACAAGGAATGTTAAACAAAGAAATTTCCGCAATAATCGATGACATCAATAACTCTAAGGCATACAAAGTTTCTGTTGACATTCCAACTGGTTTAAATCCTGATAGTGGTTTAGCTGCTGAAAAATGTATTAATGCTGACTTAATTGTTACATTTCATGATTTAAAAAAAGGTCTTGAAAAATTTCAAGATAAAACGGTTGTTGTTGATATAGGGCTGAAAAAATAATATGAATAAAATTCATTTTATCAAAAAATCACAAATAAAGTTACCAAAAAGAAAAAAAGGTAGTCACAAAGGTAATAATGGATTAGTTCTTGTTGTTGGTGGCTCAAAAGATTTTGTTGGTGCTGTTACATTAGCTGGATTAGCTGCGTTAAGAAGCGGTGCTGATTTAGTCAAAGTTATAGCTCCTGAAAAAGTTGCATGGGCAATAAATGCTTATTCTCCTGATTTAGTTACAATGAAATTAAAAGGTAAATATTTTAATTTGAATCATTATAATATTGTTAAAAATTTGATGAATAAATTTGATGTCTTGTTGATTGGGAATGGAATTGGCTTAAGCAATGAAACAAAAAAATTTTGCAAAAAAACAATAAAAAATATAAAAAAATTTAAGGTTATCGATGCTGATGCTATCAAATCAATTTCTATGCATGATGCAGAAAATTCGATAATAACGCCTCATTCTAAAGAATTAGAATATTTTTTGATTAATTCAAAAGTTAATAAATCAAAAATAAATAAAATCAATAACGAAAGAAACATCATCAAAAAATCGAAATTGATTAAAAAAATAACTCAAAGATTCTTAGACAGAAATAACATTATCTTATTGAAAGGAAGAATCGATGCAATTATCTCAAAAGACAAAATTTTTTACAATAAAACTGGAAATGAAGGCATGACAAAAGGCGGCACAGGAGATGTTTTAGCTGGATTATGTGCAGGATTTCTTGCACAAAGCAAGGACTTACTTCAGAGTGCCATAAATGCAGCTTACTTTAATGGATTAATTGGAGACATTTTATTGAAAAAGAAAAAAGGGTTTAGTTATTTAGCAAGCGACATGGTTGAGGAGATAAGAAGAGTAAAGATTTAATTAGTCAAACATTAATGTTTGGATTTAATGGAATTTTGCCAGCAAACAGCAAGCCAACTATTACTGAAACCACAAGTATGCCAATTAAAAATGCTAGTATAATATACAAAATGAACCAAACTAGCCAAACTAAAAGAGTCTTACCCCAATCTAATTTATAAAATGATTTTATCAGCCATAGGGCAAGTAATATTGAGATTATCAGCCATTGAGCAATTGTAATGACTAAGCTTAGGCTTTTAATTGTAATGGACAAAATTCCCAACAAAAATCCAATTATGCCCAGAATTGCTGTTAATTTAATTGCAGTTCTATAGCTTTGGTCAGCTAATTTGAATATTTTAGTTGTCAGCATTAATAACAAGCCGTTGAGCGGTATAGTTATTATTGTTATTATCAATGACTGAATTAATTCTGAAATAGCCATTTTGTAATATTTAGTCCCATAATATAATACAGTTAACTTAACCTGATTGTTTATTAACTTTTCTATTTAGTTCATCAATTAAACCTAAACACTTAATTCTTGAATTAGAATTATTAATTTTATAACAATACTCTTTATCCTTTTTAAGTACTGCATTGCAATAATTTTTCATTTCAAGATTCTCGATTTGAGTATCACAAATGTTTTTGTCTATGCTCTCTGTATTGTTGATATTAGCAGCTAATACTAGGATGATGCAAAAATCTTTACCGAAGTTGGATTTCGATTTTATGCACTTGTCTATGCTCTGTTTTGAATTTTTTGAATCAATACTATTAGCAAATCCTGAAAATAAGCTATATACAGAAAAAAATAAAATAATTTGAAGTGCCGTGACTAGCAATCCAATTATAATTGCTGCGATTGCCAAACCTTTTCCTTTCAACTTTGGATTTTTTTGAATATGAACAAATGCCGCAATCCCGGCTATTAATCCGATGATTGAAAAAGTCGGTATAAAGAATATAAGACTAAAAATAAATGCCGCAATTGCTAGAGTTGAAGTTTTCTGATGCATAGAAATGAATTGTAGCAAGAGATATTTAAATATATTGGGAAAGAAAAGCTAAACTTAGAAATATTCATTCCTGCACATACTCAATGCCAAGAGCCAAACAAATCTCTGCTTTCTTCAGTTCTTTGCCTAAATAAGCCGCATGGTCAAGCCTTTTAAACCAGTTTTTGTTATTTTTCTCGCTATAATCAAATATTGCCGTGTATAAGTCTTGCGCTCTTCTGCCTCTGAATTCTTTTAGTATAGTGTGCTTGTAATCACATACTGCCACTCCAATGTCATGGGTGTCCCAATAAATTCTGACTAAAACGTAGCAGCCGTCATCAGTTCTAAAGTCTTTGTAGTCATCCCATTTTTTTACCTGTATAACTTCAAAATCTTCTGCTACTTTTTTGTCCTTCACCCAAGCAGGCCTTTCCATTGACATTTTAACAGGTTATTTTTGTTTAATTTAAAATGGTTTTGATTTTATACTTATTTTTTAATGCATTGCTTTGCTACATACAATTTAGCCACAAAACTAAAACCAGAGTCTATGAAGTTATTGGGACCTTTATAAATAAGAAAGCAATGAAGCGGTATAGCAAAAAAGTGATGACCGACTAAAAAGGCATCACAAAAATTGACCAAATAACCCTGCAGGTTCCGAAGAGTTTAGAGAATCACAAAACCGTAAGCTTTATATACTATTAAAAAGACTATTTTTAAAACTATATATTTATAATATTTAAAATACTATTAAAAATGCTATTATCAATATGGTAAAAATTCAAAAACTTCCTTCTGGGCAATTAGTTATCACAATTCCTAAACTCATTGCAGAATATGAAGGCTTAAAGAAAGGTATGGAGTTAGAGTTTAGAAAGCATAAAGACGGCTTTATATTAGAAATAGAAAAGAAAAAAGGTGATAAAAGCTGAAGATTGACGATTTAGCTCAATTACTGGGAAAAACAAGAAGGGAAATAGAAGATATGCTTAATAAAAAAGATGTAATAGAATTAAAACTAAGTGAAAGAAAAACAAAGCTTAAAGAAGATGACGATTTAAAAATTTTCGAATAAGCAAAATCAATAACATCGAAAATCTATGATTTTCGTGGTTTTCGAAAATCTAGATTTCCGCAAACTGTCAAAAACCACTGGTCATAGACCGGTGGCATGAAGCGAAAGCTTCATAATTATGTTTATAGACTAGTGGTTTTTGAGCACAGTCGGAATTCCAGTAATATATGAGTGGTTTGGTTTATCAAACCACCAATCATTTAGATTGGTGGAATTCCGATGTTTAAAAAATATATATTCAACAATTTATAAAAAAGAGGAAAATGACAACTGGAGCTGATTTAAAAAAATATGGTTTTGAAGAAAATGAGGAAAGTGAAGAGTTTAGAGGCTCAAAAATAAAGACAGGCTATCCTGCTGCTGCAAGACGCTATAGGATTCATTACGAAGGCTACAATATTTCAATTGAAGAGCCATACTTTTGGGTTTTGCATTATTTGAGATATTTTAGTGGTTTTCCTCGCATAGATAAAATAACAGATGTTTTTGCAGCTGCTGAAAACTCTGCTTTTTTTGGTGCATCACAGCAAAGGATTGGTTTGCAACAAGACAAAGTAAGCCAATTCCTTGCAACAATAGGCAAAATGGTAAGAGAGCTTTTCCAGCTTGTGAGAGAGATGAGAATTCTTGATGAGAGGCTTAGCTATTATGCAGATAGTTACACAAATAGCCCAAGCGCTGAGAGTGCTGAAATTACGCTTAAGGGTATTTGGGTTGATTTGGTTGAGCAAGGTGCCAAAAATCCTGCATCTGTCTATGGCATGGCTAGGGAAGTCCAATTTACAACTTTGCCGGATTTGTTTTTCAGCACTCATCCAAAAAAACAGGAAGATGTTGAT
>CAZRRL010000048.1:0-9033 GCA_964602555.1 uncultured Methanosarcinales archaeon | reverse complement strand
ATTAAATTAAAATGTCGGAAATTTTTTACTAGTCTATGACTCGTGGTTCTTGACAATTAAAGAAAAATAAAACATAATAAAAAATTAAATTTTAAGTTACAGCGGTGAAAATCTCACCTTCTGCAACCTTTCTGAATGTTGCACCTGCTTTAGGATCATAGTAGCTCATATTAACCAAAACTTTGGCTTTTTCTCCTGCACCAAAGCCCTGTGATGCCATATCACATCCTGTAAACGTGAAATCCTGCACAGCACCTATGCCCCAACCAACAAGCGGCAAAATTGGTGATGAAAGCGAGCATCCAAAAAAGACTTGAGCTTCTGTAAGAAGACTTATGCCAGTCAAGTCAACTACATGGCCAATACCATTCTTCAATCTTAAATTAAGTGTACCAGTCCTGTCAAATGAGTAAGCTTGACAATCAAAGCCTACATTAAAATTGCACCTGTCAGGCAAAATTCTTTGAGGCCTTAAAATTCCAAAGTAAGCAATGGCAGCAATTAAAATTAGTATAACAATAAATGCCCATGCATAAGTTGTTAAGAACTCTAAAGCAGCTTGTGATTTTTTTTGCACATTCAAGTTGCACACCTCCTTTATTTAGATAATATCAATAATTTAAGAACTTATATATATATCTTTTTATTTTTTATAGGCTAACAAAAACCTTTTTATATTTACTACTTCAAAGCTTTTTAGATGAAAAAGAAGTATTTTGCGATTTTTTTAACAGCGTTATTAATTGCATTATTAGATCAATTAACAAAGTTTTTGATAAGACAAACCTTTCAAATTAACCAATCAAAATCAATAATAAAAAATTTCTTACATTTAACTTATGTAAATAATACAGGCTCTGCTTTTGGTTTGTTTAAAGGTTTTAACTTATTCTTTATCTTGTTATCTATAATCGTGATTCTAGTAATTTTATATAATATCAAGAAAATAAAAGAAAATGAAAAGGCTATGCAATTTTCTGTTGGTTTGTTGCTTGGCGGTACAATTGGAAATTTAATTGACAGGCTTGTGTATGGCTTTGTAATTGATTTTATTGACTTTAGAATATGGCCTGTTTTTAACATTGCAGACAGTGCAGTAACAATAAGCATTGTATTTTTGATTGTTTTGCTGTGGAAAAAATAATTATTGTACGCAAAGGTCAGCTTCAAAACCTTGTGTTTCTGCTTCTTCTCTAGAATTAAACCAAAGTTGATTAGCTTTGTTTATTCTTTTAGCCCAATCACACTTAGCAGTATGAAACTTGTTGGCTTTTTTGCTTGCCACAAATTTGCCTGGAGTAAATCTCTTATCAATGCTGGATTTTTTTTGTTCTTCTGTGAGCTCTTCTTTTATTTCTTTTTTTAGTTCTTGCTTAAGCTCCTCTTTTGTTTCTTCTTGAGGTTCCATTTTATCAAGGTATGGGTAATATTCTTTGATTTTTTCATGTTCCGGCATTGTTTGGCTTTCATAATTACTTTGCCTAAAGTTAATTAGAACAAGCATTAGCCCAATTATAGAAAATACCAAGGTTGTAATATGAGCAGTTCCAAATACATTTGCAATTATAGAAATTAAAAATATATTCAACAAAAGTAAAATGATAGTTAGACCTAGCAATGTCCAACCCCATTTTTTGTTATTGTAAACAATAAACATTGCAAATGCAAAAATAAATATAAAAATTAAAAATGCGCCTAGCTCAAATACAAATATTAATCCCTCTAAGTCAAATACAATTAGAATAAAACTTATAATTGCAAAAAGCAGTACAAAGTTCATTAACAAGAAACTTATGCTGGATTTTTCCATTCGATAAAGGTTTTTAATGATTTATTTAAAGATTTCTGTCTAATAGAACTAAAATTCTTCAAACTCCTCAAACTGTTTCAAATAACCTTTCTTCTTCAGAAAAGCAAGCTGTGTCGGAGTATATTTGTAGACTATGTCCCCCTTTACATCACCAGAGTACTCCCATGGTTCAACGATTGCAACATCACCTTCCCTCACCCATAATTTTCTAGTCAGTCTGCCTGGAATTCTGCATACTCTAGTTTTGCCGTCAAGGCATCTGACACGCATTCTAGAGCCGCCAAGTCTTTGCTCAATGACCCCGAAAGTTTGTCTGCCCTTAGGGAGAATAAGTCTAGAAATCTCTTGTTGGAATTTTTCTTGTTTTTGCTGCTCTTCTTTCTTCTTGCTCATTGAATTGTTTGAATTGTAGTTTGTTTATATATCTTTCTATGACAAAAAACAACTTTTAAATACAGCACCCTATTCACAAAAAGAATGAAACGCTTGAATCTTCCAAAAGAAAGAATTTTTTTTGGTCCTGCTTTGATTTGGAAAAGGATTGCGGCTTTTTTCATAGACATTTTAATCATAAACTTACTTATTTTGTTTCCGTTCAGGGCATTGTTCCAAAACATTATTCCGAAAGATTATTCCTTTTCAGAGGCATATAAACTTTTAAGCAGCAGCACAGATTACACAAGCTACATAAGCGTAGTTTCATTTATTATGTCAATATTCATTATTTTGTACTTTTTAATGTTAGAAAGAAAAATGAGCCAAACAATTGGAAAAATGCTAATGAGAATTTATGTTGTTGGTTACGATGACAATTTAAAAGCTTGGCAGTTATTAACGAGAAATTTAGTTTTTTTGCCAATATTTCCATTTGTTTTGCTGTGGATAATTGACCCATTGTTCATGTTTTTTACTAAAACAAATCAAAGATTAACTGAGATATTAAGCAAAACACGAGTTGTTGAGAGATACAATCTAGAAAAATATGTTTAGAAGCACGGTGAGTTAAATGCCAACAGAACAAAAAATATTTTTGCTAAGAGTTGATGTCATGTCTAACAACATCCAGACATCAATGAAAACACAGAATGTAACACCACAAGAAGTAATTGGCTTTTTGGAAATGGCAAAAGACCAGATACTAGACAATTTAAAGCAGGGGCGAAAAGACATATTTCAAGCTTTTAAGAAAGAAGGTGAGCAGTAAATGAAAAAAATTATGGGAAATGATGAAAGAATGTACCGTGAGCCTAGAGTGCCAACTTTTAGATGGGGATATGCAATATTTGTTTTATTTTTGCTTAGCATATTGGGCTTTATAGCAGTTGGCATCATTTCATTGTTTGTTGGCGTTGACATTGAATCATTAAGTGGTAATGTAGCTTTAATACCAATTGAAGGTGTAATTTTAGGAAGCGAAGACTCTGAATTTCTTTTTGAGAGCATTACCTCATCTTTGGAAACAGTTGAGTTTATAGAAAAAGCTGAAAAAAATCCTAATATAAAAGCCATAATTTTGGAAATAAATAGCCCAGGCGGCTCAGCTGTCGCATCGGAAGAAATAGCAAATGCTGTTAAGAAAACAAACAAAACAACTGTGGCATGGGTAAGGGAAGTTGGAGCATCTGGAGCTTACTGGATTGCATCTGCTTCAGACCATATTGTTGCTAATAGGGTTTCAATAACAGGCTCAATTGGGGTTATCGCATCTTACCTAGAATTTCCAGGATTGTTAGAAAGATACAACATATCTTACAGAAGACTTGTTTCTGGCAAATACAAAGACATAGGAAGCCCTTTCAAAGAGATGACTGATGAAGAAAAAGAAATATTCCAGCGAAACCTAGATGAAATAAGAGATTATTTTGTTAGTGAGGTGGCTAAAAATAGGAATTTGAACAAAAAAGATGTGGATAAGATAGCAAATGGATTATTTTATCTAGGTTCAGAAGCAAAAGAGCTTGGCCTTGTAGATGAGCTTGGTGGCAAAGACGAAGTTATTGCTTACATAGAGAAAAAAGAAGGAATAAAAGCAGAAGTTGTTGAATACAAAAAAGAAAAAACCTTGTTTGATATTTTAAGTGATGTTATAAGCAAGCAATCATTTTTTGTGGGAAAAGGTATTGGAAGTTCTATTTTTGACAAGAAAGTTGCCTCATCAATAAGCATAACAACTTAGCTATGTACATAAAAATATTAAAGACAATTTTTGGGTTAATTTTAATAGTGATTGGAATAATAGGGCTTTTTTTGCCGATATTGCAAGGAGTGCTATTAATACTAGCTGGCTTGTTTGTTCTGGGAATAAAAAAGGAAGGCATAAAGAAATGGCTCAAAAAATTGAAATTTTAGTCACTGAAATTTAAAACAAAATATTAAATATTGATTGTTGCGGAATTAGCAACAGATGAAAAGAGGTGCCTTGTATTTATTTATACTTATAGCTTTAGCGCTTTCTATGTCTGTGCAATCACAAATTAATTCTAAAGTGCAAAAAATAGATGATGAAGAAATTGAGGTAATTGTTGTTTTGAAAGATAACGATAATGCTTTGCAAAAGCAGAGTTATTACAAAGATGATTTTGAAATGAAAAAAAATATGATAAGAGAGCAACAAGAGAATATTTTTGAAGATTTGAAGTTGAAGGAAAAATCCGGCATTGCAGTTCAATCTGATGAACAATACGATTTTGAGCTTACAAATTTATACACAACAGTTAATGGGTTTGCAGGAAAGATAAGGAAATCAAGCTATTCAAAACTGAAAAATGATCCAAGAATTTTAAATGTATATCAGGCAAAGAATTTAACAGCATTTCTTAAGGACTCTGCTGAAATTGTCCACGCAACAAAAACTTGGAACCTTATTTACAGTGGAGCAAATATAACTGGAAAAGGCCAAACAGTTTGCATTGTTGATTCCGGCGTTGATTACACACATGGAGCATTAGGCGATTGCACAACTGCATCTTTCCTTAATGGAACATGCCGAAAAGTTATAGGTGGTTATGATTTTGTAAATGACGACAACGATCCAATTGATGATCTTGGTCATGGAACTCATATTGCTGGAATTGTAGCTTCAACAGATAATGTTTTCAAAGGTATTGCATCAGATTCAAGCATTGTTGCAATAAAGGTATTAAATAAAAATGGTGGCGGTTCAACACCAGATTTGATAAGTGGAATTGATTGGTGTGTGCATAATGCTACAAAGTTTAACATATCAGTAATTAGCATAAGCCTTGGCATAGACGATTACAAAAATAACACTCATTGTGATACAAGCGATAATCCTTTGTTGGTTGATGCAATTCATAATGCTGTTAGCAGGAATATCTCAGTTATAGTGGCTGCAGGCAACGATGGCGCTTTTCCGCTTGGCGTTAGTAGCCCTGCATGTATCTCAAATGTTACGGTTGTTGGCTCAGCAGACAAGAGAGATTCAATTTCTTCTTCTTCCAGCAGATGGGAATTGCCCATGCTTTTCGCTCCTGGCTCATCAATCGTATCATTAAATCTTGGGAATGGTTTCATTTCTCGTAGCGGCACTTCTATGGCAACACCGCATGTTTCTGGAGCTTTTGCTTTGTTGCAACAATATAGAAGACTTGAACAAAATGGTATTTTAACACCATCTCAGATTCAAGATGCTTTAAATGACACAGGAAAACAAATAGAAGACAGTTCTAGTGAGCTTTTCTTTTCCAGAATTAATATTTACAATGCGCTTTTATCCCTTGATAAAACTTTTCCTAACATAACTTTGGTTGCACCCACTCCTCTAAATAATTCAAATATTTCAAGTCCTTCCTTTATTATAAATATAACATCAAATGAAGTTTTGTCAACTGTAATTTTAGAATTTAATTCTTTAAATGAAACTATTAATGCAACAAAAATCCCATTAAACTGGATGATAAATAAAACAGTTAGCATATTTGGAGTTTTTAACTACAGGATTTATGGGAATGACTCTGCAGGAAATATGATGATTACTGCAACATTTCAAGTAGTTGTAAACAATAGCTCTCCAATTATAACTTCATTTTTTCCTTCAGAGCTAAATGCAAGTATTAACGAGCCAGATAACTTAACATTCAATGTAACTGTTGTTGACAAAGATTCAGATTTAATTGAATTTTCTTGGTTTCAAGATGGAACTATAAAATCAACTTCAAATGCTTTCACATTTTCGAGCAACTTTACGGCTTCTGGATACTATAATATCACATTAATTGTTTCTGATGGCAATTCTGCAACATCTGTTAGCTGGAATTTAACTGTTAACAATACAAACTTTGCTCCAAATGTAATGTCAGTTAACTTAACAAATACAGATTTCTTGAATAGGACAAATGGGACTTTGCTAGCATTCTGGGATTTTTTTGATTTTGATAATGATACCATAACAGCTAACGAAACTAGATGGTATAACAATGGCAAAGAGATTATTGCCTTGAGAAATTTAACTGTATTATTTTTAGATAAAACAATAAAAGGAGATAACTGGACATTCTCTGTAAGGATTTTTGACGGCTTTAATTGGAGCCAATTCCTTAATAGCACCCCTAATATAATTCAAAATTCTCGTGCAAGTCTTACTCTAACAGATGTTACTGAAAGCATAAGAGAAACAGAACTTGCAATTATAAACTTCACAATGAGCGACTTAGATAATGACCCAATAAACATTACAACACAAAATTTAAACCTTGTTAAAGTAATAACAAATAATTTAACTGATGAAAAAGGCACTGTTATTTATTTTGGCAGTTTTGTATGGCAGACTGGATTGAATGATAATGGCGAATACTTTGTCTCAATTAGTGCAAGTGATGGTTTAGATGAAGATACTAAAGAAGCTCGCATTTTTGTTTCTGATGCTAGTGATTTTGATGGTGATGGAAATCCAGACTTTAATGACACTGATGATGATAATGATAATGTAAATGACACAGAAGATATGCTATTTGGCAATTCAAGCCACATAAACACATCAACAATTGTTCCTATAGTGGAGATAGCTAATTCTATTGACTTAAACAAAAAGTTTGATGGAGAAAAATTAATTAGAATCTACAATAATAACAAAATAATAGTTGAGTTTGCATTCAACTTTAGTCAAGGAATGCTTGATTTAAGAAATATAAGTATTAATACACAATCAAATGCTACAAATGGTATAACAATCATAAATATAAAAAGACAAAAAATAATCGGAACAAAAATACTGTACGTTGATAACCTAAATAATTTGACTACTCTGTGCATAAAAGATGCCGAAATAATCTCAATAACTCAAATTTCTTCTTTATGTAACGGTGCAGACGAATTTGGCATCAAATGCCCAGGCACTGCTAATAATGGCAAGTACAATTGTACTTTTATAGACAATACTAACATGACTTTCAATATAACTGGCTTAATTCATTCTGGTATTCAACAACAATCATATTGTGGTGATGGAATAATAAATTCTGGCGAATCTTGCTCAAACTGTCCAGTTGATGCAGGAAGTTGCCCTTCTACTGAAGGCAGCGGTGGAGGTGGTGGGGGGGGTGGCGGAGGCTCAGGAGGTGGAGGTAGTGGTAGTGGAGCGTTCTTTGTTTGCAACCAAGATTGGCAATGTAATGATTGGTCTGCTTGCATTAATGGGGTGCAAACAAGAAATTGTGAGTTTGTAAAAGTACCGCAGCATGCTTCCGACACACAATGTCCTAGCATATCAAATCCACCAATAACAAGTCAATCCTGTGAAGTTATTGAAGAAAAAGCTTTAGTGCAAGAAGCATTAGAAAAAAGAGAGGAGGAAGTAATAATAAAAACAATAAATGAGAATGTTAACACAACTAGAGTTGAGCAAGAACAATCACAAACAAATCACTCAAAAGGATTCTTTGGTAGTTTTGCAGGTTTCTTTAGAAATTTTTTTGGTGGCTCTCCAACAGGTCAAGTTGTTGCAGACACTTCAATTAAGCCATATCAATCTAAAAATCCAATTATTGGTATCGTAACCTTAGTATTCACACTATTTTTGAGTATAAACGTTTATTATCGCTTTTATAAAAAGGAGCAATTTCAGCAGTGGATTGAAAAAAGAAAGAAAAAATAAACTTAAAATACAATAAAGTTTAAATAATAGTGTATTCAAAAATAATTTAAAAGAGGTTGAGAATGAAAGAAACCAAGATAAATGTTTTTGAAGTTATTCTCTTGATTATTGGAGTTGCTGCAGCCATTCTTGGATTTAAATTTATAAATGAGGTCTATAAGGCTGAAAATAGCCAAATAAGCTGGCTGATGATAATTGCTATTTTTAGCTGGCTTACTTTGCTGATTTTATTTATTTTGCTTAGCTTGATGGTTGATGTTTCAAAGAAGGAGCTAAAAGAAATCAAAACTTTGATAGATTTGCTTTCGCAGAATTTGAAGAAAAAATAATTAAGCAGTTATTGTGATTAACTCCATTTTTTCTATGTCGCTCAAATCAATTAATGGCTTTTGGAATTTTTCATAATCATCCAGTATTCTGTTGCATGCTGTATTAACCCAGCATTGTATGAATGGAAAGTTTTCAATCTGGCCAAAATCTAATGTGTCAAATGCAAATATGTAGCAATTTTTGTCTTTCAATTGTTTTTTTAACCCCACTGCCTTTTTAAAATTATTTTGGCCTGGCTTTAAGGAAACAAGAATGCCTATCTCAGTTGCCTCTAAAAATTTCATATAAGTTCCTTTTCTTTTTTTATTGTATTTTTCAACTTCTATAGTATCTATTTTTGAAAGCACAGCGCTAATTGGCTCATAACAAAAAACTTCTTTGTTGATTTTTAATGCAATGCCCAATGGATGAAATTTGCCAGTTCCGATGTAAAGAAAAGCGTTAACATTTTCTTGAACCTTTTCTGCTGCACCTACATCACAGCCAAGCAATTGCCCTTCATACTTTTGTTTTATTTTATCCACAAAGACAATTTTCCCATTATTTTCAAGATGCTGTTTTATTTCATCAATATAGTCAAGAAACTGCGCTGTTGTAACTAAGCCTATCTTTTTTGGCAATACACTAGCATCTAAGTTATCTAAGTTAATCTTTCCTTTATACCTTCCTTCAACCATAATAATCTTCATTTCAAGCACTAGTTTGGTTGTTTTATATTTAAATGTTTTTGATATGTCGGAAATCGCAAAGGCACACACTTTGATATGTCGAAAATATCATA
>CAZRRL010000047.1:0-9044 GCA_964602555.1 uncultured Methanosarcinales archaeon | reverse complement strand
TATCAAAGAATTGATGAAATAGAGTTTACAAGTGAAAGAAAAATCATGACTACTATTCATAAACATGATGGCGAGAAAATTGCTTATGTCAAAGGCGCTCCAGAGGTTGTTTTAACGCTCTGTAATTCTATTTACATTAACGGAAAAGCAATGAAATTAACAGAAGCAATGAAAAATGAAATTCTTGAGATAAACAAGGAATTTGCTAATGAAGCATTGCGCGTTTTAGGTTTTGCATACAAAACATTGGTTGATACGCAGCCAGAAAAAAACCTTATATTTGTAGGATTGCAAGGTATGATCGATCCGCCAAGAGAAGAAGTAAAAGCAGCTATTGAAAAATGCAAAAAAGCAGGCATCAAAGTGATTATGATTACTGGTGATCATGAAATAACTGCAAATGCAGTAGCAAAACAACTAAAGCTAGAAGGACGCTCAATTACAGGAGCAGAGCTTGAGGAGATTAAAAACCTTGACGAGATTGTTGAAGACATTGCAATTTTTGCAAGAGTTAATCCTGAGCATAAAATAAAAATTGTTGATGCTTTAAAGAAAAAAGGCCATATTGTTGCAATGACTGGTGATGGTGTAAATGATGCGCCTGCATTGAAAAAGGCTGACATTGGAATTGCAATGGGCATCTCTGGTACAGATGTAAGCAAAGAAGCAAGCGCAATGATTTTAACGGATGACAACTTTGCTTCTATAGTTAATGCAGTTGAAGAAGGGCGTGGCACTTATGACAATATTAGAAAATATTTTGGATTTCTAATTTCTGGCAATATTGCAGAAGTGCTTATAATATTTTTAGGTATAATATTTGGATTGCCTTTGCCATTAACCGCAACTCAGCTACTGCTTATTAACCTTGTTACAGATGGTCTGCCAGCAATTGCGTTAAGCGCAGACCCATTTGAGCCAAATGCAATGCAGAGAAAACCTCGCAAGCAAGATGAGCCAATATACAAAGGGCTTAAAGCATTCATTGTTTATTATCCGCTTGTATTAACTATAGTTGCATTATCCTTGTTTAGTTGGTTTTATTTCAAAAAAGGAGATTTATTGCAGGCACAGACAGCAACTTTTCTTGCGATAAGCATGTTTGAGCTCTACCAAGCCTTTGCTTCAAGGTCAACAATTTACCCTTCTATAAAGGTTGGACTTTTCAAAAACAAATGGCTCGTGTTAGCTGTAGTAAGTTCTTTTGCCCTAATTGCAGCATCAATTTTCATTCCTTCACTTGGAAAATTTTTGGATATGTCACCTTTGGCTTTAGGTGAATTCTTGATTATAGTAGTCGTATCAAGCATAGGTGCTATTATAATTGAGATTTCAAAGTATCTGAAAAAAGAGCCACTTTGATATGTAAATAAATTAATGTGAACATTTAAATATCTAAAATCAATTCTCTATAGCATGGATTATTTCAAACAAGTTTGTATAGAAATACTAGACGGGTTAAAAAAAAATAATGTACAAAGCCAGCATAATTTTAACCGATTAAAATTAAAAGTTTTGAATAAATACAAATCCCAAAGTAAAATAAAACAAATCCCAAAAAATGCTGATATTTACTTTGCTGCATCGGAAGAAGAAAGACAAAATTTTAAGGAATTACTTTCACTAAAGCCAGTAAGAACAATAAGCGGTGTTGCGCCAATTGCCTTGATGTCAGAGCCATATCCTTGTCCGCACACAATGAAAGGCATTGGACCTTGCTCTTATTGCCCTGGTGGTCCTGGCTCTGTTTTTGGCAATGTTCCGCAAAGCTACACAGGCAAAGAGCCATCAACAAGAAGGGCTATAAGAAATAACTATGACCCTTATTTGATAGTTTTCAACAGGCTTGAGCATTATGTTGCAATGGGCAAAATCCCCGATAAAGTTGAGATAATAATTCAAGGCGGCACATTCACATTTTTTCCTAAAGCTTACCAAGAGTATTTTGTTAAGTACGCACAAAAAGCAATGAATGATTTCTCAAAATTATTTTTTGATGAAAATTGCAATTTAGATATTTTAAAATTTAAGAAATTTTTTGAATTGCCAAGGATATTAAATGAAGAAGATAAAAGAATTAAAAGAATACAGCAAAAACTATTATACATTAAAAATTTGGATTTGAATGATTTGGAAATTAGAAAAAAAGTTGAGGATTTGTTTTTTGATAATGATTTTGTTGATAATTATTTAAATTTTAATATTGAAAATAAAAATAATGCGTTAGGAAAGATAGAAGACAATAATGCAAATGAAATAGCTGTTTCAACACAAAAACATTCACTGGATATTATTGAAAATCCAAATGTTTTGGCGATAAAAAGAATTCAACAAAAATTAAAACTAGAAAATAATCAAAACATTTCATTAAAGCAAATACAAGAAGAGAATGAAACTTCTTTTATTAGATGTGTTGGCTTAACTATAGAAACAAAAAGCGATTTTGGCAAGCTTTATCATGGAAATTTAATGCTTGAGCTAGGATGCACAAGAGTTGAACTTGGAATCCAGAGCATCTACGGAGATGTGCTTGAAGCTACAAACAGAGGCAACACAGTTGCTGATAACATTGAATCAATCAGAATTCTAAAAGATTTAGGATTTAAAATAAACTGTCATTATATGCCAGGCTTGCCATTTACAACAAAAGAAATGGATTTGTATGGTCTAAAGCAGTTATTTGAAAGCGAAGATTACAAACCAGACATGCTAAAAATATATCCATGCATGGTGATGGAAGGCACAAAACTTTATGATGACTGGAAATCTGGAAAATTTACACCGTTAACAACAGAAGAAGCTGCTGAGATAATTGCAGAAGCAAAGCGATATGTGCCAAAATGGTGTAGAATAATGCGTATACAAAGAGACATACCGACATTTGTTACAGCATCTGGTGTTGACAGGACTAATTTAAGACAGTATGTAGAGAAATTGTGCAAAGAAAAGAATATAAAATGTAAATGTATTAGATGCAGGGAAGTTGGGTTTTATATTAAAAATAATAATAACAAAGAAATTAATTTCAACAATGTCCAAACAACAATAACAGAATATGAAGCATCGCATGGAAAAGAGATTTTTATTGCAGCAGAAGATATTGAAAATAATGCTTTATTTGGATTTTGTAGGCTTAGATTTCCATCACAAATTTTAAGAGCAGAAATAACAGAAAACTCTTCCTTGATAAGAGAGCTGCATGTATTTTCACAAGCTTTACAGATTGGAAAAAAATCCAATGAGAGTTTTCAACATAGAGGAATAGGCAAAAGATTGATGGCTAAAGCAGAGGAAATTGTAAAGCAGCATGGGAAAAATAAGGTGGTTGTGCTTGCTGGAATTGGAGCTAAGCAGTATTTCGCTCGGCTTGGGTATAATTATGATGGTCCTTATATGTCAAAGATGTTATAAGTTCCAGATTATTTCAAGTTCTTTTAACTTATCAGAATTTAAATAAAAATATTTTTTGTTATTTCTAATTGTAGATTTTAAAATTCTTCCTTTAATTAAAGGATTAAGGTAATTATGAGAAGATATATAAAATTTTAAGTTATAATAATTTTGCCAATCATAAGCTGTATTTTGACAAAGATTTAAATTACAATTATCATTTTTTTATTATATGGAAACTAAAACTTTAAAATCTGAGCAAATAACTTTCAAACCAAAATTCATTGAGCGCTATTCAATGCTAACAGACTGGGAAGCATTCAAGAAATGTTCTTTATCTTTCTTAAGACGCTCAATTAGAATTAATACATTAAAAATAACAGTGAATGAATTAAAAAAAAGGTTGGAAAAAAATTGGACTTTAGAGCAAATACCATGGTGCAAAGAAGGTTTTTGGATTGAACACGCAAAAAAAGAAAGAAGGGACATTGGTAATTTAATTGAGCATTCTCTCGGTTATTTTTACACTCAAGAAGCAGCATCGATGATTCCACCTATTGTCTTAAACCCAAAACCAAGTGATATTGTTTTGGACATTGCTGCATCGCCTGGAAGCAAAACAACACAAATTGTGCAGTATATGCAAAATAAAGGCATTTTGATAGCAAATGACTATACTATTGAAAGAATGAAGCCCTTGTCTATTAACTTGCAGAGATGTGGTGTTGCAAATACCATAATAACTTTAATGGAAGGCCAATGGTTTAAGAAATCTGGCATTATGTTTGATAAGATATTAGTAGATGCTCCTTGCTCTGGCACAGGCACAATAAGAAAAAGTTTGAAAACAATAGGCATCTGGAATCCCGATATGGTAAGAAGGCTTTCAATAACCCAAAAACAATTAATTGAAACAGGTTTTGATTTGTTAAAAGAAAATGGAATCTTAGTTTATTCAACTTGTTCCCTTGAACCAGAAGAGAATGAAGAAGTGATTGATTTTCTATTAAAAAAATATGAGAATGCAAAATTGGATGAAATTAAGCTTAAATTAAACAAAAGCCCTGCGATTCTTGCGTTTGATGGTAAAAAATATAACGAGGAAATCAAAAAATGTTTAAGGTTATGGCCTCAAGATAATGATACAGAAGGTTTCTTTATTGCCAAAATAAAAAAATTATAGGTAAGCAATTAAGAAACTTAGGAACGTAATGAAATGAAGTGACTATAGGTTTTTTGTGGTGAAGATAATAAAATTATAAGATATTAATCTAAACTTTAAGAAGAGATAATTCTATTTATTTCACTTTCAAGGCTTGTTATATGTCTGTGTAGTAATACCAACCTACGCTTTGTTTCTTTGCTTACGTATCCTGTGCGAAGTTTTTTCTCAAGCAAAGAAATTTCTTTTCTAAATAAGGCTATCCTTCTTAGTGTACCATTTTTATAAAATTCTATTATTTGCCTTGTATCTTCAATCCTATTCAGTATAGAAGTAGGTAATCTCCTAAATTCATTAGCAAGCATTTTGTAATGACCATTAAGTTCTTCAAGTATCAGCATTAAAAATACATCTCCACCATACCCTAACTTATTTTCAATATAGTGTGATAGATGTTTTTGGTATTCTTCTTCAGAGATAACGACAGCATAAACATGATAATTAGGATTTTTTTCATACGAAACTATATCACCTATTAAAATTGTGTCTATCATACTTTCATCTTGTAGATTTTAAGTAATAATGTTATCTGTTATTCATTTCAGAATTTAAAATTTGTGCCTTAAAAACTGTTTATGCGATTTAATTTATTATAAATTCCAAAAATTAGTTAATAATAAAAATCATAGAATTAACTTATTAAACCCTTCCTTTCAAAGCCTTGCCATTAACCTCTAGTTCCTTAATTTTTGTTCTCAAGAAATCTATTGTTTTTGTATTATCCTGATGGCTTAAAATACTGCCACACTCTGGGCATCTGTACTCAAGATCAACAGCCCTTTCAAAACCTACTCTAATACAAGCATTAGGGCACAAGTAAAAATTGCCAACATTAGCTTCTTCTTCTTTGAGTCTAACTTTATACCTTGCCAGCTTATCTTTGTTCATCTTGTCAAGCAAATCCTTAACCCTTTTCTTATCAAAAGTCCAATAGCTGATGTACCATCCTTTCTGCCTGTCCTTTTTCCTGTAATAAGTGACAAGGTTGTAGTTGTAAAGTCTGTAAAGAATGTTTCTTACTTCATGTATGTCCCTGTCTACTTTTTCGGCTATTTTAAAGTCAGAAATATTCTTCTTATCTTTAAGATATTCAATAATTTTGATAGAGTCTTCCCCTACTACTTCCTTAACTGTATCATATATCTTTGTGTTTGTTAGCTTCATTTTAGGTAAAATCCCACTCTTTTAAGGATGAGTGCAAAAGAAAAGAGGTGATAGAAAAACTTCTACACCCCCTTAAAAGGTGGGATAATTTAAAAACATGATTACATCTATTGATTACTCAGCGCTTCACACCCCCATTTTATTGCAAAATAACACTAACTTGCCTATTATAATGGTTAACTAATGCAATAGCACAAGAAAACTATTGCATAGCTAAAGAGCACTTGTTATATATATACTTTGTTATTATATTATATATATGTTCTAAAGTATATATTTAATAATATATCTTATATTTAAATGTTTCGGAAATTTAGCTTTAGAAACACAAAAAATGCCAAGCTATTTCCTGCTCTTGATTTAAATAAAGTTTTTATATGTAACATAATTACTCTTAAATAATGGCGAAAGAAAAAAGCTGTGGCGCAATTGTCTTCAGAAAGGAGAAAGATGGTGTAAAATATCTTCTTTTGCACTATGAGGCTGGTCACTGGGATTTTCCTAAAGGAAATCAGGAAAAAAATGAAACTGAGCAACAAACTGCTGCTCGTGAAGTAAAAGAAGAAACTGGCATTGAAGATGTTGAATTGTTAGATAACTTTAAAGAAACTATAAAGTATTTTTACAAAAAGGGTGGTGAAACAATATTTAAAGAAGTTGTTTTTTTCTTAGCACAATCATTTACTGAGCATGTAAATCTATCATCTGAGCATATTGGTTATGCGTGGATGAGTTATGAGCACGCTTATAAAAGATTGACTTTTAATACATCAAAGGATTTATTGAGAAAAGCCAATCAGTTTATCTATAAGAATGTTTAAATTATGTTTGTGTTAATTTTGATTTAAGTGAAATAAGGTAATTTGATATTCTAAATTTTAAATAAAAATTTAAATACCTTAAAATAAAACTCTTTCTATGAAAAACATAGAAGTCGCAGAGCTTCTTAATGAAATTGCAGACTACCTTGAGTTTCAAGAAGAGCAATTTAAAGTCAGGGCCTATAGAAAAGCTGCTTTAGTTATTGAAGGTCTATCTGAAGACATCACACAGATTTGGAAAGATAATAAATTAGAAGAATTGCCAGGAGTTGGAGAGGGCATTGCAAAAAAAATTGATGAATTCTTAAGAACTGAAAAATTAAAATATCTTGAGGAGCTTAAGAAAAAAACACCTGTTGACATGGAGCAGCTTGGCGCAATTGAAGGCATTGGCCCAAAAACAATATTGAAGCTTTATAAGGAACTAAAAGTAAAAAATGTAGCTGAGCTTGAGAAAGCTGCGAAGCAAGGCAAAATACAAAGAATTAAAGGTCTTGGTCCGACAGTTGAGCAAAATATTTTGAAAAGCATTGAGTTTGCAAAAAAAACAAGCCAAAGAGTTCCTTTAGGTTTTGCTTTAAGCAGCGCAGAAGAAGTTGTAAATGCACTCAAAACCTTAAAAGAGGTGTCAAGAGTTAGCATAGCAGGCTCAACACGCAGAATGAAGGAAACAATTGGTGATATTGACATTCTTGCAACATCAAAAAATCCTGAAAAGGTTATTGATTTCTTCACAAACATGCCAAATGTTGCAGATGTGCTTGCAAAAGGCGACACAAAAAGCTCTATAAGATTGAAAGAGGGCATTCAAGTTGATTTAAGGGTACTTGACGACAACATTTTTGGAGCTGCTTTGCTTTATTTTACTGGTAATAAGGAGCACAATATAATGTTAAGGAAGATAGCAATTGAGAAAGGACTTAAGCTTAGCGAATATGGTTTATTTGATAAAAAAACTAACAAATTAGTTGCTGGCAAAACAGAAGAAGATGTCTACAAAAAATTAGGAATTGACTACATTGAGCCAGAGATGAGAGAGGATGAAGGAGAGATAGAGCTTGCTCAGCATCATATGCTGCCAAGATTAATTGGTTACAATGACGTTAAAGGAGATTTGCAGATGCATACAAAATGGAGTGATGGCAACAATACAATTGAAGAGATGGCATTGGCTGCAAAAAAACTTGGCCATGAGTATATTTGCATTACAGACCATACTGGAAAGCTAGCAATAGCTCATGCTATAGACGAAAAAAAAATTTTGGAACAAAAAAAGGAAATTGGAAAAATAAATAAAAAATTAAGCGGCATAACTATTTTGCAAGGTGTTGAAGTGAATATAAAAGGTGATGGAACTCTTGATATGCCGGATAAGGTTTTGAAACAACTTGATATTGTTGTTGCTTCTATTCATTCAGGCTTTAAAAATCCAAAGGAGAAAATAACAAAAAGAATGCAAAAAGCTATGGAAAATGAAAATGTAGACATTATTGCGCATCCTACTGGAAGGCTTATAACTAAGCGTGAAAGCTATGATATTGATCTTGAAACTGTTTTTGATATTGCAAAGAAAACAAATACAATTATGGAAATAAATTCTTATCCTGAAAGAATGGACTTAAGAGATACACATGTTAAAGCTGCTGTAAAAGCTGGAGTAAAATTAGCTATTAGCACAGATGCCCACAATGCAGACCAACTGCATTTTATCAAACTCGGCATTGGAACTGCAAGACGAGGCTGGGCAACAAAGAATGATGTTATTAATACGAGAAAATTGAAAGATATGTTAAGAATATTAAAAGGTTAATTTAATAATAGCTATATTAAATTTTCATACCACTTAAATTAAAAATCAAACCAAATCTTTTTATACAAGATTATACTTTTTACTTAAAAAATAAAAGGTAATTTAAAATGATTAATGTCGCAATTAATGGCTTCGGCAGGATAGGAAGGTTAGTTTTAAGAGCAGGCATAAAAGACAAAGAAATTAATTGGGTTGCTGTTAATGATATTACTGACGCAAAAACATTAGCACATCTTTTCAAATACGATTCTGTGCATGGCAAATACAATGGCACAGTCGAGCATACAGATGACAATTTAATTATTGACGGCAAAAAAATAAAAGTATTATCAATTTTGGAGCCACAAAAACTCCCTTGGAAAGATATGGGAATTGATGTGATAGTTGAAAGCACTGGAAAATTTACTGATAGAGAGCGAGCAGAGCAGCACTTGAAAGCAGGCGCTAAAAAAGTTTTGATAAGTGCACCTGCAAAAAATCCAGATATTACTATTGTAATGGGTGTAAATGAAAAGATGTACGATAAAGTAAAACATAATATTGTTTCAAATGCATCATGCACAACTAATTGCTTAGCGCCCATTGTAAAGATACTTCATGACAATTTTGGAGTTAAAAGAGGCTTTATGACAACAAT
>CAZRRL010000046.1:7450-9223 GCA_964602555.1 uncultured Methanosarcinales archaeon | reverse complement strand
TCCATCAAACTTTTAGAATTAGCTTCCAAATTAAGTCGCAATAATGGCTCGGTATTGCTTGGCCTCACATTAAACCACCAATTATCAAACTCAATTGTAATACCATCGAGCTTTGATATTTTTTTAAAATTTTGTTTTTTATATTTTGTTTCAATCTCCTTTAATTTTGTATTTTTATCTTTAACTTCAACATTTGTTTCTTCGATTGTATCATATTTTTTGAATTCTTCTAATAAAAACGATAGTGGTTTGTTTTCTTTGGAAGATATCTCTGCAACAATTAAGCTTGTTATAATTCCAGAGTCTGCCCTGTAATTGTTTCTGTAGTAATAATGTGCAGAGTGCTCACATGCAAAAATTGCTTTTGTTTTCCTCATTGTTTCCTTAATAAATGAATGACCAACCCTTTCTAAAATTGGAATGCCATTATATTGTTTTGTTGTTTCTGGCACAATGTGGCTGCAAACAACATTGTAGATAATCTTTTCATTTTTGTTTTTAAACAAAATATATTTAATTATTAATGCAGAAATAAGAGAACTGTTTACTATATTTCCATTCTCATCAATAAAAAAAATTCTGTCAGCATCACCATCAAAAGCAATGCCAAAATCACAATTCTTTTCTTTCACTATTTTTTGCAACTCAAACAAATTTTCATATTTTGATGGATCTGCGGGGTGATTTGGAAAAGTGCCATCAAGCTTAAAATAAAGGGGTATTATTTTGATTGGTAAGTTTCGATAAACTAATGGAATGATCTTACCAGCCATTCCGTTGCCCGCGTCTATTGCAACTTTCAATTTTCTTAACTTTTTTATGTTGATAAAATTTTTTACATGCATAACGTAATCTTTCAAGATATTTTTTTTAATTATTTTGCCTTGTTTTTTTATTTTTATTTTTTCATAATGTCTTTTTTCAATTATTGATTTCATTTTTCTTAGGCCAGTATCTTCATTTATTGGGATAGCATCTGCTTTGCAAAACTTTATGCCATTGTATTGCTTAGGATTGTGTGAAGCTGTAAACATAACTGCAGGCTTTTTCAAAGCTCCAGAAGCAAAGTAGACTGCATCAGTACAAACTTGACCTATAAAAATTGCATTAGCGCCTTGTTTTGTCACACCTTTCATAAATACTTTACTTAATTTTGGTGAGGAAATACGCATATCAGTGCCAACAATAACATCTTTACATCCTAGAAAATAAACAAAAGCCCTTCCAATTTTATAAGCAATATCATCGGTTAGGTTTTGGCCATAAATTCCTCTAACATCGTAGGCTTTGAAGATCGCGGAAATCATAGATTCCTGAGACACAAAAAATCTTCGATTTTTTCGTGTTTCTGAGAGCATACTAATTTTATTTTTTAATTTTTTATAAATGTTTGTTTTAATTTCAGAATTATTATAAGTTTATTTCTTCTTCCTCAAATGGTATTATGCCATTCCACTTCTTTTCAGCTATTTTATATCTTTCAATATTTCCTATATCAAACCATTGTCCAGCAAATGGAAACCCCCTTAATCTGCCAAGCTTTGCTAGCTTAGGAAATACATCTTTCTCTAACATTGAAAATCCATCAGGAATCATATCAATAACTTCTGGCTCAAGGATGTAAAAGCCAGCATTGATTAAATTTGAAGGTGGATGTGCAGGTTTTTCAACAAAATCTATAATCCTAGAACCATCAAGTCTTGCAACTCCATAATGAGAAGGATCATCTACTGTTGTAAGTGCAATTGTTGCTAATGCATTTTTTCTTTTATG
>CAZRRL010000046.1:0-7350 GCA_964602555.1 uncultured Methanosarcinales archaeon | reverse complement strand
TTCTTAAGCAAATCGAATATATGCTCAGTTATAACTTTACCCTTAACGTCAAGAAGTGCTTTTGGTATGTTGTCAGTTAATGGTCTTAGTCTTGATCCTCTGCCTCCAACTAAAAGAACAGCTTTGCTTGGGATGTTTGTGCCAAGTGCTTCAGCAAGAAGAAACTCTATTTCTTGCGACCTGTTTTTAATGTCAACACCATCAATTCTTTTATCGATTTGCTTTACTAAATTCTTATCAAGAGTAATTGTGATTCTTTCTTTCACTTGACCATCCCCAGCTAACAATATTGAAATGTCTTTATAAAGCTTTCGATTTTTGTATGACAAAGTATGATAAACAGAAAAGTTTAAATATATGACATCAACCCAAATGACTTGGGGGCTTATGGACAGAAACTTAGCATTGGACTTTGTAAGAGCCACAGAAGCTGCTGCTTTAAGCTCAGCATTTTGGGTAGGCAAAGGAAACGAAAAGGCAGCAGACCAAGCAGCAGTTGATGCAATGAGAAAAGCTTTCAGCATAATTGATATGGATGGCACAATTGTAATTGGTGAAGGCGAGCGTGATGAAGCTCCAATGCTTTACATTGGTGAAAAAGTTGGCTCTGGCAAAGGCATTAAGCTTGACATTGCAGTTGATCCATTGGAAGGCACAACAATAACAGCAAGAGGCGACCAAAATGCGATGTCTGTCTTAGCAGCAGCTCCAAGTGGCTGCTTGTTAAATGCACCAGATACTTATATGGAAAAGATTGCTGTTGGCCCAAAATGTGTTGGTGCAGTTGACCTTGATGCTCCTGTTGAAGACAACTTGCATGCTGTAGCTAAAAGGCTTGACAAACCAGTTGATGAAGTTACTGTTGTTATATTGGATAGGGATAGGCATAAAGAATTAATAGAAAAAATAAGAAAATGTGGCTGTAGAATAAGGCTCATAAGGGATGGCGATATTGCAGGAGCATTAGCAGCTGCACTTGAAGATTCTGGAATTGATATTTTAATGGGTATTGGAGGCGCTCCAGAGGGGGTTGTTGCAGCTGTTGCATTAAAATGTCTTGGTGGTGAAATTCAAGGCAGACTAAAGTTCAGAAATGAAGAAGAAAACCAAAGAGCAGAAAAAATGGGCATTTCAGATTTAAACAAAAAACTTACAATGAACGATTTAGTTTGTAGCAACGAAGCAATGTTTGCTGCAACTGGTGTCACTGATGGAACTATACTACAAGGTGTAAGCTTTTTGAGCCATGGTGCAAAAACTCACTCAATAGTAATGCGAGCAAAAACAAAAACTATAAGGTTTGTGGAGGCACGACATACATTTGAGCATTTCCCTGATTATTAATTTATGAAAATAAAGGGTTGAAATATGACTAATAAAGAATTAAAACAAGTAATAAGAGACATTGCTGTAGTAGGCAAAGGTATTTTGGCTGCTGATGAAAGTGTTAAGACAGCTACAAAAAGATTGGCAAGTATTGGTGTTGAGAGCACAGAAGAAGCAAGAAGGCAATATCGCAACCTGATACTAACTGCCCCTGGAATGGAAGATTTCATATCTGGAGTTATTTTGTTTGAAGAAACTTTGCATCAAAAATCAAATGACGGCATAGAGTTTACAAAATTATTGGCAAGGAAAGGTATTGTGCCTGGGATTAAGGTTGATGAAGGGCTTGCAGACTTTAACGGTTCTGAAGAGCAATACACAAAAGGACTGGATGGCTTGAGCAGCAGGCTTGAGGAATTCAAAAAATTTGGAACAAGATTTGCTAAATGGCGTGCAGTTTATTCTATTTCAGAAAACACACCTAGTGAAAAATTAGTCAGAAAGAATGCTGATGACTTGGCTAAATATGCCAAAACATGCCAAGAGCATAACCTTGTACCTATTGTTGAGCCAGAGGTTTTAATTGATGGCACGCATTCTATTGATGCATGCTATAAGGTAACTGAAAAAGTTTTAACAGCAGTATTTGATGCATTGAGAAGAGAAAATGTAATAATTGAATGCACAATATTAAAACCGAGCATGGTTATTTCAGGGAAAGAAGCTGCAGTAAGAGCTGGTGTTGATGAAGTTGCAAGAAAAACTGTAAAATGCCTAAAAGCTACAGTTCCTCCAGAGCTTCCAAGCATTAACTTTCTTTCAGGCGGCCAAACCCCTCAAGAAGCAACTGTTCATTTAAACAAGATGCACACTTTAGGAGAGCATTTGCCTTGGTATCTGAGCTTTTCTTATGCAAGGGCACTGCAAGATCCTGCTTTAAAGGCGTGGCAGGGCAAGAATGAGAATATTGCTGTTGCACAAAAAGCATTTTTAAAGCGAGCTAAACTGAACAGTCTGGCAACAATCGGAAAATACGCAGAAGATATGGAAAACCAAGATTTGGACATATTGATCATGCAATAATTAAAATTTTGAGTGAGTAAAAATGGCAATTAAAGTTGCAGTTAATGGTTATGGAACAATTGGTAAAAGAGTGGCTGATGCTGTAGCAATGCAAAAAGACATGAAGTTAGTTGGAGTAACATCTCATTCTTACAGTTTTAATACAGAGGTTGCTAAGCAAAAAGGCTATAAAATATTTACAGCAGATGGTGATGTTGATTTAAAGCTTAATGGTATAACACCTGATGGGAACATAAATAATCTGCTTGAGGAAGTTGATATTATTGTTGATGCAACTCCAAAAAAGGTTGGAAAGGAAAATCTTGACAAATATTATAAACCAAAAAAAGTCAAAGCAATATTCCAAGGCGGCGAGAAGCATGAAATAGCTGGCACAAGCTTTGTTGCTCAATGCAATTATGATGAAGCGTTAAACAAAGATTATGCAAGGATAGTAAGTTGCAACACAACAGGACTATGCAGAACTTTGCATGCTGTTGATAAAAAATATGGTATTGCAAGCGTGCATGCAACAATGATAAGACGAGGAGCTGATCCTTGGGATATTTATCATGGCCCAATAAATGCAATTGTGCCTGTGCTAGAGATGCCAAGCCATCATGGTCCTGATGTACAAACTGTGTTGCATAATATTGAGATTTTTACAACCGCGCTTAGCGTTCCATCTACTTTAATGCATTTGCACACACTTACAGTTGATTTGAAAAAAAGAGCTAATGTTGAGGGTATTATTGAGTTGTTCAAGAATTCTACAAGAATAAGGATTGTAAGGAATGCTGAGCATTTAAGGTCAACTGCAGAGATAATGGAATTTGCAAGAGATATGGGCAGATTAAGAGGAGATATGCCAGAAATTTGTGTTTGGCAAGAAGCAATTGGTATTACTTCAAACTCCCACAATAAATTGCTTTACATGCAAGCAGTTCATCAAGAATCTGATGTAATTCCAGAAAACATCGATTGCATAAGAGCCATGATGGGACTTAAAGATGGCGCTAAATCAATTGAAATGACTAATAAAAGCTTCGGTATCAAATAGTTTTTATTTGTTAAAATTAAACTGGTGGTTTAAAATTATCATTGGCGTTCCAAAAGAAATAAAAAATAAAGAAAGCAGAGTTGCATTAACTCCAGAAGGTGCAAAGCAGCTTGTTTCTAATGGTCATGAAGTTTTTGTTGAAAAAAATGCAGGAATTGGTTCTGGCTTCTCTGACGATGATTACAAACGACAAGGAGCGAAAATTGTTTCTGCAAAAGATGCTTGGCAAAGTGATTTAGTTGTTAAGGTTAAAGAGCCGTTAAAAAATGAATACAAATTTTTAAACAAAAAATCAATTTTGTTTACATACTTACATCTTGCTGGTGTTGAAAAAACTTTAACAATTAACCTTCTAAAAAATAAAACAACATGCATTGGTTATGAGACTGTAGAAGATGATTATCATAGATTGCCTTTGCTTGCTCCAATGAGTGCTATTGCTGGCAACATGGCTGTGCAAATAGGTGCTTATTATCTTGCAAAAGCAAATGGCGGCAAAGGCGTGATGCTCGGTGAAGTTATGGGCAATTTCTATGGCAAAGTTGTTGTTATTGGTGATGGTGTTGTTGGAAGGCATGCTGCCAAAACAGCTTATGGGATGGGCACAAATGTTTACCTGTTTGGCAGGCATGCAGAGAGGATGGATAATTTAAGAGAATTGATTGGAAGAAAATCCCATATACTTCTTTCCACTCCTGAAAATATTAGTGAGCATCTAAAAGATGCTGACTTAGTTGTTGGAGCTGTTCTGCTCAAAGGAGCAAAAGCACCCTATGTTGTTACAGAATCAATGGTTAAGTCAATGCAGCAAGGCTCTATAATAGTTGATGTCAGCATTGACCAAGGTGGTTGTGTAGAAACTTCAAAGCCAACAACACATAGCAAACCGATTTTTCTTAAGTATGGCGTAACACACTATTGCGTTACAAACATGCCTGGTGCTTATCCTCGCACATCAACAATTGCTTTGACTAATGCAACTTTACCTTATATTTTAAAATTAGCCAAGCATAGTTTTGTTAATGCAATTAAAAATGATAATGACTTTGCAAAAGGAGTAAACACCTATAATGGATTTATAACGTATAAGCCTGTGGCAGAAGCTTTGGATTTGACAGATAAATTTAAGGATTTGAAAGATTTATTATGATTTCATTTAAAAATCTAAACAGAAATAAAAAACATGCATAAGCTACTTTCTTGGTCTGTATACACTAATTTCTTCAATTGCTCCATACACTGACTTTACCGGTTTTAGTATGCGTTCTAACTCTGGTTTTGAATTATCCCCAGAAAATAAAGGTAACATTATGGAATAACCTTTAGTTAAAGTGCCCTCTTCTACTTTTATTACACTGCCTGAAGATTTCTCCCAAGAAACAATACTTTCAAGTGGTGCCCTGTATCCGTTTGCTCCATTACCCTTTTCCTGCCAAATGTCTAAGTAGTTTCTATTTACTCTAAGTATGTAACTATTATCACTCACACGCAAAACAAGTATAGTTCCAGGCTCCTGCTCTTTTAGATCTACATAGTTGAACTTTTCTAATTCTGCAATACCAACTTTGCTAAGCTCATTTATTGGAGAAGTTTCATTGTTTGGCTCAAAAGTTTTTAACAATGATTGTACATAATTATTTTTAAATTTTGTATTTGGTACTAGCAATTCTTTTTTTACCGAATGATGGCACGCTCCACATTGCGTTACTCCACTTAAATATACTTCATCTAGTAAAGTAGGATTTTTACTATATTTTCCTTCTATTTCAGCAAAAATTCTTAATCCAGTAAGTCGAGGGTTAAGGTTTGATATAGGAGCATATCCAATTATCTCCCCATAGACCACATCTTTTGGATATACGGCTTTAAATGGAAATACTTTTACAGCTTGTGCGTCTGGTTTTTCACTATCTTTATAGATGACTGCAATAATATTACCTGAATCATCTTTTATTTCTTTTTTTACAGGCCATTCTCTAAAATTAGGCAAACCTTCAAATTCTGCATTAATTTGATTGGGAAATAAAGAAAGTACAATTGCAGTTAAGCCACTAACTAATAGCTTTCTCATATTTGCTTAGAAGTCATTTGACATTTTAAATTTTTTGTTTAAGTTAGGCAACAAAATTTAGAGAATTGATGCATTGTTGTAGAAATTCTTATTATTTTTCTATGATAGGATGGCATTGGCCACATTCAAATTTTGCATAAGACCGGAGATACCTTTCAAGTATTTCTCTTTTAGTTGATTCACTTCCATCTATCCTTGCGTCAATTTCCAATTTGCTCTTTCCTGGTTCAGAAATATTTGGTTCTTTGCTATGACCAATTATACGGAAGTTGATAATATCTTTACTATACGACGGAATTAAAAATCTTAAAATCTCTCTAACTACTTCTGCATTTGGTTTATCACTAGACCTATAGGTTTTTGTTGTCATAAGAGTTGATTTGATTGGCCAATTTATATAATCATGTGGCATAGAATCAACTGGATACGGAGCTAAGGTGATTAATAATGCACTCAAACTTTCTACTACTCTCATTTTCATTAAGGAAAAAATTTATGTTCATTTAAAAATTTTATTAGAGTTTGATTCTGACCAAACTTACTTATAAAATAATTTTCAATTGTTGTTTAGCAAACTCATTTTCAATAGTTCTATAGGCTTCTACTACCAGTTGAGAATCTGGGTACTTGTCATTTATCCAATGATTCCAAGGTAATTTCAAATACTCTTCTAATGCAATCTCACAAAAATTAACATATCTTCGGTCTAATATCTGCCTTTTACCTTCTTTAACTCCGTTAGAGATTACAATCATATCTCTAATTAAAATTGCTATGTTTTCATCGCCAATATCAACAATAGGTACTTTTATCACTTTTGTTTCTGACATTCTGCCCTTAAATAGAATTCAGTTGAATCAAAAATTTCAACTTCAATTTCATCTCCAAGTCTAAATGCACCTTTAACAACAACTGGCTTGTAACAATAATTCCTTCCAACACATGAATTATTTTTGCCTTTTTCATCAATTAATATTTTGCCTTGCCATCCAACCCAGTTTTTATTTTTTTCTGATGCAATTTCATGATACAAGCTTGTCATTATTCTTGACCTTTTCTTTAAAGTATTTGTCGGCAATTGCTTCATTTTTGCTGCAATTGTACCTTCTCTTGCAACATACCTTGACAAATTCAAAACATCAGGTTTTATTTTTTCAATTATTTTTATTGAATCTTGAAACTGTTGTTCAGTTTCAGAAGGAAAGCCAACAATTATATCAGTTGATATTGTAATTTCAGGAATTTCTTTTTTAAATGTTTCAACCACATTAATAAAATCTTCAACAGAGTAACGCCTATTCATTGATTTTAATATTTCATTATTGCCGCTTTGTAATGGGATATGTAAAAACTTGAACATTTTTGAATGTTTATACACATTAATTAAATCATCTAAAATTGCGATTGTATTGCCAGGATTCATCATGCCTAACCTCAATTTAAAATCAATTGGTATGGACAATATTTGTTCTAGCAGTTCTGCTAATTTTTGCTTTCCACCTTGCTCAACCATATAAGCGCCTGTGTCATTTGATGTTATCCAAATTTCTTTGCAACCTGACTTTAAATGCTCCTTGACATCTTGCCTTATTGCATCCATCGGGTAGGAGAGCAGCTTGCCCTTCACTAATTTCGTTGAGCAAAATGTGCAAAAATAATTGCAGCCATTTAAAATTGGCACAATTCCAACAACAGGATTTTTTCTTACAGAAGGGAGATTAACTTTTTGCTCGTATTTTTTGTCCAACAATTCCAAAACAGTTCCATTTAAAGAATTTTCTACAGCAGTTGTAATTCTTCCAAAATTGTGTGTATTAACAAAACTTATATT
>CAZRRL010000045.1:0-9512 GCA_964602555.1 uncultured Methanosarcinales archaeon | reverse complement strand
TATGGATTGCCCTTGCAGTCATAATCAATGCAATCTGTTAAGCCATCAAAATCTTCATCAATGCTGTTTCCAAAGCAATCTTCAAATGGAATGTAGCCTTTGCTAATCATAAAGGCGCATTCAGGATCATTTTGCGGGGATAACCCATCTCCATCGCAATCAAGATTTTGGTCACCAGTTCCCCAGCAGCACTCTGGAACAAAGTCTATTGTGCCAGGAGTAAAGTAAGATGGCCCTACTGTGTCTGTTGGCGAGCTCTCATTGCCTGTTTCATTTGCAGTTGCTGCATAAAATCTTAAGGTAGATGATAAGTTTAACAAGCCACTAATGGCTGTTAAATCATCTTTGTCTATGCTTATCATACCTCCTTGAATCTCGTTGCACATCTTTTGCTTCCAAGTACTCAATTTTATGTCTGTTGCTTTCCATTCACCGCTTATACATCTGTGTGATTTCTTTAATTCTGTTACAGAACCGTTAAGGAAACTTGCTTCATATCTAAAATACAAATCCCAACCACTACTGCTGCTATTTGACTTTAGTGCACAACCCCCTGATGTTTTGCCATCAGAATCTATATACCAGAAAAATTTAGCTGTATTATTACCATTGCCTATACCTTGGAATGTACTAACACCATTACACATTGCAGCATCCTTTATGTTGCTAACCCCTATACCTAAACCAAAGTTGTCTTTGCTATCCTTCATTCCGAAAAAACATATATCGCTAAATGCAGGAATACCTGTTTCTGGACAAAGGTCATTACCAAGTGGTGTTGGGGGTGATTCCATATCCATTCCAACAAACATTTGAGTTGTCGATGCTGACTCACACCAACCACTTCTCCAAGTACCATTTAAGGATGTGCATTGGCTTTCTGTAGTTGAGTTAGTTACTTTAGGCTCGCACGAGCTATAGCCACCTCCCCAGTCTTTCCAGAAGCATAATGGGTCTGCATTACATGAAGCTTGCGTAGTGTTCCATTTGCACATATTGACTTTTTGGTCACACCAGCCACCAGCCCCTGCTTCGCCTATCCAAGAACAATTTATGTTTGCATTGCAATTAGCCTGAGTTGAAAATTTATAGCAATCCGTTATTTTACTTATATCACAAATTGGTTTTGGATCTGAAAACCATTTACAATTTGTTTCGGCAGCGCAATCTGACTGGCTCTCAAACTGGAAGCAATTAAATAACTGGCTAGTGTTGCCACCAAATCCTTTTGGATTGCACCAACCATCTTCGCCTTTACACATAGAATTTGTATTGCAATTATTGCCTAAGCTAAAGCAGCTTGATTCACAACGCCCTCCAGTAGGTGACCATTGGTCAAAGGTCCATGTGCAGCTTAGATTACCGCCTATAGTTTCATTTGCAGTAATGCAAGCGCTTTGATTAGACATTAAGGTTTGATTGAAGTGGCAAATTTCATGCCTATGGCCACACCACCCTATACTTCCCCCAATAGTGCTCATATAAGGGTCAATAAACCAATAACATCTCTTGTTACTATTACAATCTGCCTGATTTAACGATGCACAATCAGTCCATACAGACTCGTTTAAGTTACAAGCTGTAGAGCCTGTAGGTGCAGGCTGCCATGAACAATTAGTCTGCAGCACACAACCTGCTGCATCACCATCGTAATACCAACAAACTGCACCTGGTTGATCGCACCAAGAACCATAGGTGTCACTAAGCCATTTGCACCCATTTGCAATGCATGTATCGTTGTTGGAGTATTGCCAGCAATCCTTTAGGGAAGTTCCTCCACAAAATGGATCTGCAAAACATCCACCATCGGCACAATCAATTTTTGAATCTCCATCATTATCGACTCCATCGAAGCATATTTCAACAGCTCCTGTGGCGTTTGCTGTAGATTTACAAAATCCTAAATTAGTATCCCAAGTACAAGATCCATTTATACCTCTGCCTTTCTCAACACATGATTTTTGCTCATGGCAGTCTTCACATCTGTCTATGCATGTGGTTGTGCCTCTTGAAGCACAAAATCCTTTTGTTGAGTCTAATGGGTCCACTTTCCACTCGCATTTCGCTTCTTGACACTTTGTTTGAGCATTAACTGTATTGTATGCGTTGCATGCATCACAGTTGTTTGAGTCACATTTACTAACAGCACCACTTTTGATTTCAGGACTAGTCTCACAAAAACCTAATTTGTTTGGAGCGCTACTGTCAGTACGCCATATACAGAATCCTAGGTCTGACGATTCACAAGCTATTCTTGCTGCATCTGCGCTAGTATGATTTGAGCCATCTGACTTATATTCACACTTAAAGCATGCTGCATCACAATTGCCACCTACTGCTCCTAGTTTTGGAGCACACCTTCCTATTGTTATGGAGGCGTTAGTCATATTCCCGCTTCCGCAGTAGCTTTCAGTTGTCCATAAGCCGCCAACACCCTTTTCACATAGATCCTTGTTGTCAACTAAATCAATGTCACCTTCTTCTCCTTGAGTAAAGACTTTATCACCAAAAAACTTGCAATGCTTTGTAGTGTTGTCCCATCTACAAGGCATATACCAAGGATGATTTGCTATTTCGTTGCATTTAGCCTCTGAGGTAAAGGCATTATAATCTTCACAATAAGTAGCTCCTTCTGGAGGTTTTTTTATGTTATCCCAGCAAGAAGTGATATATTTATCCTCTGTACAATTGGAACTCTGCCATTTACAACAATATGGCAAAAATGTAGCACTATTACATAGATTAGAATTATTTAGCAAAGTGCAATTTAACCCGCTTGATTGGATTACGGCCGCTTGCTCAGCATTAGCATTAACATTACATAGTTTATTTGTATTATCATAATTGCATCCTGTAGTGTTCATACATGAACTTTTATTTAAGTCAAAAATCCAACAACCAGGTGCAATAAATTTGCCGCCAATTGCGCCTCCTTCAGTTCCAGCTGATGGCTCATTGCATCTATTGTTTGTAGAATCCCACCAGCACCACATTGAATCAAAACATTTTTTCTCGTCGCTGATATTAGAGCATGTTAAAACTGATGTAAAATTTTGATAACAAGAGCCGCCCCATGAACTGCTTTCCCAAGTACAATTTAAACCATAGGCGTTATTTACACAAGTACTTTCACTTCCGCCATGCCACTCGTCAAAAGTCCAACAGCCAACTTTTTCGCACCACCCAGTCGATGTATATGTTGAAACTTGCCATGTACAATTTTTACCTCCATAACCATTTTTGCCTCTGCAACTGCTTTCATCATTGTTCTGCCAGCAAGACTTTGATTCACACCATGGATTATTCCAATTGCATACTAAACCAGTAGTTCCTGTGTTTCCACAGCCTGTCTGATTATCATTAAATGACCAGCAATTAAGCTCTTCACAATAGTTATACTTTGAATTCCATTTGCAGTTTAATGCATCACTTGTGTTAGCACATGAATCTTGAGTAGTATGTTTAGTATCCCAACATCCTACTTGTGTACAATATCCATAATTTGACCAATAGCAATCTGGGTCGTTATTACAAGTAGCTTGTGTTGTGTAATCCCAACAACCTCTCTCATAGCAATTTCCCCATTTACATCCTGTTGTATTTCGGCATTTTGCTTCATTACTAACAACACTTGATTCATAGCACTGAAAACCACCAAAGCAATTGACGCTGCTTCCATTATCGACAGTAGAGCTAGGACCCCACCTACAGTCTATCCCATAGGCATCAGTATCTGTTTCACAAGCTGTTTTGTTTGTGCCATCAAAGTTCCAACAATTTATCTCTGTGCACCAACCTGATGTATATGTAGATGATTGCCAGAGGCATGTACCATTCAATGGGCCTGTGCGATTGGCATCTAAGCAACTAGTTTGCGTGTAGTAGTTCCAACATCCTAATTCTTCGCACCAGCCACTGCCCCATGCATCATCATGCCAGTTGCAATTCGAAGCTGCTTCACAGGTTGTTTTGGCAGTATATGTCCAGCAATTTATACCAGAAGCAAAACTAGCAAACATAATAAACATTGATATTAGAATGACTAAAAAAGTACTAACTAACAATAAATACCTTAGATTCCCTCTTTTTTTAATTTTAATCCACCAAAAATGATATTCAAACTAGTCATTAAAAAACTTATATTTAAATATTTTGATTTATATCCATACTGCCTATGATTAAAAATTTTGAGCCTAGGTTGTATCAACAAACGATATTTGCTACTGCTGCTGAAAAGAACACTTTAGTTGTGTTGCCTACTGGTATGGGCAAAACTAATATTTTTCTGATGCTTACTGCTCAGAGAGTGAAGCAATATCCTAACTCAAAAGTGCTTTTAATTGGACCAACTAGACCATTAATTGAACAGTATTTCAATGTTTTTAAAGAGCATTTTGAGATTAATGAAAATGAGATGGTTATTTTTACAGGCATGGTTAGCCCAGAAAAAAGGGCTGAGCTGTGGAAAAAAGCAAAGATAATTTTTTCAACACCACAAGGATTGGAAAATGATGTAATAAGCAATAAAATAAACCTTGAAGATGTTTGCTTGCTCGGGGTTGATGAAGCTCATCGCGCTGTTGGTGATTATGCATATGTTTTCGTTGCAAAGCAGTTTATGAAGCTTTCAAGATTTCCAAGAATTATTGCCTTAACAGCATCTCCTGGAAGCGACATGGATAAAATACAAGAGGTTTGCAGAAATTTGTTTATTGAGGATATTGAGGTAAGAACTTATGATGATGCTGATGTCAAGCCTTACGTACAAGAGATAGACATAGATTGGGTTAAGGTTGAGTTGCCAAAAATTTTCACAGACATTCAAAGGTTTTTGCTTTTGTTTTTAAGGGAAAGGTCTGAAAAATTAAAAAAATGGGGTATTTTGAAAAGGACTGAGCTAAAATACGTGACAAAATCTGATTTATTGCAGTTGCAGGCTGAGCTAAGAGGTAGGATTGCTTCTGGAGAAAAAGACTTTGTTGTGTGGAACGCTATTTCTTTGCTTGCAGAGATTATGAAGATTTATCATGCGCTTGAATTGCTTGAAACACAAGGGGTTAATGCTTTGCATAAATATTTTGAAAAATTAGTTGCTGCATCTAGAACTTCAAAAACTAAGGCATTGAAATCAATTATGAATGACTCAAATTTCAAATCTGCTATGATTAAGGCAAGAATTTTGTATGAAGAAAAGGTAGAGCATCCGAAGCTGATAGAATTGCAAAATATTGTTGAAAATGAGATTAAACAAAATGAGACTATAAAAATTATTGTTTTCAATCAATACAGAGACAATGCATTAGATATTATAGAAAAATTAAACAAAATTGAAAATGTGAAAGCAAAGATTTTTGTTGGACAACAAAAGAAAGGCGAAACTGGGCTGAGCCAAAAAGAACAAAAGCAGATGCTTGAAGATTTTAAAAATGGTTTATTTAACGTGCTTGTAGCAACATCTATTGGAGAAGAAGGCTTAGATATTCCAAAAGTTGATTTAGTTATTTTTTACGAGCCGATACCTAGCGCAATAAGAAGCATACAGAGAAGAGGAAGGACTGGAAGACAGGAAAAGGGCAGAGTAATAATTCTAATGACGAAAGGCACTAGAGATGAAGGTTATAGATGGGTTGCACATAACAAAGAAAAAAAGATGTACAGGAATTTGGCTAACATAAGGAAAAAGCTCAATTTTTCCGTATACGAGAAAAAAGAAGTGCCAATAACAAAATTTGTTGACGAAAAGACAAAAATATTTGCAGATTACAGGGAAAAAGGAAGTGGGGTTATAAAAGAGCTTGCTGAAAATAATATTATCGTTAATCTGGAAAAATTGGAATATGCTGATTATGTTGTTTCTTCTAGATGTGGCATTGAGGTTAAAACGGTTGAGGATTTTGTTGACAGCATAATTGATGGAAGACTGCTTGAGCAGATTAAGAATTTGAAAAATAACTTCGAAAGGCCTGTAATCGTTATTGAAGGTACACAAGATGTTTTTGCTGTAAGAAATGTTCACCATAATTCAATACTAGGCATGATGGCCACAATTGCTGTTAGCTACGGTATTCCAATAATACAAACAAGAAATTTTAAAGAAACAGCAGCTTTATTGCGAATAGTTGCAAAGCGCGAACAAGATGAAGCTGGCAAGGATTTTAGTTTGCATGCTGATAGAAAACCAGCTACGCTAAAAGAGCAACAAGAATATATTGTTAGTTCTTTGCCTGGCATAAATTTAACATTAGCAAAACCTTTGTTAAAATATTTTAAAACAGTAAAAAATCTTGTAAATGCTAGCGAAAAAGAGTTGCAAGAAGTTAGCAAAATAGGCCCAATAAAAGCAAAACAGATTAAGGATGTTGTTGAAGGGGAATATAAAGATTAAATAAGAAATCTTTATATTACTTTATTTAATTTTAGGAATAATGATTAAGAAATTTTTAATTTGGTTTGTTAAGTCCTTAATTATGCTTGTTATTGTTACTTTTGTTTTTGCTTCTATCACAACAGACCTTCCTGATTTGCTCAAAGGTATTTTTAGCGATGTTTTTGAATACGCATCGCCTAATGTGCAGAAGCAAGTTATTAACAGTTTAGCAGAAACTTGCTCTTCATTAGACCAAGGAGAAAGTTTAGTGTCTATAAACCAAATTTGTAACAATGCAAGTTTGCTTAATTCTTTAAAAGAAAATTGCAATGATTATAGAGAATTGAAAAGCAGAGGCATAAAGATAGATAATGAAGAGCAAGTAAGAGAAACTTGTGAGCAGCTTGAGTCAGGAGAACTTGATAAAGCATGCAACCAAATCCATGGAAAGAGTTCTTTAGCACCTGACTTAAGCAGAGTAGGTGTTTTGTGTAAAGATTACAAGGAAGGGAAAATAAACGACAAAGAGTTTTTTTTCAACATAATTGGTAGTGCTATACCTAGCCAACTAGAGACATCACAAATAAAAGCTTTTGAGAAATATAATAAAATAATTAATTACCTCAACACAAACAAAATAATTTACCTTGCAATTTTGTTAATTTTGGTTTTAATTTTGTACTTGTTAATCAAAAATATAAAATTATTCTTGCTAACATTAAGCGTAATTTCATTTAGCATAGGAATTTTTATATTGACACCTTATTTAGTGATATTGGCTTATGACAAGTTTATTGGTATTGACACAACTGGAATTCTTAGTGGTTTATTGGGCAATGCTGATATATTTAATGCGAAATCTATATTAAGCGTAATTTTGCTTATGTTTTTAAGAACCTATAATAGCTTTATAATAACAATAGGTATTATATTTTTATCTCTAGGTATTGCTGGAAAGATTTATCAGTTTTATTCAAAAAGAAAAAGTAATGAAAAGCAGAGCTAAAAACTAAAATTTCATGCTTCGTAGTCTTTCTACTCTTGATTTGGTGCTAGGATGTGTCATAAAAAGTTTAAGGAATGAAACATTTCTGAAAGGATTACTTATGAATAAATGAGCTGTTGCTTGATTGCCAAATCTCATTGGATTTACATCGATATTTTTTTCTATTTTTTCCAAAGCATCCGCTAAAGCATGCCCATTCTTAACAGTTTTAGCTCCAGTTTCATCTGCAATGTATTCTCTGCTTCTTGAAATTGCTAGTTGTATTAATGATGCAATTATTGGTGTAATTATAGCTAAAACTAACAAACTGATTGCGTTTCCTCTGCTATCATCATCTCTGCCGCCAAACATAGCAGACCACATGAACATATTGCTTATATAAGAAATAACACCTGCAATAGTTCCAGCTATTGTTGAGATTAAAATGTCTCTGTTTTTAATGTGAGCGAATTCGTGAGCTATTACACCTTTAAGTTCTTCCTCATTTAAAATTTTAATAATACCATCTGTTGCTGCAACTACTGCATTACTTTGGTTTCTACCAGTTGCGAATGCGTTAGGCGAGTTTGTTGGAATTACATAAACCTTTGGCATAGGCAAATTGCTTAGATTTGAAACCTCTTTAACAACTTTATACAATTTTGGATAATCATTTTGTTTTGCTTCTTTTGCTCTGTACATCCACAAAACAATTTTATCAGAAAACCAATATGAGCCAAAATTCATCAAGCCTACAAATATTAAAGCTAAATAAAAGCCTGCTTTGCCAAATAAACCACCTATCCATAAAAATAGAGCTGTGAGTAAAGCCAATAATACGGCTGTTTTAAGCTGATTCTTGATTGTCATAGTAATTTTGTATGTTTTTCCAATTTAAAAATTTAATGGTTATAGTTTTACAGTAGTTGCAAATCTTTATAAATCCATAAAAAACTATGCTTAAGAATGGTTTTATTGGCAAATGTTGTATTATGGGTGATAGTTGGAATATTGGGATTAGTTGTTTTATACATAATTCTAATTTTTAATAGTTTAATAATGCTGCGTAATAGGGTTTATAATGCATGGAGCCAGATTGATGTTCAGCTGAAGAGAAGATACGACTTAATTCCAAATCTTGTCAATACAGTTAAAGGGTATATGAAACATGAGAAAGGTGTTTTAACTGAAATTACAAAAATGAGATCACAGTTAATTTCAGGTGATATGAGCCAGAAATCAAAAGCAAGTGATGTGATAAGCAATGCATTGAAAACAATTTTTGCAGTTTCTGAGAGGTATCCAAAGCTGCAAGCTTCAGAAAATTTCAAAATGTTACAAGAAGAGCTTGCTGGAACTGAAAGCAAGATAGCTTTTGCAAGACAATTTTACAATGATAATGTTATGACTTTGAACAACAAAATACAGCAATTCCCAAGCAACATAATTGCTGGAATGCTCAACTTCAAGGAAAGAGAATTTTTCAAATCAGAAGAAGCTGAGAAAAAGGCCATAAAGGTAGAATTCTAAGATGACTTTATATGAGCACATTTCTTCAAATAAAAGAAAATCAATATTATTAATTATTATTTTTTTTATTATTATTGGATTTTTGGGCTATGCTTTTGGTTTATATTTTGGTGATATATTTGTAGGATTAGCTTTTGCAATTATACTTTCTATTATAATGACTTTGATAAGCTTTTATTCAGGAGACAAAATGATTTTAAGGATGAGTCATGCTGTGCCTGCTGACAGAAAAAAATATCCTCATTTAGTAAATACAGTTGAGGGCTTAGCAATTGCAGCTGGAATTCCAACACCAAGTATTTATGTGATTGAGGACAGTGCAATAAACGCTTTTGCAACTGGTCGCGACGTTAAACATGCTTCTGTAACTGCAACAACAGGTGCAATTCAAAGGCTTAAGAGAGATGAGTTAGAAGGCGTTATAGCCCATGAGCTTGCTCATATAAGGAATTATGACATTAGAATGATGATGCTGGTTGTTGTGCTTGTTGGCGTAATAGCTTTACTTAGCGATTTGTTTTTAAGAAGTATATTCTATGGAAGAGGCAAAAGAAGCTCTGGCAAAGGTGGTGGTATAATTGGAGTTATAATCATATTAATCGGTCTTGTTTTAGCTATTTTAGCGCCTTT
>CAZRRL010000044.1:0-9858 GCA_964602555.1 uncultured Methanosarcinales archaeon | reverse complement strand
ATGATTCCAACCTATAACGAAAAAGAAAATATCAAGATTTTAATAGATAAAATTCTAAAATTAAAAATAAATAATTTGCATATAGTTGTAGCTGATGACAACAGCCCAGATGGCACTTGGAAAATTGTTAAACAAATTTCTAAAAAGAACAACAACGTTCATCTTTTATTGAGAAAAAAAGACAAAGGCAGAGGAGCAGCTGGTAGAGATGGTTTTATTTATTGTTTAAAGCATAATGCTGACGTTATTGTTGAGATGGATGCTGATTTATCTCACGATCCAAAGTACATACCATCGATGATTAAAGAATTGAAAAATGCTGACTTAATACTAGGTTCAAGAAGAGTGAAAGGTGCTAAAGAGATTGGCAGAGGCTTATTCAGGCAATTTGTTACATGGGGAGCAAATTTATACATAAAAGTGATGCTTGGCTTAAAAGTCAATGATTGCAACTCTGGCTTTAGATGCTATAAAAAAGAAGTGTTAGAAAAAATAAATCCAGAAAATCTTGAATCAAAAGGTCCTGCTATTGTTCAGGAAGTTTTATTCAAGGCCCACTTAAAAGGATTTAAAATAAAAGAAATTCCAATAACTTTCATTAACAGAACTAAAGGCAAATCAAAACTTGGCATTCCACAGCTTGCAGCAGGTTACTTTATGGTTTTGAAGTTAAAGATACAGCATTTGTTTGAGATGATTTAATATCCTAATTCCCTAAGAAAAGTGTAATTAGCAACTTGTATTTCACTTCTTTCCCAATTGTTTAATTTTATAATTTTATTGAAATGCACCCACACGTCGCTTATCAGTTTTTTTCTGTAAAAGAGATGGAGCAAAAAAGAGAAACCTAAAACCTTGACATTTTGCAAATTTTTATTTTCTAAAAAAAATCTTTGCCTGATGAATTTTCTATCATCGCATATTATGAATTTCAGCTTTAATTTGGCAGCTAATGCACAGCATTGAGCTTCTCCTTTGCCAATGTTCAAGCGCTCTAAGCTTTTGCTATTCTTCAGTGTTCTTCCTTTCAATTGCATTACTTTTACAAATCTGAGAATGTTCTCGCTTTTCACCTCCTCTTTGACAGCGCTTGGAACAACTATTCCATAATTTATTCTGTTAAAGTATGTAATCATATTGGCTCTTTCCAGAGCAATCAAAGTAGAAGAATCAACCACCAAGCTTTTTAACAACTTCAGCTGCCTCTTTGCCAGTTTTCGAGCCAATTATTATTGCCTCTGCATCCCTTTTTGGCAATAAAAGAAATAAAATATCCTTTGATATTATATTTTGGTTGTATAAATTAACATAAATTAACATGCTCTCTCTAGCTCTTTTTTCCTTTAAGTACAAGTCTTTAATTGCCTCTCTTATCAGTTTGCTCTTAGATAGCTTAGTAAAACCTTTAAGCTCCCTTAATTCCTTGTCTGCTTCCTCATCTAACATTATAGTAGCCTTCATAGTACGTATCAATACATTACTACTATTTAAAGCTTTTGATTTTTTATATGTATAATTTTTGTATTGATGATTAGGCAAAAGTTAGATTTATAAACAAATGTCCTTAACTTCAATATAATGAAAATAGCAATTTTAACTCCAACATTTGTTCAATATAGTGGCATTGATAGAGTAGCAAATGAGCAGGCTAAGGATTATGCAAGTAAAGGTTATAAGGTGACTGTTTTTGCACTTGAAGCTTCAATAAAGCCAAAAAATTTCAATCTAGAAGTTTTAGGGATGCCAAAAAATTTATTTTTACAGCGCTTATACAGATTATTATTTTTTTTGGATTTTAAAAAAATAAATAATATTATTGAGAAATTAAAAAATTACGATGTTGTCATTTCACACTTCTACCCTATGAATTGGGTTGCTTATTACGCAAAGAAAAAATACAATATAAAATACATTTACTATAATCATGGAATTGGCTACAGCAAGCTTTTTGAAAGCTTTTTTGAGAGATTGTACATGAAATTATTTCTATTTTTTAATAAATTGACATTGAAAAATGTTGATTCTGCTATTTCAATAAGTAAGTTTATGCAACAAGAATTAAAAAAAGAAACTGGGTTAAATAGCAAGGTTGTATACAACAAAATAGACAAAAAAAGATTTAGGAAAGGAATTGATGGTTCTAAAATAAGAAAATTTCTAAATATAAAAGACGATGAAAAATTATTATTGTTTATTGGAAGATTATCCCCGCATAAGAATGTGCATACTCTGTTGAAAATTTTTAATTTAGTCAATGAAAGAGCACCAAATGTTAAATTATTCATTATTGGCAAGCCAACTTTCAAAAATTATTATAAAAAATTAAAGAATTTGGCTAATAAAAATGTTATTTTTAAGGAGTTTGTTGATGATAAAGAATTGCCATATTATTATGCTGCATGTAATTTGTACGTTACAGCTTCGCTTTGGGAAGGATTCAATTTGCCTCTTGCAGAAGCACAAGCATGTGACAAAAAAGTTGTTGCATTTAATGTATGTTCGCATCCAGAAATTGTTAAGAATGGTGTACTAATAAAAAAAGACGACCTTAAAGGTTTTGCTAATGCTGTAATTAAGTTACTAAAATGAATTTAATTAAAAAATTCAATAAAATTGAGAAATATAAAAGGTACTCGGTCTTTGTTATTATTATCTTTTCAATAATTGTTTTGTCATTGACATCTATACATCGCACATCAGGAGATGCCTGCTGGCAAGTATCTGTCGGCAGATATATTGGCACAAATTTTAAAGTACCACTTTTTGAGCATCTCGGAAGAGATGAGCCATTTTGGGCTCCACCATTATTTCATTTTATTGTAGCCATAGTTTATTCTTTCTTCAATATTTTTAATTACAATTTGGCTAATACAATAATTAAATTTATCTCTCCATTATTTGGAATCTTAACATTAATTTTTTCTTTTTTAACAATAAAAAAATTGTTCAATTCAAAGATAGCATTTTATTCAACATTATTCCTTGCATTTCTGCCATTATTTATGGATTATAGCACATTTGGATATATAGAAAGCACTGTCACATTTTTCATTGTTTTGAGTGTTTATTTTTTAGTTAATGGTAGGATATTTTTGTCATCAGTTGTAGCAGGTATTAGCATAATAACAAAATATAATGGCATATTTATAATGCCAGTATTACTTTACTATGTTTATAAAATCAATAAAAATGATAAGAAATTGTTGTTGAGAAGACTGTTAATTGTTGCTTTAGTACCAGTTTTAATATCGATGCCATGGCTTATAAGAAACTGGATTATTCTAGGAAATCCGGTATGGCCTTTCGTGAACAACATATTCCATGGGGTTGAGACTGCATCTTATAATTATTTTAAAAGTTTTGGAAATATTTTAGACACTAAATTATCGACATTTGCTTATCTTGGATTTTTTGGAGTTCCAGAAGGCAACCCTCAAAAATTATTGTTTTTTGACATCCCATATCTTTATTTATTGCTTAGTATTTGGTTTGTTGGTACATTAATTTTTACTTTGCCTTTAGTTATAGGATTTTTTGTAAAAAATATAAATGACGACACAAAGTGTCTAATCTATACTTGGATAGGCTCATTTTTTATTTTGTTTCTGCTTTACGTGGCAAATGTGAACTTTTCTGTGTCTAGAATTGTGATGCCAGCAGTTCCAGCTCTTGCTATGATATGGGCTTTTGGGTTTGATTACCTACTGAAAAAGTTTAAATTTAAAAACTTTATAAGAATAATTTTTATTTTAGTGGTGTCTGGATTTGTGTTTAGCGAGGTTATCAAAATATCATTGGCTTCATCTCGATGGTCTTTCTATGATGAAGATTTTGATTGGGTAAAAGCCAACACAAACAAAAATGCTATTGTGCTTGCAGGTGGGCAATGTTTGTCTTACAAATTTGACAGGCAAACCTTAAGCCCTAAGTTAGAAAACATAGATAACGTAGATTATATTTGGATTAATCAAAATTTCAGGCTGGACCCAAAGGCTATTGTACAAGAAAATATTTTATTAAAAATTAAAGAAAATAATTATAAGCTAGTTTATGAGAATAAACAAACAAGCACGATAATTTACAAAGTTAAACAATAAATTTCTTCTTAAACAAATATCTCTCGCTGAATACCCCCAGCACATAGCTATCATCTATCCGCCTTAATTTTTGTATTTTACTTCTTTTTTTCATTACAAAAGCAAAATTCAATATAATCCATAGAAGTGCTTTGATTCTTGAAAGCGCAACACCAAACTTAAAATTAAATGTGTCTTTGACTATAGCAACAAATCTCCCAAACAAGACATATGGCAAAAATAAAACAATATTTTTAAACTCTAGATTTTTAAAAAATGTAAATAATAAGTTTCTTTCTAATAAAAATGCATTCCTTGCTGCAAAACTTACTCTTTGCATCGTTCCAGAATGCATGTGATAGATTAATGACTCAGGAATAAATAAAATTTTCATTCTAAGCAATCTTATTCTAATTCCTAAGTCTAAATCTTCCGCATAAATAAAGTAATCAGGGTCAAACAGATAGCCAAAAATCTCAACAAATTTTTTTTTAATAAGCCCTGCTCCAAGATAAGGTATTTCCTTTACATTTGTATCGTCATTGCCATTAATGTGCCCATTGTAAAATGCTCTTGAAACCCATGTGCCACCTGACTTTAAACTTCTATCATAAAAATTGATGAACTTAGGAGCAGTCATTGCAATATTTTTATCTAAACTCATAGCTTCAACTAACTTGCTGATGCAATTTTTATCCAGCTTCATATCATTATTTAAAAACAAAATATACTCTCCTTTGCAATGCTTTAAGGCGGAATTTATTCCTGAATAGCCTAAATTTTTTTTATTGATGACTAATTTTACATTTTTATAATTTTTTTTAATGAAATCTTGACTGCTGTCAGTTGAGTTATTGTCAACAATAATTATCTCATAATTACTGAAATATGACTTTTTAATAGAATCCAAAAGCGTCTTCAGCAGATGCTTGCCATTATAGTTGGCTATGGCAATTGAAACAAAGCCTTTTTTCATTTGTTTTATTCTATAACAATTTCTGGGAATGTATCAGAATCATTTGGATCAAAAGGGTCGTCTATATACATCAACACAAAAAGCATCTCATCACCAATATTTTTAAAGCCATGCGCAATATTCGGTCCTATTTTTAATATCGATAATTTATCGTCGCTTAATATCATTTCTTCTTTTTTTTCTGTATTCATATCTTTCAACACCAACTTCATTTTGCCTTTGATGACGCAATACCACTCCCATTTCCTTTTATGGTAATGGTTTGCCTTCACTATGTCAGGATATGCTGTTGTAATCGTGATTTGGCCCTTCATAGTCTTGTTTACGTCTTCAGGCCTGAATATTTCAGCCAGCCACCCTCTATTGTCTCTATGCACAGTTAATTCTTTTATTTCAACGTTTCTCATTTTTCCTCAACTTTGGTCTTTTGGATATAAAGTCTTGTGCCGTCTTTGCAGACAACAAAGACATTTGGATAAGGATCTTGTAACGCCCTGACAAGGTTATGCAACTGAAGGGCTGTCTTTGCCTTGAAATCTTCAATTTTTATCTCGCTTTGGATTGGTGTCCTTCTTTTATATACAGTAGCAATGGAATTATTTTGTGGCTTTGCAAATTTCTCCCCTCTTTGAAGTTTATTAAGTACTTTCACAGTTGATTTTGCACCAATATCAATAATTCTCTTAAATATATCATCTAAATCTCCATCTAATGAAAAACTTTCCTGTGATAATATGTCACCATCATCAAGCCTTTCTGTCATAAAAAAAAGTGTTACAGCACTCTTCTTTTCACCATTTATTATTTGATGCTGCAGTGGTGAGCCTCCTCTGTATTTTGGCAATGGTGAAGGATGCAGGCAAATGCATGGAGCAATATTTAAAATGCTTTTTGGCACAATCCATGACCACCCATAGAACAGCACATAATCAGGCTTCTTTGATTTGATTTTAGCCAATATATTTTGCTCGCTTATTTTTGTTGCATCTATTTCAATAGTTTCGATGTCTTTTATCTTGTAAGTAGCTTCTTTTTCTTTTGTTGTTATAATTAGGTTTATTCTCCATTTATTGTTTGAATTGCTTATTTTGTTCAGTATATCAAATGCCCATTTTCGATAACCGCAGTATATAATATTCATATTGACGTTCTGATCACATGATGAATCTATGTATAAAATATGCCTCAGCCACATCGCTTCCGGTTTCTTTGCCTCTCATTTCAGCAAGCCTTGTCAAATTTTTTATGCTTCGTGGGAATGGGTCTTCTCTGAGTTGTGTTGCATGCAACTTTAATGCCTCAAATTTAAACTCAAGTTCTTTCCTTGTCAGCTTTATATAGAAATTCGGCTTGAAATGGCCAACAGACCATATGTATGGTTCTTCCATCTCAAGCACTATTGGCGCAAGATGCCTTGCATCGGCAGGCACTGGTCTTAACGCAGTCATTGCAGCTGTAAAAACTTCTCTATGATCTTGGTCAAAACTAACAGCATTAGGAATTACAACAATATCAGGCTTCATTTCCTTGATCTTGTCTTCAATTGGCTCTATCATGTGCTTTTGGGGAACAGTATCAAGTCTCATAAACTCATCTCCAATAAAATGAAACTTATACTCGTAGCCACAAAATTTTGAAACATTTTCTGTCTCTTTCATCCTTACTTTCTCGTCTGTGCTACCAACATAAAGCTGCCTTGTGTAGCCAGTTGCCATAAAAAGAACAAATACTTTTGCATTTTCATTTTTTGCCCTTGCAATTAAGCCGCCACAGCATATTATTTCGTCATCTGGGTGGGGGCTTATTATCAAAATTTTTTTATTTTTTAGGTCCATATTAATCACCCTTAAGTTTGGATAATGATGATTTTTTGTACATCTCCAAATCCTCTTTTATATCAAATATTTTCAATTTTAATTTTTTTGATTGTCTTAGATCCATATAGCAGTCATTGCTTCTTGGTACTTTTCTCTCCAACTTTTCTATAGGTTCTATAATGTTATTGTCTATGCCATAAACCTCAGCAATTGCGCGTCCGAGCTCGTAAAATGATATTTTGTTTTTAGTGCCAATATTTATTATGCCTTTATATTTCTTTTTAATAAGTTTCATCATTGTATTAATGAGATTAAAACTTGAAATAGGATTTAAAAATTCTGTTGTTAATAGTTTGACATTGTTTTTTTTAAGTATGCTTTGCATATACCATGATTTTTTGTCATAATAATTTGTCCTTATCACCAGCCCATCAACTAAAGATTCACTTGCAAGCTTTGTCCAAGCATACTCATTTACAGGTTTAATGGCATAATCAGAAGAGAAATGCACCATATAAGCATTTATGCTTCTTGCCCCTTCTGATATATTTCTTGTTCCTCTGACATTAACATTCCAAGCTTCATCTTTGTTTTCTTCGCAATAATCAACATTTGTTAAACCAGTGCAGTTGATAATTACCTCTGGCTTATTACTTTTGATGATTTTCAGCACTTTTTTTCTATCTGTCACATCTACGTCAGCATGGTTAAGTCCAACAATGTTTGGTTTTAAATCTACTATGGAACTTCCTAATCTTCCTTTTGAACCAAAAAGCAACCACATTTTATACCCCCAAATCGTCTAAAACATAGGTATTTAAAAATTTAATTGTTTTATTGTCTATAAGTTTTAATTAATTATACTACTATTTTATTTAGATTTTATCAGAAATATTTATAAACAAAATAAAAGTCTTTTGCAGTATGAAAACTGTAACTGTTGTTGGCCTTGGCTACGTCGGATTGCCTGTAGCTTGTTTATGTAGTGAAAAATCTTACAAAGTTTACGGATTGGATATTGATAAAAATAAAGTAGATTTAATTAATAAAGGACTAAGTCCTATTGAAGATGAATTTATTATTCAAAAATTAAAATATTTAAAAGGTAAAATATATGCAACAACCGATGCTAATGAGTGCATTCCAAATTCAGATGTTGTAATTGTTTGCGTTCCAACACCCATAGATAAAAATAATTCCCCTGATTTGACTGCTTTGATGGAGTCTGTAGCAACAATTTCTAAGCATATAAAGCAAAATACTCTTTTGATTATTGAGTCAACGATTTATCCTGGAACAATTGAGGAAGTTATAACTCCAATTCTAAAAAAACAAAAATTTGATGTTTACAAAAATGATATATTCGTAGCACATTGCCCTGAAAGGATAGATCCTGGCAACAAAAAATGGACTGTTGAAAATTTGCCACGAGTTGTTGGTGGTGTTACAAAAGAAGCAACTAAAAAAACTGCAGAGTTCTACAAGAGCATAATAGAATCTGATGTTATTGAGCTAAGCTCTGTTAAAGCTGCTGAAGCAACAAAGATAATGGAAAATACTTTTAGAGATGTAAACATTGCATTTGTCAATGAGATGGCAAAAAGCTTTGATAAAGCTGGGATTGATATTATTGAAGTAATAAAAGGAGCATCGACAAAGCCATTTGCATTCATGCCTCATTATCCCGGCGCCGGGGTGGGGGGGCATTGTTTTGACAGAAATGAATGGATTTTTGTGAAATATGAAGATTCTGTTTATCCTATAAAAATTGGCGAGTTATATGAACTTCTAAAGTATTATAATGAGATAGAAACCGGAGATGGCAATATTGTACATCCAGGAAACTTAGAAGTGCTGTCTTTTGATATGAATAGTAAAAAATCTTGCTATAAGCAGCTTAAATTACTTAGTAAGAGATTTTATACAAGAATGCTCAAGATAAATGCATCTGGGAATTATTCTATTAAGGTAACTGACAAGCATCCTGTAATTGTTTTCAAAGATGCTTTTAGAATAAAAAATGCCGACGAATTGGATAAAGATGACAGACTAGTAGTTTCACTAGAGTTGCCGGAGATTGAAAAAGAGATTTTAAGTGAAAGCAATAGATATAATTTGATTCAAAAAACAAATTTTAATTTAATAAATATACAAAAACTCAAAACTTATTCTGATGTTAAAATATTTGACACATTTGCAACTATTAAAATTGAAGGTGTTGAAGAACTAGCTGGTGATTATGTTTATTCTCTAGAAGTTGAAGATACAGGAACAGTAGTTACAACAAATGGTTTAGTAATGCATAACTGCATTCCAGTTGATCCATATTATTTGATTGAAAAAGCAAAGCAGATTGGCTTTAATCATGAGTTTCTGAAATTAGCTCGTGAAATAAACAACAGCATGCCTCATTATACAGTTGAATTGCTAGAAGATAATTTAAAAAAATTAAAAAAATCATTAAAAAACGCAAAAGTTGGTGTGCTTGGGTTAGCTTATAAAGCAAATGTTGATGACATAAGAGAAAGCCCTGCATTTGAAATCATAAACATTTTGAAGACCAAAGGAGCAGATATTTTTATATTTGACCCGCATGTCAAGAAAGGAAGCAATGTGAAAGATTTGGACGAGTTATTGAACAAAAGCGATTATGTAATTTTAGCCACTGACCATAATGAATTAATAAATATGGACTTATCAAAATTAAAAAAACATAAAATAATGGTGGTGATTGATGGTAGAAATTGTTTGGATAAAGAAAAAATAAAATCAATGGGAATTTTGTATCATGGGATTGGTAGGAGTTGATTACTCATAAAACAATTCTTCTTTTCCAAGATTTTCTTTATACCAAGCATATGTTCTTTTGATTCCTTTTTCGATGTTAACTTCTGGTTTCCAGCCAAGTGATTTTAGTTTTTCAATTGATGGCACTCTTTTCATTATTTCTCTTTCCTTTGTTCTTGTTTCTTTCCCAAATCCAACAATT
>CAZRRL010000043.1:0-9887 GCA_964602555.1 uncultured Methanosarcinales archaeon | reverse complement strand
TCTTTAAATTTTAAAGCAATCATATAATAGCAGAGCTGAGCAGCTCCATATTCTGTTAATGACTCATTCTTTCTAGGAGCAACTTCCATAATGTCTGCACCAATCACATTCTTCTTTTCAAAAATTTCTTTTAGAAGGTCAAAAGTAAATTTCCAGCTTAAGCCACCTTGCACAGGCGTTCCAGTTGCAGGCATATACGCTGGGTCAATTCCATCAACATCAAGGCTTATGTATACGTTTTTTGTTTTAATTGCATCAAGAATATTGGATATTAACTGCTTGTTTTCTTCCCTGGGCCATTCAAAAATTATTACATTGTTTTGCAGAGCTGTTTTAAGCTCAAAATCTGCATAAGCCCTTGCACCTACTGAAACTAGCTTAAAGCCCATATCAATGCCTCTTTTCATGACACATGAATGCGCAAATTTGCTTGGATTTAAGCTGTAATCAGAATCATCGTCTCTCAAGTCGAGGTGAGCATCAATTTGTAATATAGTAATATCATTTTTTAATTTTGTTTTAGACAAGGCATCAAATATACCAGTAGAGATCGAATGCTCACCACCTAAAGCAATTATAAAACTTTTTTTATTTATATTTTTTATAACATTTGAACTAACTTCATTAACCATTGCCTCAGGCTCTTTGTTGTTTATGTCATGCAGCAACAGACCTACTATTTTTAGTTTCCTTGCTGGTCTCCATTTTGTAAATCTCTCATAAAGCTCAATTTGTGTCTCAAGGCAATTTAAAATAGCTTCAGGCCCTTTATCAGCACCCTTGCCAAAAGAAGACGTTTTATCATATGGAATGCCTAATAGTAAAACATCTGCTTTATCCGAATAGTCAGACAATATCTTATCAACCATAAGTTCAGTATTGTTAATACTTTTAAATATTTTGTTAAAATTAAAACTATTTAGAAACTTTTTTAATATGAATAGTATTATCAAATTCAATGCTAATAGGCGTTGTAGGAAAAGCAAATGTTGGAAAAAGCACTTTTTTTAAGGCACAAACTTTAGCAAATGTTGAAATAGCAAACTATCCATTCACAACAATAAAACCAAACCATGGCACTGGGTATGTAAGAATTGATTGCGTTGATAAAGTATTCAATGTCAAATGTAATCCCAGATTTGGTTATTGCACAGATGGAAAAAGGTTTGTGCCAGTTGAATTGCTTGATGTAGCTGGCTTAGTTCCAGGCGCCCATGAAGGAAAAGGCATGGGCAACCAATTTCTTGATGACTTGAATCAAGCAGATGTGCTCATCCATATAATAGATGTTGCTGGCTCAACAAATGAGAAAGGTGAGCCAGTTCCAGCTTTAAGCTACGATCCAGCTAATGATATAAGGTTTCTAGAGCATGAACTTGACATGTGGTATTTAAGATTGATAGAAAAAAGCTGGGATAGATTTGCAAGATCAGTTAATCAAGAAAAACCTGAGCTCAATAAAGCTATTGCAAAACAGTTAAGCGCATTAAGAGTTACAGAAAAAATGATAGAAAAAATAATACAAAAACTAAGCCTCGACCTGGATATAATGAAGTGGGACAGGGAAGTTCTTTTAAAGATTGCAACAGAGCTTAGAATTGCAACAAAACCAATGATTATTGCGTGCAACAAAATAGATGTTAAAGGTGCTTATGAAAATTTTTTAAGATTGAAAGAAATGTTTCCGCAATATTTACTTGTGCCTTGCAGCGCAGAAGCTGAGCTAGCTTTGAGAGAAGCTTCAAGGCATGAACTAATTGACTATGTGCCAAATGATGATAAATTTGAAATTCTGAATGAAGCAAAATTGACTGAAAAGCAAAAAAATGCGCTAGATTTCATAAAAAAAGAGATGCTTGAAAAGTTTGGCTCAACAGGCGTTCAAAAGGTCCTTGACATTGCTGTTTTTGAATTGCTAAAGAATATTGCAGTGTATCCAGTCGCAACTAATAAATTGACAGATAAAGATGGAAATTTGCTGCCAGATTGCTTTTTGGTCCCTAAAGAAATCACAGCTTTAGAATTTGCATTTAAAGTTCATACAGACATTGGCAATAATTTTATCAAAGCTGTTGACCAAAAAACAAAGCTCGTTGTTGGTAAAGAACATAAACTAAAGCATGGAGATGTTGTAGAGATTATTACGAGCAAATGATTGAAAATATATTTCATTGAAATGTCGGAATTGCTAAGGCGCAATCCAGACGAATGCGAGTGAGCGAATCACTCGCTCACATCTGACTACTTGAGTTCAGGGTAAGCCAGCAATTCCGAGCATCTCGTAAATCAAAGATTTACGATGATCATCAAAAATGCGAACATTTTTGAGATGCTCAAAAACACGTGTGAAATGCGAGTGAGCTCATTGCGAATTCGCTCACAACTGACTGTACTTCAGTGCGGGGTGTTTTTGACATTTATCTACTTACAATAACTATTTAAACAAACAAACTTCAAAAATTGTTATGATAAAAAATCCCAGTAATAATCTAGCGCGAGACAGAACTCATTTAGCTAACGAAAGAACATTGTTGGCTTATTTAAGAACCTCCCTCACCTTCTTTGCTTTGGGAGCGTTTCTTATTAAATTTGTTCCAACTAAATTTTACATAGTTTTAGGCTTGACATCAATAATTTTAGGCGTAGTCTTTATATTTTATGGATTAAAAAGATTTTTTGATTATAAGAAACGCATAGATAATATATAATAATTCTGAAATCATTAGTTTTATAAATATACATGAACAACTTAGCATATGCGCTGGTGGTCTAATGGCTACAACCTTTTGCGAAAAACTTGACCAAAAGTGTGGAAAATGAATGTGAGCTTGCTCAAATGCGAGCATTCTCGCAAGCAACTTTCCTCGCTTCGCTCGTCAAGCCCACATAAAAAGTTTGCCGTAAATGACTCGAGCCTTCCAAGCTCGGTATCTGGGTTCGAATTCAAAACAATAAATTAATCCTATACGAAATTCCCGGCCAGCGCATATAGTTCTTTTTACTCTAATTTTTTGACATGTCGGAAATCGTCAAAAATAAATTATAAATTGTTGCGATTTCCGAGCATGCTCAAAAACACGGAGCGTGTTTTTGACAAACAAAAATCGAAATCTTTTTAAATAGTTACTACTATATAATAATAAAATATAAAATGGAAGAAGCAGTTGCAGAAGCAGAACAAAGCGTAGATGATGGTCATGCAGATAAAGCATCAATTGAAGGAATAGTTGAGTCAGGCAATGCAGAATTAGAAGACTCTGCGGGGCACCAATTAGTTGACACAACTCAGTATAAATCTGAATTTTCAAATAAAAATAATTATAAAAAAATATCACATCAAGCCAAAAGCCAGCCAAAAGAAACTGCAAGAAATTCTTCAGCTGAAAAATCTGATATTGGACAAGCAGTTTCAGATTTAGAAAAGGAAGCAAAAAGTTTTGGGATAGATAAAACTGAATATGTAAGCAGCAAATTTGCAAAAAAACTATATAACAAATCTGTAGCAAATAAATCCACTGAACTTGTAGATGGTGCAATAGCTTTAATATATCATGTAGATGAAGAAACTGGAAAAGTTGAGCATTATCTTGAGAGAAAGCGTTTGGATTACAGTATTGTAAAGGAGAGGGGAAAAATTTCACTTTTAGGTGGATTAATTGAGCATGGCGAAGGTCCACTTGAGACATTAATTAGGGAAATCGGAGAAGAGGTAAACGACCCATCTGCTAAAAAAATATTAACAAATTCTTTAATGCAGGATGGAGGTTTCTATGATTTATTTGTAGAATATCAAAATGGAAAAGTTGTCAAGCATTATGTTTATGTAATACCGGTGAAGTCAAAGAAGGACTGGGCAATAGTAACGAATTCTGGTTTCACGCATGATGCAGGCAGCAAAAGTGTCATTGATAATAAAGAACTGCTTGAATTACTTCAAAAAAATCCTGAATATTTTGCATTTATTCACGGTGACATTATTAAAAGCCATATACATGAAAATTTTATGTCCGCTTTTTATAATAATCTTAATTTAGAAACTTTGTTCCAAAATAGATTTAAGCATTTCACCTATTCTGATAGCATTATTCCACATAATTTTAACACCAAAAACAATTATCAATTTAATTAAAAGTAGCAATGTTCTTACAAAATTTATTTCTTAACTTCCTGTTCTTCAACTTTTACTACTGTTCTTTCTAAAGCAGAATTTTTAAAACTTGGTGTTAACTTTTTTTCAATAGTTTTTGTTATTTTTTTAGTATGAGCTATTCTCTTTTTAGCCGCAGCTTTTCTCTGTTTATGTGCTGTTTTCCTAATCTTAGCTTTTTTAGTTTTTATTTTTTTGGAACTATTTTTTATTTTCTTATTTAGAGCTGAAATAATATTTTTCTGCACTTTGATTTTTCTTTCAAGCTCTTTATCTCTTTTCCTCATGCTGTTTAGCTTTCTGTTTAAAAAACCCTTAAGCTTCCTGATATCTTCTTGAGATTTTTTCAAATCTGAGCTTAGCTTTCTGCTTTTCAAGGAGTTATTTTTAGATGTTTCCACTAATTTTTTTATTGTGGCATTGTTTCTGTTTAAATTATTTGATAATTTCTGCTGGTTTAATGTTATATTATCAATCTTGCTATTTAAAGAATTAAATTTGCTAACAGCACCTTCAATGGAGTTATTAATATGCTCAATTTTGGATAAGATGCTTTTGTTTACATTATCTTGCAAATTAATATCATTAGTATACTTGCCAACCATTATTTTTAAAGTATTTGATTGAGTACCCAATGTAGAAATAGTTGTTTCTATGGTAGAGAGCATATTTCTTATATGTTCCATATAATTATTGACATTTGAAATGTCTGCTCTAACAAACTTGAAAGATTCTACTGTTTTTCTCTTGTGAATCAAAAACTCTTGTCTTAAGCCCATTTATACCACTCTGTAATAGCAAAAATTGGTATAAATATTTAAATGTTGTGTATTTTAGCTATTATCTTTATAAAGAACTGTCAATTATTTTTAGCTATGATAAGCATAATCATCCCAACTTTAAATGAAGAGAAGTATCTGCCAAAATTGCTAGATTGCATTAAAAAACAAACCTACAAAGATTATGAGGTAATAGTTGCAGATGCCAATTCACGCGACAAGACAAGAGCTATAGCAAAAAAGTATGGTTGTGAGATTGTGAAAGGAGGAATGCCTGCTGTTGGCAGAAATAATGGAGCAAAAGTTGCTAAAGGTGATATTTTATTGTTTTTGGACGCTGATGTTACCATCCAAAAAGATTTTCTGGAGAAAGCTCTAAAAGAACTAATGGAAAGAAGTCTTAAAGTCTCTGGTTGTTATCTAATTCCTGATTCAAAACATCTTGGAGACAGAATAGGACATAAAATATTAAATATTTGGTTTTTTCTTATGCAATATGTTTATCCTCATATGGTTGGACAATGTATTTTTTCAACGAAAAACATTCATAAGAAACTAGGTGGCTTTGACCAAAGTATTCTTTTTGCAGAAGATAACGACTATGTTAACAGGAGCAAGAGATTTTGCAAATTTCGCATTTTGCGAACAGCGAAAATAATCTCTTCCATTAGAAGGTTTAAATGCGAAAATAGATATATACTAGCCTTGAAATATGTTTTGTGTCCGTTTTATCGTGTGATATTCGGAGAGATCCGCACAAACATTTTTAATTATAGATTTGATTATTTAGAAAGAAAAAATTGGTGAGAGCACATGAAAATTTATCCACATAAAATAAAAAACAAAATTATTAGAGATCCTTTGCTATTGCTTCGTATGGGATTGGGTGTTGTTTTTCTGCTTGCTGGAATTCACCGAGTTATTTTTTTTGATTTGGCGTATAAAAACTTTATTGATTTAAGTTTGAATCCACCAGCCCCATTAGTTGTAATCACAATTATTCTAGAATTAATTGCTGGCACTTTGCTTATTATCAATCGTTTTGTTGTACAAGCATGCATTGCAATCATAACAATACTTATCGCTGGAATAATTGCCTCAATTATGAGATCTGGATACACTCTCATACAAAACATTAACGAAATATTCATTTTAACTTACACGCCAACAAATATTATCCTTCATTTAAGTTATCTCATTGGAATCATAACATTACTGTTGAATAACTTAAAAATCAAGAAATTAAAATAACTTAAATCTTCAAACCAACAACTTGAGAAATCCCATCTTCGTTCATAGACACACCGTAAAGGATATCAGCTTCTGAAACAACATGATCGTTGTGGCTTATCATGATGTATTGTGCTTTCTCAGCATATTTTCTTATTAATTTTGCAAGCTTTTCGCTGTTATGCTTGTCTAATGCTGCGTCTACTTCATCCAAAACATAAAAAGATGCTGGCTCGTGCTCCTGTATTGCAAAAATAAAGGCTAATGCAGTTAATGTTTTCTCTCCACCAGATAAGCTTCTAATATCAAGGAATTTGCTTCCTGTTATTTTTACATTGATTCTTACACCTGCCTCAAATGGGTTTTCCTCATTTTCAAGCACTAGTGTTGCTTCTGCGCCCTTTGTTGTAAGCATTGAAAAAAAGTTCTTGAAATTATTGTTGACAATGTCAAAAGTTTTCATAAACAGCTCTTTTTTCTTGCTTTCAATCTCATACATCATTGCTAACACATCATCTTTTTCTTTGCTTAACTTTTTCTTTTTATCCAAAAATTCATTATACTGCCTTTCAGCTTCATCATAAACTTCAAGCGCTCGCATATTCACAGAACCAATCTCTTCTCGCATTTTTTCAAATTTTGAAATTTCGTTTTTTAACTGCTCTTCAGTTTTTTCCAAATCAAGTTTTACACCTTCATATTGCTGAAATTCCTGATTTAAAGCCGACAACGAGGCTACAAACTCAGCATTTTTCAAAGAGTTGAAATTGACTTTTATCTCAACTTGTCTGCTTTCTTCTGTTAATTTGTCAACTCCAATTTCATTTTTTTGGATTTCCTCATTTATTTTGTTTTGCTTTGCAAATAGTGCCTTAAACTTTGTATAGAATTCTTTTGCAACATTTTCTTTTTCTTTCAACATGGCTTCTTTTTGAACAATTAATTCATTCAATCTTTTTAATTCATTATCGAACTCTCCCTCATCTTTGTCAAGCTGCTTCAGTATTTTTTCTGTCTTTTCTTTTTCAGGCAAAAATATGTTTATTATTTGCGCGTCAATGTTTTTTATCTCAGAGCTTTGCCTTATAATTTCTTCACTTAATTCCTTGAATTTTTGCTCAAATGTATTTAGCTCTGCAAGCAAAGTTGGATTATTTAACTGTGATACCACATTTCTTAGTTTTTGCTTTTCAATTTTTATTTCAGTTAGTTCCTTGTTATGCTCAGAAATTTTGTTGTTGATTTTGTTGATTTCAGCTTCAATTTCTTTTTCCTTTGCTTCTAGTTCTTTTTGCTGTTTTTTTGAAACCTCTGTGTCACTTGATTCTAGGTGCAATGACGTCTCTGATTTGATGATATTCCCCTCCATCATGGCCTTTTTTTCTCTGAGCTCAGTTATTCTAGCTTCATTTTCATTTCTTCTTTTTTCAAGTATGTCTATTAAATTGTTGAAGTCATTGACTTTCTTCTCACATTCCTCAATATTTTCAGTAACCTCCCTTTCCTTAAAACCATACGCCTCTTTTCTCCTTTCTCGATAGCCGCCGTGCATTGCACCGCTAAGATCAGCAACATCCCCATCTAGAGTAACATATTTCGCTTTGCCTATGCCCAAGCGAGTAGCAACATTTATGTCCTCGACAACAATTGTATCAAAGAAAACATAAGAGAAAACTTTTTTGAATTTGGGCTCGTAAGACACTAGATTAATCGCCAAGTCATGAACACCTTTTGCACCAATTAATTTTTTTACCTCTTCATTAGGTTCTTTGGTGCTTAGTTTGTTTAATGGCAAGAAAGTTGCTGTTCCTAATTTGTTGTCTTTAAGATATTTTATTAGCTCAGCTGCAAGTTTTTCATTTTCAACTACGATACTTTTAACCCGTGGACCTGCTGCAACTTCCAGAGCAACTGCATATTTAGAGCTTACATTGCCAAGATCTGCAACAGTTCCATAGATGCCATCCCTTTTGTTTTTTAATTCAAGAATCTTTCTGACTGCTAAATCGCCTCTTGCAATTTCCTTTATTGTAATATCCTTTGCACGCAACTTTGCAAGATCTTCACTTACAGCATTTAGTTTTCTTCTTGCTTCAGAAAGCTGTACTGCTAAAGAAGAGTCCTCATCAAGGCATTTGTTGAGCTCTAGTGTAGATGTTTTAAACAATTGCCTTTTGTCTTTTAAAGCATCAAGCTGTTGCTTGTATTCCTTTTCTATGTCTATAACTTTCTTTATTTTGTCTTCAATAACACCCATTTCATGCATTACTCTGTCTTTTTCCCTTATCAAATTGTGCTGACTTTCTCTCAATGCTGTTATTTCCTTTTGCAATTCATCTGCTCTTCTATCCAGTTCCTCAACATTATGCTCTATGTCTGCCACGCTGTCAAGCTTATTTTTTTCTTTGAATTTTTGTATTTTGCTGTTGATAATTTCGCGGTCTTTATTTTTAGAGTTTATTTGAGCTTCGTATTCTTTTTTCTCATTTGTTAATTGTATAATCCTTTTTTCAAGATCTTGGATACTGTTGCTTAAATCAGTTCTTCTTTGCTTTATCCTGTTTAACTCATTTTTGCATGTGTCAACTCTTGAGCCATGCTTTGTCAGCTCTACCTTTAGTGTTTCAACTTCCTTGTTAAGCTTGATTTGCTCTATCTCACCTTTTTCTTCAATCTCTCTTGATATGCTTTCAATGGCTTTCTTTTTTTCTTCAATTTCTTGTTTCAGCTTAGCTATTTTTTCCCTTAAAGCTTCTAAATCTTTGTTGCCTGCATCTATTTTTGCTTGTATATCCTTTCTTTCATTTTCTCTTTTATCTATTTGGATTTTGAGGTAAGAAGCCTTATTTTGCTTTATTTTATCACTCATCTCTTTGTACTTCAGGGCTTGGTCTCTATCTTTTTTCAACTCTTTTAAGTAAGTGTTTCGTTCTGTAAGAATAAGCTCTGTTTCTCTTAAATGCTGCTCAACCTTTTCAAGCTCAAGCATTGCCTTGTGCTTTTTCTCTTCATAAATGGAAATGCCTGCAATGTCCTCTATTAGTGTTCTTCTGTCTTCAGGATGCATTTCAACAAACTTGACAATATCGCCTTGTAAGATAATGTTGTAGCCATCTGGGTCTATTTTTGCAAGAGATAGCAAGTTAGTTATTTGCTGTCTTGTAACAGCCTTGTCGTTAATTTTGTATACAGATTGGCCATTTTGTCTTACTACCCTTGTTATCTTAACTTCTTTGTCTTCTGTTGGAAACACTTTGGCGGAGTTATCAAAGTAAATGCTTACCTCACCTTGCTTGGCTGGTTTTTTGGTTTTGCCTCCATTATAGATGAGGTTAGCTGATCTTTCAGCCCTTAAGTCTCTTGAAGAAGACTTGCCAAGAACAAAGCAGAGAGCATCAAGGACATTGCTTTTCCCAGCTCCATTTGGACCCAACACACAATTAAAGTTGCCGCCAAATAAAACTTCGGTATGCTTGGCAAATGACTTAAAGCCATGCATAACCATTTTGTTTATTCTGGTTGCTTTTAATGCTTCTTCTGTTGCAATTGCTATTTGAGCTTGGTTTTCTGAAGCTATGTTATCCATGAAAATTATGCTGTATTGGTATTATTTAAAGTTTATGTTTGGTTGGCACCAATAATAAAATTTAAATACTACTGTCTATTAATAGTTTAAATTATAGCAAATCACACTAATATTCGTAACTTTTTATTGTGATTTGCTTATTAGG
>CAZRRL010000042.1:0-10344 GCA_964602555.1 uncultured Methanosarcinales archaeon | reverse complement strand
GGTTTTTGACACTTCAGTTCAAAGCAAGCCAGCGAGTTGCTTGCGAGAACACTCGAGTTGCGTGCGAGAATGTTCGCACGCTCACATTCAACTCAAACTCGCGTTCAACTTTCCGAGCATCTCGTAAATCAAAGATTTACGATGATCATCAAAAATGCGAACATTTTTGAGATGCTCAAAAACACTGGTGAATGCGAGTGAGCGAAGTGAACTCGCTCACAACTGACTGTACTTTAGTGCGTAGTGTTTTTGACATCGTAAATTGCGCTAATAAAATATGTACTTAGACGCAATTTACGAGGTAGACAACTGCGTCAAATGTAATAAAATCAACGCAACTGTCTATAATACGAAGATTTAATCAAAAATTGAAACATTTAAATACTATTATGTTTTAAATTTTTGAATGAAATTAAAAAAGAGCTCTAAAAAAGTAAATGCAACAAATGTTACAAAAATTGAACCATTATTTTTTAAAAGCTTTAAACTGGCAAAATCTAGCCCTAACAAAGTTGGATTGATGGTTTTGTTTGATTTAATGTTTTTAGTTTCAATTTTTGCATTATACAGGCTAAGCAATTACTTTGCACAAAGCATTTTTGTTCCTACCTCTTTTGCATCTTTTATGGTTTTTTTTATACTTTCTTTGATATACTATTTAATAGTATTATTTGTATATTCATTTTTTAAATACAGCATATTAGATTTTATAAAATCCATGTTTGACAAAACAACATTCTCTTTTAAACGGCTTGGGCAATTTTATTCGTTAAACATAGTTATAGCAGGAATATTTTTTGCAATAATCCTTGTAGCTAATTTTTTATTAGCAAGCGTACAACCACAATACAGGCCTTTTGTTTTTCTTATTTTAGCAATACCTTTTGTTTTGTTTTTGTATGTCATAATTAATGCTTCACATTCCTTATTTTACGAAGGCGCTTCAATGAAAGATTCAATTAAAAAAAGTTTTAAAATTACATTTACAAAAATCAAAATTTATAGGGAAACAATATTGATAATGATTTTATTTGCTTTGCTTTTATGGCTCTTGTTTCTTGGCAGTGGTTTTTTGATAAGGTTTATTGCTTCTAAGAACTATAATTTCTATTTGAGCACTTATATTTATTTTAAGCAGGCATCTGTCGTGATTTTTGATTTAGTATTTTATTTTATAATAGTAATTAACAGAATTTCATTCTATGCTCTAGTAAGAGAAAATAAGTAAGATAATTTTATATATTTAAAGGATAGTTTTAAATTCAGTGATAATATTTAACTGAAAATTGATAAAATGTTTTATCACAATATAAACCCCGTATTGCTTGAGCTAGGTCCTTTGCAAATTAGGTACTACGGTTTGTTTTATGCTTTAGGTTTTATAATTGCCTATTTTTTAATTTCTTATTTGATTAAAAGAAAAGAAATCAACTTGACAAAGGACGATATTGCTGATTTATTAGTTTATGCCATTGTTGGAGTTGTTTTAGGCGCTAGGTTAGTTTACGTAATCTTCTATAACCCAATGTACTATATGCAAAACCCTTTAGAAATAATAGCTGTTTGGCATGGCGGTTTAAGCTTTCATGGCGGCTTGTTAGGAGCCATAGTTGCAGGCTATTTATTTTGCAAAAAGAAAAAAATAGATTTTTATGGCTTAGCAGACATAGTTGTTATTCCAGTTGCTTTGGCACTAGCTCTTGGCAGACTTGGAAATTTTATGAATGCAGAGCTATATGGAAGATTAACTGATGTAAGTTGGTGCATTGATTACTCAAAAAACCAATTTGTTCAAGACTTACCAAGTGGCTGCAGGCATCCATCACAAATTTATGCATCAATCAAGAATTTGACAATTTTTGCTGTCTTATGGTTTATTAAGGACAAAAAATTGCCAAAAGGGTTTATGTTTTGGATTTTTGTGGCTTTGTATGGTTTGTTTAGGACAATTGTTGAGTTTTTTAGACAGCCAGACGAACAAGTTGGCTTTCTATTTAATTATTTCACAATGGGACAATTATTAAGTTTTCCTTTGTTTTTATTAGGAATTTATATGCTTTATAAATTAAAAAAGAAAAAATAAATCGTATAGGATTTCTTTAATTATATATTAGAAATATTTTTAAACTATCGTTTGTCTCGATTGGTGAAGTATAATGATGAAAAATGAAAAAGTTATTGGCTATTCACTGATTGCATTTTCAATAATATTATTTATAATTCTTTTATTCATTAAGATACAAGCAGATGAGCAATCATCACTCTTATGTGAAAAATTTCATGAGGAGAACCTGGATATGAACAAATGCCCGGTGCATCAGGCTAATTCATTCTGGAGCAACTTGTCATGGATGATTACAGCTGCATTTGTGATTGACTTCCTGATTTTTGCAGCTGGAGTTTATATAGCATTTTTTTACAAATCATTCAGCAAGGAATTCAAGAGCGAGTTTAAGGAAGTTGACTTGTCAAAGCTGGATGAAGACGAAAAAAAGATTTACGATATTATAAAAGGTAAAAATGGCTCAGCATATCAAAGTGATTTAATCAAAGATACGGGCTTCAGCAAAGTTAAAGTTACGAGAATTCTAGACAAATTGGAATTAAGCGAAGTTTTAGAAAGGAAAAGAAGGGGCATGACAAATATAATAATCTTGAAGTAACGCTGTTTCTATTATTGAAACTAGTTTCATAATTAGTTTAAAAAGGTGTTTCAAAATACTCTTTCTCATTGCAATAATTCAAAGGTGAAAAATATGCAATCTAAAATGAACAATATAGAAAAATTAGCTATTGGCTTCTTGGTAGCCACTTTATTTGTCATTGGTTTTAACGCCTTTCAGATAAGCCAGCTGAAAAATAGTGAAAAAGGGCAGGTAACTGCTAATGCTATAGCAAAAGATACTTTGGTTATGCAGAATATTGAAAGCAACACACCAAGAAGCACTTCGCTTAGTATTGATGTAATTCCAAAAGGCGTGCCTAACATATACGGCAAGGAACTAGGAGTGAGTTTTGATGATGTCTCAGCTGCAAACCAGCAAAAAGCTGACGCAACTATAAAAAAACTTGGAATTTTGGACCAGCAAATAAGCTTGAGCGGAGATGACATGCAAAGGTACATTTCTGTTGCAGGCAAGATAAGCTGTGAGTACTGTTGCGGTGTTGAATCAATAATCTTTAGTGACGGAAAGCCAGCTTGCGGATGCCAGCATAGCTTTGCAATGAGAGGCTTGGCTAAATATTTGATAAAAAATCATGGAAGTGAATATACTAATGATCAAATTTTGGAAGAATTAGGCAAATGGAAGACGTTGTTCTTCCCAAGCAAAATAACAGAAAAAGCAGTGGTTTTGCAGGAAAAAGGCATAGAGCTGAACTACATAAACCTTGCTTCAAACAAATTTCGTGGGATTGAAAATCCCACTTAAATAAGGTGCCAACGGACTTTGCCGTTGTGGAGATAAAAAATGGAAATTAAAAGTGAGATGGAAACAAAACATGATTGTTGCAAGCATGAATCTAAAAAGGGCAGCAATATGAAGATATACATAATGGTTGTAATGGTTGTAGCAGTTCTTTTGATCTCTGTAGTGCAATCATTCCAAATAAAATCGTTAAAAGGCGGAATTAGCGGGAATGTGGTTCAAAGTGGTGGAATTGACATGACAGGATGGACTGAAGATGAAAAAATGATGTACGAGCATCATGGAACACTTCCAGCAAGGCTTCAACAAAGTTCAAATCAACGAAATATGGTCGGTGGTTGTTGATATGGCTAAAAAGTTCATTTTGCTTTTTTTTGTAACACCTCTGGTAATGTTGGCTGCACTCGCACCATCAGTTAGTGCGCATTGTCCGTTATGCACTGTTGCTGTTGGCGCTGCAGCTGTATCTGCAAAATATTATGGATTGGATGTGAGTATTATTGGTTTGCTGATTGGTGCTTTTGGAATATCAACTGGATTATGGATTGGGCTTAAAATAAAGAAGTATTTTAAATTACAATTCCCAATAATTGTTTTAGCATCTTTTTTGTTGACTGTTGTTCCTTTATTATACATAAGCAATGACGCAATATATTTTCCATTGCTTTTATTTGGAAAAGCTGGTTCTATATTAAACAAAGTTTACTGGGTTAACAAGGTGCTTTTAGGAAGCATTATTGGCGGTTTAGTTACTTTATTTGCTTATTATTCGCATATTTACATTAAAAAAATAAATGGAAAAATTTTATTTCCATTCCAGGGTATAGCTCTGACTTTGGCATTTCTTTTTGTATCCGGTTTGAGCATGTATTTTATTTTTGGTGTTTAGCATGGAAGACGAAGTTAAAAAATGGATAATAAAAATTGAGCAAGTTAGGAAAGGAGAGGTAGATTTATCTCGCGATGAGGATTTGAGTATAGCATTGATGAACCTTATCAGCTTGGAGGAGCATTTCTATTTTACAGCAATGAAAACAAACAATCAGAAATACCTTGAAATGCTTAATTCTACCAGAGAATTAAGAAAAAATTTACTAGCCAAGATTGTTACAAACCCGCAAGGAGAAGAATGGTGCATTAGCAAGCATTTGCTTGCCTCAAGCATGCGCTTAATTGAGGTTGGAACAAAAGAGCTTGCTAAAGACAACGCCAAAGAAGCAAATATGTTTTTTAAATCCGCATTTGACCTTTACTCGCTTTTCTTTGCAATTAATATGAAAATGGTCGATGCAAAAAATCTAGAAATGAATTCTGATGAGGATAAAAATAACGGCATAATGCAGAAATTCTCTACTATAATAAAGAAGATTGTTGATTGCTGCAAAGAATGAGTATTATAAATATTGGCTTCTATCATTAAGCTAGCATGAAATTTAAACTATTTATATCAATAATATTCTTTGTTTTTCTTATTTATGGCTGCTCTAGTAAAAATGGTCTTGAATTAAAGACAAAATCTGTTACTCAAGAGCTTAACCAAGTAAATACTATAGGCACAAATATTGGCAATATTCCTCCAGATTTTACAGTTGTTACTACAGACGGCAAAGCAGTAACGCTTAGTGATTTTACTGAGCAGCAAAAACCGATTATTGTATATTTTATGGCAACTTGGTGCCCTTTTTGCGCTGAAGATTATGCTGAGTTATCAAAAGCCTATCCAGAATACGAAAAAAATGTTAGTTTTTTTGTCAATAAGCCTCGACCTTAGCGAAGACTTAAACCTTTTAAGGGAGTACAAAAAGAAATACCCAAAATTGCAAAATACTATGTTTGCTGCAGGTCAATACAAGATATTAGTTAATTATGGAATTACAAAAACTACAACAAAGTTTGCAATTGACAAAAATGGAAAAATATTATATGCCGGTTACGGCGTTTTTAATGAAGAGCAATGGAAAATATTGCTTGATGAATTATCTAAATAACACAATTTAAATAATCATTTTGACTTATAAGTTTTAGCGCAATGTGAGCAACAGAACTTCATTAACTTACCATTTATTTTTTCTGTGTATCCTCCGGAATACATTTTGCATCCGCACGGACATGTTGTAATCTTTGGCTCTATCGCAGCATTTATCAAATCGCCAAATTTGCTGAACATCTGATTTGTGAAATTTTTCCCTTCTGATGTTAGGATATACACTTTTTTGTCCCTGTCTCCGATTTTTTTAATTTTTATTAATTTGTTTTTTCTTAAAATGCTTAAGAAAGGATACACGTTGCTTGCGCTTATTTTTCTTTCTAAATTTGATTCTAGTTCTTTAATTAAATCATAGCCGTGCTTTGGGCCTGATGATAACAGGCATAACGTATAGAATTTGAGCATATTTGTTATTTTTATTTCTGCCATAATTTTAGTGCATACTAGCTTATATAAATAACTTTCTTTTTTGATATATCAAAAATGGATATAATAGAAAAGTTTAAATAGTTGCTCAAATTATATATCAAAAATGGATATATCATTAATGAAAATGGAGGCAGGAAAATGGGAAAAGGAAAAAGCAAAGGATGTTGTTAGAAAGCTCTGGAAAGAAGTTTTCAAGAAAAAATAACTAGGTGGTACAAATGAAAAAGCTTGAAGAGATTTTATGGACGGAAGGTGATGCATATGCATGATGGTAGACTGAAAGGAAAAGTAGCAATTGTGACTGGCTCCAATAGAGGAATTGGAAAAGGCATTGCAATTGCATTTGCAAAAGAGGGCTGCAAGGTTGTTGTCAATAGCCATAAAGACAGCAAAGATGCTTATGATATTGTTAATGAAATAAAAAAACTAGGAGCAGATGCAATTTTTGTTGTTGCAGATGTCTCTAAGGAAAAAGACATGAAAAATTTGGTTAAAAAAGCTGTTGACAAATTTGGAAAACTAGACATAATGGTAAACAATGCAGGAATTCTTGTTTTTGGCACAGTTAGAGAATTAACAGAAAAAGATTGGGACAGGCAGATGGACGTTAATCTTAAAGGTGTTTTTTTTGGAACAAAGTATGCTGTAGAGCAAATGCTTAAGCAAGGTAAAGGAGGCAGAATAATTAATATCTCATCTATAGCTGGCTTAGTTGGATTTCCAGGCATAAGTGCATATTGTGCGTCAAAGGGCGGCGTTTCTGAATTGACAAGAGAAGTTGCTCTTGATTGTGCAAAATATGGAATAACTGTGAATGCAATTGACCCTGGGGTTATAGTTACAGACATGACTAAAGACATGCTAAACAATGCTGAAACAAGTAAAATGATGCTTGAAAATACACCTGTTGGAAGATTTGGCCAGCCAGAAGATATTGGAAATGCAGCTGTGTTCCTTGCTTTAGATGAATCGAGCTTTATTACCGGCCATAATTTAGTTGTTGATGGAGGATGGACTGCACGTTAATGCTAATGAATATGAATGAAAAATGGCATAAATCAAACAAAATGCCAAAAAATCCCTCAAAAGAAGAGAGAATTGAGTGGCATTTAGAGCATGCAAAAAACTGCTCTTGCCGACCTATACCAAAAACACTTTTGATTGGGATAAAAAGAGTGAAATGATAAAATCAAAAATAAGGGGTGAGAATAATTGTAATTGATAGTGTTTGTAATTGTGGAATTAATTGCAAGTGCATGCAAATAAACAAATTTAATGATTATTTCAATAGATTTGATTATTCAAGCTATGATTTGATGGAAGAATTTAATGAAAAATAAATGTTTAGAAATAAAAATAAAATAACGATGGTTTAAAATGGAAAAATTAAACCAAAATGCTATTGCTTTGTCTTTTGGATTGGTGATTGCATTGGTTTATTTGGTGTGTATGATTTTTATTGCAATTGTGCCGCTAGAAACAACAATAACTGTCGGAAATCTCTTCGTGCACGGCATCGACATTTCGAGCATAGCAACAAAAAACATAACATTTTTTAAATCATTAATTGGATTAATTTTAATTTTTTTAAGCAGTGCGATAACTGGCTACATTTTTGCTTTGGTTTATAATTGGCTTGGTGAAAAATTGTAGATAAAAAATGACAAATGAAGAAAAATTTATATTAGTCGGTCTGCTAGTGATCACACTAATCCTGGTAGTCCTCACTATTTATTCACTAATAACAGATAAAACTAAAGAATTTAAAGTTGTACAAAATCAATTCCAAACCTTTACTAGCAGTGAAAATAATGTAGAGTTCCAAGTGACTCCTTTAAGTAGCTCGGAATTTGAAATTTCAATAAGCACACATTCTGTTGACTTAGGTTTTGACTTAGCTGAAATTTCAACTTTGTATGATGATTTAGGAACTACTTACAAGCCATTAAAATGGGAGGGCTCTGAGCCAGGCGGCCATCACAGAAGTGGAGTTTTAAAATTTTCAGCTATTGATGATAATGCAAAATCTATTAAGCTTGTGATAGTTGATAGTGCAAGAAGAGAATTTAGTTGGAATTTAAGATGAGGTGAGAAAATGAAACAAAATTTAGGTAAATTGGACAGGGTTTTGAGGTTTGCACTGGCTTTCTGGTGGCTTGGGCCTTGGGCTCCTGAGTTTGGTATTGAATGGGTGAATTGGCTTATAGCAATTGTTGGCTGGATTGCATTGATTGAGAGTTTTGTAGGATGGTGCTGGATACATAATATTTTGGGCGTGGATAATAAAAATCAGTAAATATCCAATTATGGTGATGGAAATGGTAAAAGACCCAATATGTGGAATGGACATAGACGAGAAAAATGCACAATTTAGTACAGTAAAGAATGGAAAGAAATATTATTTTTGCAGCAAAAATTGTTATGAAGAATTTAAAAAATCTAAGTAAAAATAATATTTGATATGTCGGAAATCGCAAAGGCACACACTTTGATATGTCGAAAATATCATATATTTTCGAGCATGCTCAAAAACCAAAACAATTTATAATTAATCTTGTTGGTTTTTGACACTTAAGTTCAAAGCAAGCCAGCGAGTTGCTTGCGAGAACACTCGAGTTGCGTGCGAGAATGTTCGCACGCTCACATTCAACTCAAACTCGCGTTCAACTTTCCGAGCATCTCGTAAATCAAAGATTTACGATGATCATCAAAAATGCGAACATTTTTGAGATGCTCAAAAACACGCTACGTACTTTAGTGCGTAGTGTTTTTGACAAAAAATTAAAATTGTTAATTAAATTTTTATTGTTATTTAATTAAAATAATGCGTCAAGTGAGTAAATAAAAACAAAAATAATAATTATTACAATAACCAAAATACACAACAAAAAACAATATTTATAAATTAAAATAAATAATAAAAAATACTTAAAAATAAAAAAAATCAAAAACTAAAATGGCAAAAGACATTATTTGCGGGATGTATGTTGATGAAAGTAAAGCTAAATTTAAGGCAGAGCAAGAAGGCATGAAATATTATTTTTGCAGCAGTAATTGCTTAGATGCATTTCTAAAGCCAGAGAAAGAAAAAAGAAATCTGAATTATTTGACAATTTTCAGCTTGGTTTTAGGGATTTTGACAGCAATTTTTGAGTATATCTACAAAATTTCTTGGTTTGGGATTCCAAATTACATATGGCTATTTTTCTTGGCAACTCCTGTGCAGTTCATAGGTGGTTGGAGATTTTATAAAGGAACAATAGATGCAATAAAGGCTAAGCAAGCAAACATGGACAGCTTGATTGCAATAGGCACAACTGCTGCTTGGCTCTACAGCACTATTTATGCTTTTCAAGGCATTTTATGGCCGCAGATATTTCCAAGAGTTACAACAGGCACAGAAGTGTACTTCACTGAATCAGGCTTAATCATAGGTTTTATTCTTCTTGGAAAGTATCTAGAGCATTTAGTCAAAGGAAGAGCATCACAAGCAATAAGAAAATTAATTGACTTACAACCAAAATTGGCTACTGTAATCAGAAACAATAAAGAAGTGCAAATCCCAGTTGAGCAAGTTAAGGTTGGTGATATCTTTATAGTTAAGCCAGGTGAAAAAATAGCAGTAGATGGTGTTATAGTAGATGGTTACTCCTCAGTTGACCAATCAATGATTACAGGTGAGTCTTTGCCAGTTAGCAAAAAAACTGGTGATGAGGTTATAGGTGCAACTATCAACAAAAATGGTTTGTTAAAAATTAAAGCTACAAAAGTAGGAGAAGCAACAACATTATCACAAATAGTTAAGATGGTAAAAGAAGCAATAGCAAGCAGAGCACCAATGCAAAGATTGGCTGATTTAGTCTCTTCCTATTTTGTTCCTATAGTTATAGCAATTTCTATTTTATCATTTATTTTTTGGTATTTTATATTTGGTATGCAATTTTCATTGGCAATGACTATTTTGATATCTGTTCTAATAATTGCATGCCCTTGTGCATTAGGCATTGCAACACCATCAGCAATAATGATAGGAGCAGGCAAAGGCGCACAAAATGGCATTTTGATTAAAAGTGGTGAATATTTAGAAAAGACGCATAAGCTGACTTCAATTATTTTTGACAAAACTGGAACTTTAACTAAAGGGGAACCATCTGTAACTGATATTGTTCCAATTGGCTCGACAGAAAAAAATTTGATACAGTTGGCTGCGATAGCTGAAATTGGTTCAGAGCATCCTCTAGGGCAAGCAATAGTGGATCAAGTCTTGAATAAGAAAATAACACTACCTAATGCCAGCTCTTACGAGACTTTTGCCGGAAAAGGAATCAAAGCAGCCTATCAGAACAAAGCAATATTAGTTGGTAATAGATTGTTTATGAATGACAATAAAATACCAACAGAAACTATAGAAAATCAAATTCAAAAACTAGAAAATCAAGGTAAGACCGTTGTGGTAGTTGCATATAATGAAAAGATTATTGGCTTAATTGGAATTGCTGA
>CAZRRL010000041.1:0-10412 GCA_964602555.1 uncultured Methanosarcinales archaeon | reverse complement strand
ACATTATTCAACCCGCTAACTTTATATATCAAATAAAAATTCTCTCGCGTAATAAATGGTGGTTTATATGGGCAGACTATTGAATGTAATGACACCCTTGCACAAAAAGACAAATAGAGATTATATTGGAAGAATGAATGACGACAAAGTTGAGTGCATGAAAATAGCAGGGCAATATGGAAAAGAGTACTGGGACGGCGACAGAAGATATGGCTATGGCGGTTACAAATACGATGGAAGACAGTCAGTAGTAGCTGAAAAACTTATCAAAACCTATAATCTTCCACAAGATGCTAAAATATTGGATGTAGGTTGTGGAAAGGGTTTTCTTCTATTTGAGTTCACCAAATTACTTCCAAGGTCAAAGGTTGTTGGCTTTGATATTTCGAAATATGCTATAGAAAATGCAAAAGAGGAGGTAAGAAATAATCTTTTTGTCCACAAAGCTCAAGATAGTTATAATTTTAATGATAAAGAATTTGATTTAGTTATTTCGATTAATACTTTACACAATCTCAAAATTTACGATTTAAAACAAGCTTTAAGCGAGGTTGAAAGAGTTGGAAAAAACAAATTCATAGTTGTAGAGAGTTATAGGGATGAAGAAGAACTATTTAATCTTCAGTGTTGGGCATTAACAGCCCATACATTTTTCTCTGCAGATGAATGGATTTGGCTATACAACAATTTTGGTTATACAGGTGATTATGAGTTTATTTACTTTGAGTAGTTTCCTATAACTTCAAACTTAGGCAGAAAATTGATAAAATGACCACCTTCGTTAAGATATTTTTGATGCTTGTTGATTATTGTGTCAGTATACTGCCAAGCGAGAATAAGTACATACTCTATTTTTTGATCATAAATAGCCTTAGGAGACAAAACCGGAATGTGGAGCCCTGGACTATATAAGCCTTGTCTTGCTTGATTATCATCAACAATGAATATTATCTTATCTTTATTGATATCTAAGTTATATAATACAGTAGTAGCCCCAACTGAAGCACCATATCCAGCAACCTTCATTCCTATTTTTTTTATCTCTCTTAAAAGTTCATTAATTTGGTTCTTAATGTTAAGTAATTTATTTGATATCTTAATGTATGTCTTGCTTTTATGAATTTTAGCTTCTTTTTCAAGTTTTAAAAGATTCTTTATTGCAGGAGAAGTTTCGTACAAACCATTATCTAATTTAACTATGCATCTCAAAGAACCACCTTTTGCAGGTATACGTTTTACATCTATCAGCTTCATACCGTTATTTTTAAAAAAATTAAGAAGGGGATTAACTGAGAAATAACTAAGATGCTCATGGTAGATATTATCAAATATACACTTCTGAACTAGGTCCAACAAGTACCCCGTTTCAAACACAAACACGCCATCAGGCTCAATTAGAACTCTAATACCATTAACAATGTCAATCAGATTATCAACGTTAGCAAAAGTGTTGTTTGAAGTGACAATACGTGCTTGGCCATATCTCTTCCTTATCTTGTTTGCAACATCAATTGAAAAAAATGTTGGTAAGGTCTCTATTCCAGATTCAGTTGCTTTTTGTGCTATACTCAATGCAGGATCTATTCCGAGAACTCTCATTCCCTTGTTTTTGAAGGATCTCAGTAGAGAACCGTCATTGCTCCCTATATCTATCACAAGAGAGTCCTTTGGAGGGTTTATGTGATTGAGTACATCCTCTGTATAGCTTTCAAAATGCCTGACAAGTCCTAGCGAATCAGATGTATGGTAAATATAATTTCTATAAATTGAATCAGGGTTTAATATTTCTAATAATTGCAATAAACCACAAGTCTTGCATAAGTATAGGTCAACAGGATGGCATTCCTGTACTTTATCTAGCTTATCTTTTGTTATATAGGCATCTCCTATTGGGGTGGGAGCCAATTTAAGAACTAGCTTAAGATTTTTACTGTTACAAAGTCTGCAGCTATCTCGTTTAGTAATTTGCATACTCAATTTATTTTTATTAGATTTTTGAATTTACCAGTTTTTATGAGGTCAATTTGCGCGCTAATGACTCGTGCATTTGCAAAGAAACTCCGCCATCAACAACTATATTTTGACCGGTTATGAATGAAGCCTTATCGCTACAAAGAAAAGTGATTAAATTAACTATGTCCTCAGAAGTGACCATGCGTCCAAGAGGAGTGATTTTTTTATATAAATCATGGACCTTCTTATTTTTTATATAAAATTCTTTTGACTCTTCCTTCAGAACTATCCCAGGAGATACACAATTAAACCTTATGCCCTTTGGTCCTAGCTGGACTGCATAATAACGCACCATTTGATTAAGGGCAGCTTTTGCAATATGATAGCTTAATGGTTGTTCTTCTGCAACAAAATCGCTAGCTTTAGAAGTGACAACCACAATTGAACTTCCATTATCACTATTAAATTTATCGCTCAGATTTTCAATAATCTTTTTTGTTGAGTTTATACTAACCTCTATTTCTCCTTTCCAGCTATCACCCTGTCCCCTATACCTCTGGAAAAAAATGACATTGTCTAGTTTTCCATTTTTTTCTATTATGTTCACAAGTGCTTCAGCAACAGAATCATGCTCTAATAAATCTAAAAACCAGTAGTGAATATTTTGAATATTCTTATAGCTTTCCACAGGAGGACTTCTGCCAATAACCGATACAATATGCCCTTCTTCTGCTAAAGTTTTGGACAGTATACTTCCCACCCCTCTGGTTCCACCAACGATTAAAGTATGCTTCTTTCTCAAGGTATTTTTTCTATGCGTCATTTTTTTTCCTTGACAAAAACTGTTGTACAGATTTTCTTAGTTTATTAATATACAACTTTTGAGTAATAGTGTCATTTTCTTTAGGAGCCCAAGGTGCAAATAACGTGTCTTTTCTCCTAAAAGGGCCAACAGTGGTTTCGTGAAATACTAAAAAGTCCGAATTAATGATTAACGTGTGGTAAATAGGCTTGTCCATTCTATAATAAAATTTATTTCTAGATCTATAATTCCCAAGCTCAATTACTTCACTAATGTTACCTTGCTTATCAAAAATAACAACATAGGCAGAGCCCTCAAGCACATGAAGCGATTCCGATTTGTTTAAATGCATATGTGGTCTTATATAAGTATTCCTTTTAAGCAAAATAAACATTTCATGAAGATTGTCGAATGAATCTTTATGACAACACAACCTAATTCTGTCCAATTTATTAACCTTTGCCTTCTTCTTTAAAATTTTAATATCATCTTTTCCTAACTTTATATTTTTATGAGTTGCATAGTAAACTTTATTATTTGTCATCCTAAAATTATAATTATTTTGAATATCTTGGTTATTGTAAAGTGAAAGTTTACTAATTGGACTTAGAGATAAAAATCTTCCTCCCTTTCCTAAAAATTTATCATTCTTTGCAATGATCATATTCTCATTTTTTGGATTTATACTTAGAATACAAAGATTTATGTTGGTGCTATTAAGAATGAAGGAACTTACTATTGGCAAATGAGAACCAGGCATAAAAAATCCTTGTTTATTTGGATTATCATCAATAACGTAATCTACATAATCGCTCAAACCAAAAATGTTGATGAGTAAACATGATGTGTGACCAGCTCCAAAAATTGCTATTTTTCCTCCCTTTTTTTTATAATTGGAAAGGAAGGATCTTAAAATTTTTTTGTTTTTAACAAACATGTGTGAAAAAATTAATGCACTTGTTTTCTCTCTTCTAAGCAAGTCGTTACTTGGAAAAATAGGTTTTATTTTTTTATTATATTTGACTATTGCAATAAGAGAATTTTCTAAAATATATGGGTAAATTTTGAATTTCTCTACTCTCAATTCAAAAAAAGTGAAGAAATTCTTAAAAGTCTCTGGGGTAAAATAAAGTATATGTTCTTCCCAAATTATCGAATAATCAAATATTTCAAATGCTTTTGTGTTGTCAGGTACCTCAAATACTATATAACCATTTGTCTTAATTAATTTCTTTATGCTATTTATAAACTCAAAGGAATTATAAGAGTGTTCCAGTATGTGTCTGGCAATGACAAGATCAAATTTTCCATGTTGTTGAACAATTTTCTTTGCTTTTACTGTTATTAGATTATTTTGAATAATTACTACATCTTCTATATCGTTATTAAGTCCTAAGTCTTCCCTCATGTCTAATATCTTTGCCATCTTAAAGCCACGTTTCTTCAAGCGATTGATAAGTGAAGCATCTTTATAACTAAGCCCACATATTTTTGCATTTTTATTCTTCTTAAGTAAGTTTGACAAAATAATGGCTAAATTATTAAGATGCTCTTCAGGCTCGTTATATTTTACCAATTTGTTTATTGGCTGCAATTTATTTTGAGGGAAAGGTTTGATTAGTTGTACTAATCCACAACTTTCGCACAAACCCATCAGTAGATTAGCCTTGAATTCTTTTTTCAGAGGAGATTTCAAGAATTTATTACATACAGGTTGCTTACCTAAGTCCAATAATCTTACTACAGTATTTCTTAGACAAATGTGACAATTAGTCATACAAGCATGCTCTTTTTGTTAAATTTGTCTTTTAAATATCCCGATATAATATGGTTAAGAATCAAATGGATGTCTTCCACAGGACCATACACACCTTTTGATGTTTTAATGTGTACACATACATCTACCATATCTCTTAATTTTCCACCATCAAAACCAACAAAGCCGATAGTCTTTGCACCACGATTTTTTGCATATTCTATTGCATTAAGAATATTTGCAGAATTGCCACTAGCAGATATTGCAATTAAAACATCATCTTTTTTTAAAAAAACTTTTAATTGATTGATAAATAAATTTTCATAACCTTCGTCATTACTTATTGCTGTGATTATAGAATTATTATCGGTTAAAGAAAGCACTTTAAAACCACCCTCAGAATTTGTACATATATTTTTTAAGAAATCGTTAGCCATGTGAGATGCAGTTGATGCACTGCCACCATTCCCTATAATGTAAATGTAGTTTCCTGTGTTATATGCAGATTCGATAAATCTAGTCACTTTTTCAATAATACCAGTGTCCAGATTGTCCAATAATTTTTTGACGTTGTATATGTAATCTACAATATATCCTTTCATACAGCTTTCCACCTCACCTATCCACTGATAATACCTATAAACTTAAATATTTTACTAATAAGTTTCCTTTAATAAGAAGATAATCATTATCGATAACCCTAAGTACCCTGCAATCGAAAGCATACCTATCAGTTTTTCTTTAGCTAATATCGAATATTCAAGTATTATGTTATCACCTTTTAAAGTCCTAATCAAAATTAAATCAAAGTTAGTAGCTAAAACTTTTGCTGCCTTACTATTAATGTAAGCTTTCCATCTTGAGAAGTATTGTTCCTTAAATACAACCCATTCATTATCATTAAAATTACCATAAATAATAACTTTTGTTGGTGATAATCTCTCAAATTTCAGAGGCTGTGGTTCCATAGGATAGTCCTTCTTACTTATATTTCTAATATCAAAATTATATAACTTAGAATAACCAACATACTTATAACCATCTTTTTTTTTGTAAATCTCTTCATCTATATTTTCTATTAGATCGACTTTTTCTGCATAATTTGTATTATTGACTACTAAAAATACCAAAGGACCATTTTGATATATTGGATAAGAAAAGTTTGGATATATTTGTGATGTCACGTAATTTGCTATTGGGTGAGCCAGATTCATAAATACATATTTATAGCCTCCCAACCTAAGGTAATTTGATAACTCAATTCCAGATTTAGTTAGCACTTGGTCTGGTTCGCCAAATGAATTTTGTCCGTGAATCTTTTCCCAAATACTTCTTTCAGATGTAGTTTCAGTTCTTTCACTTCTTGATCCGTATCTTCCTGTATGATATGCAACTCCAAAATCTATTACATTGTTAAATAATCCGTAAGTCATTATTCTTCCATCAGTAGGAATACTTTTTAAGAATTCGATTTCATTCTTGTAAACATTACCACCCATAAAGGCTTCTTTATGTATATTTCCTACTAATTGCATAGCAGATGGGATTGTATGCAAAAATGCAATAAAAATGATAGAAATGGAGATAACTTTTATGAATTTTATTTTACTGATACAGGAAAGTAAAAGTATTGATGCCCCTAAAATTATTAATAGATACGGTCCTGCAACTCTAAATAAACCACCAACGCGTAAACTGATGTTCCTTATTAACGACAATAGAATAAGATAAATTAAATACGATAATACAAGCATTCTAAAATTTTTTGTCTCTTTTGCTTTATATAAAGTTATTAAAACTAAAAATGATAATACTCCAAAAACAGAAATAAAAAATCCAAATTTATGTTCATCCATTCTATTAAGATCTGGGTAGTCCAATGATAAGTAGTGGATTTCATTACTATAGAATTCTTTAAAATAACTGATTATATCTAACTTTATAGTGTTAAATGTTAATTTTTTTTCTGCTAATGGGACATAATAATCTGTAAATAAAAAAGAAGCACTAATGTAAAACAAAGGTAACAAAACTATGATTGCAAGTATAATAAAGATTTTTAACTTATTTTTGACTATCCAGCTCAGAAAATAGACTATTTCTTCTCGATTTTTGTAATAATACAGTTTACATAATAAAAATAATGGTATCGCAATCATTAATACTTCGATGCCATACGCAGGATGCAATGTAACTATAAACGATGAGATAAACATTAAAATTAAGAACTCCTTAAAAGTTATTGGATTCTGTATAATCAAAGATAAAAATAAATAAGCAACTGGATATGCATAAAATATCTTTACACTTTCCATTGATTGTAGGGAAAAAAAATTTAATCCTATTAATAATGTGGTAGAGATTACTGCAAGAAAATTTAAAGTCGAATACTCTTTATTAAGTATAGAAAAAAATAAAAGGCCTAATGCAATTGTAGATAAAAATAGCATAAATAATAAATGTGCGTTAACAAATAAAATTGGAGGAATAAATTTTAAGAATAATTGTACCAAAGCTATATTCGTTAATGCTGATGGCGGAACCCATAAATAAGTGGCCTCTCCAAGTCCCATTGCAGGGTCGTATATAGGTATTAAGCCATTGTTATTTAGTCCGTTAAAAATATTTTCAATCCTATAAAATTCACGGGCATGGTTAGCCATAAACAAATTTTCATTGTCTAGTACTTTAATGCCTATTAAAACAGTAAAAAAGAAAATAATCAGAATATACAATAACTCCATAAACTTTAATTCAAATACTCCCAAAGTTTTTTTCTTTAGAATAAAAATCCCCATTATTGGAAGAATATAAAAGATGACAATAATCTCTATTATTTTAAGGGGGATCGTTAAGTATGTAGATATTAAGTATATAATGACAGACGGAATAAGTGATATTGTGAAACCTAAAATATAACTTTTTATAAAATTTCTTTCTCTCAGTAGTAATCCAAAAATTGAGAATGGGATATAAATCAAAAATATATAAAACAAAGGCTGGAAAACAGAAGAAGATGCCAAAAAATAAAGCAGATTCTTTATTCCGCTTTTAATATTTGTAAAGTAATCTATGGCAAATGCAATAAGAAAAAGAATAACTGAAAGAACACTGAAAATTTTAAGAAATACTAGGACTAACAAGAAATAAGAAATAACCAGTAGAGGTGTAAGTTTTAGGTTCATATAAATCAACAATTTAAATATAACACATTTATAAAATTAACTTAATTTCTCTAACATAAACTTTCTCAATCAAAACATCTATACTTTAGCAGGTAATAAGCAGCTTTAACACCATCCATCCATGTTATTTTTTTACCTTCTTCAAAACTCCTTCCAACAAAACTTATAGGAACTTCATAAATTTTATAGCCCTTTTTAAGTATTTTAGTTGTTATTTCAGTATCAAAATCAAAGCCCTTAGACTTTAAATTTATACCTTTAATAACATCTTTTCTAAATACCTTGTAACCAGTTGCCATATCGCTTATTTTAGCGCTGTATAACAAGTTTGTCATGAAGGTTAGAAACAGATTTCCAAGATAATAAAGCCTGTACATATTTTTTGGGTTGTTTCTTGTAGCAACTATTCTCGAACCGTAAACTACCTTTGCTTTATCTTCTATTATTGGCTTTAACAATTTTTCATAATCATCTGGATTATATTCCAGGTCGGCATCCTGAATTAGAATTATATCACCAGTGGAATTTTTAAACCCTGTTTTTATTGAAGTCCCCTTTCCCATATTTTTATCATGATAAAAAATTTTTAATGAGTCATCATTAAGATTTTTCAATATGTTTCTTGTGTTATCTTCTGAGAAGTTGTCTACTATGATAATTTCTTTTTTTATGTTTTTTAATTTCACTTTTTTTACTTTGTCTATTACTTTTTTTATGGTTTTTTCTTCATTATATACTGGAATTATAACTGAAAGTTTTATCATAGTAAAAAAAGATTATAAAATGTTTAAAAAATTATTGATTTTTGTGCAATTTAAGGATTTTATTAATAAGATTAGTTGTTGAGTAACTTTTAATCATCTTAACAATAACAATTTTGCCACTATTTTTTTCAACAACATTCCTTTCTATTATTTGAGCAGGCTTATAATCATTAGCCTTAACATGCAAGTCAGGCTTGATTTTCTTTAACCAATTTCTTGGATCTTTTTCATTAAAAATAAAAGTATAATCAACACTTTCAAGAGCTGCTAAAACACACAAGCGAGATTTTTGATCATTTATAGGTCTTTTGGTTCCCTTAATTTGCTTTACAGAAGCATCAGAATTAAGTCCTACTATCAAAACATCTCCAAGCTTTTTAGCTTCTTCCAGGTATTTTACATGACCAAAGTGTAGAATATCAAATACACCGTTAGTTGTGACAATTTTTTTATTTTGTTTTTTTAGTTGATTGACTATTTGAATTAATTGGTTTAGTGCTTTGATTTTGTTATTGATTGACATTTTATTATTGTTGTTAATCTTTATAAATTTTTAATATCCATTTAGCAGCGTCTAACAAATCCTTTGCAACGTAATCTGCTTTTGAATTTTCTTTTTCTTTTATTCCATTGCCTGTAAGCACTAAGATTGACTTGCAGCTTGCATTATGGCCCATTTTAATATCAATATTTTTGTCCCCTATCATAAATGATTTGCTTAAATTGATATCAAACTCTTTTGCAGCATCCTTAATTAACTTTGCCTTTGGCTTGCGGCATTCGCAGTTGTCATCTGGCTTGTGAGGACAAACATATATTTTTTCTATCTTTATTTTATGTTTATTCAATTCTTTTAACATATATTCATTAAATTTCTCATAATCTTGAAATGTATAATATCCTCTTCCGATACCAGACTGGTTAGTAATAACAATTAACAGATAATCTTTCAATAATTTTAAACCTTCAACTGCATTTGGAACTATTCTTAAAGCTTCTAGTTTATGATGATAACCGATATCTTCGACTATGACGCCGTCTCGGTCAAGTACCACTGCCTTATTTTCATTTTTCATTATATTTCTTATAATACTCACAATATTTTTTTCTATATTCTGGATATCGCATTCGTCTTTTGTGGTTTTCTTTATGTTGTTTTCTTATGAGATTTTTCCTTGCAGGATCATTCATATACTTTTGATATCTTAATTTATCTTTTTGTCTTCTTTTTAAATTTTCTTCATTTAATCTCGCAATATTAATTTCAGCAAAAGGACCTAATTTATAATCCATACATTTAGGAATATAACCTTTTATCAAATCTAAGAACTTCTTAATTTCCTGAACGCTAAAATAGATGTGGTAACTTTTGCCATCTTTATTAACAGTACAATTTATATTATACCTTTCTTTAAGGAAATCTACTATTATTTTGTTTTCTTCATAAGATACATAGGTGGCAATTTTTGCATTTTGGTTTATGTATCCAAAAGAACCATCATCACAATACCATACAGCCAAAGCGAGTGGAGTGATTTTTTCCAAAATTTCTTCACTTATAATTTTTTTATTGTTTACATAAAGCTTTTTATGATATTCCGTTAAAAATTTATCACATTTTGTCCACAGTACTACATGCCCATAATATTTTTTAGTTCTTTTATCAAAAATCTTGCCATCTTTAATACTTGGATTAAATATTTCCAGATAACGTTTTTTAAAAAGTAAATACTCCTTTTGCCTAATACCATGCATTTCTCTGAAATAGGCATTTTTTCCATTTTTTTGTATCTGTAAGGAACCATCTCCCAACAAGCTTCCTATTAAAACTTGCTCTGCTTCTGAGCCTATTTCGTTATTTACCATTTTTATAACCTCCGCAGTTTTTGAACTGCAAGAGTTTCCTAAAATTTTTGAGCCATATGTTTTTAGGCTTACCGTAGCCGACCTTT
>CAZRRL010000040.1:0-10705 GCA_964602555.1 uncultured Methanosarcinales archaeon | reverse complement strand
ATAATATCCCATTTCCTCACCTTTTTAGTTAAACTAAATCTTCTAACTCATTTTATTTAAATCTTTCTTTTTTGTTGAGTTTTTTGGAGTAGTGAAATGTATAGGCAAGCCTAAGCGACATGATAGAAAAGCGAAGGCGAGCACAAAAATATGTGAGCGAAGCGAACGAATTGGATTTGAAATTAATTAAAAAATTAAAAAACACTTATAAATCATTAAATACTACAATAAAATATGCTCAGCGAAGAATTAAGCAAAGAAATATATTTTCCTTATTCTAAAGTAAGAGATGTACAAAGCGACATGATTTCTGATGTTTACAATGCAATAAAAAACAAAAAACATATTATAATGCACGCTCCTACTGGAATTGGAAAAACAGCAGCAGTTTTGGCTCCTGCTCTGTCTTTAGCAATTAAAAACAATTTGACAATTTTCTTCGTTACATCAAGGCAGACACAGCATCGCATAGTCATTGATACATTGAAGCAGATTAAGCAAAAATTCAACATTAATGTTGATTGCGCTGATATTATTGGCAAGAAATGGATGTGTCTGCAAAATGGTGTGGAAGCAATGGCAACTAGCTCATTTCATGAATACTGCAAATCTTTAAGAGACGAAAGCAATTGTGAGTTTTACTTAAATACAAGAAAACAAAATTTGCAGCCAACAATTAATGCAAAGCAAACGATTGAGGAGCTAAACATAATCGGACCTTGCCATGTTCAGGATTTTATCCAAGAAGGCAAAAAGAAATCAATGTGTCCTTATGAATTGGCAACTCTAACAGCCAACAACGCAAAAGTAATAATTGCAGATTATTATTACATCTTTAATCAAAGCCTAAGAGATTCTTTTATGCTAAAAATAAAAAAAGAACTTGAAAATATTATTTTGATAGTAGATGAGGCGCATAACCTGCCAACAAGAATTAGAGATTTATTAACACAAAAAATTTCCAGTTTGATAATTGAAAATGCTAAAAAAGAAGCAAGAAGGTATGGTTATGAAGAAACAATTTTAAACCTTGAAATTGTTGAAAATGCTATTTTTGAATTGGCAAAAGATATTGAAAATGAAAATATAATAACAAAAAACGACTTACTTGATCTAATAAGCAAAGACAAAGACTATGGGGAGCTTTTATCTGAATTATTATTTATTGGAGAAGATATAAGGGGTAAGCAGAAAAGAAGCTTTACTTTGAGCATTGCAAAATTTCTTGAAGCTTGGCTAGGCCCTGACAATGGATTTGGAAGAATAGTCTCTAAGCTGATGGATAAAAAACTGAAGATTAACTTGACTTATAGATGCTTGGATCCATCAATAGCTGCAAAGGAAGTGGTTGAAAAGAGCTACTCAACAATACTTATGTCAGGTACTTTAGTGCCAACTTCAATGTACAAAGACATTCTTGGCTTCAAAGATTATGTTATTGAAAAAGAATACAAAAGCCCATTTCCAAAGAAAAACAGTCTCAACTTAATAATACCCAAAACAACAACAAAATTTGTTGAGAGAAATCATAAACAATTTAGAGAAATCGCAAAGGTATGTGGTGATATCACTAACTTGGTAAATGGTAATGTTGCAATATTCTTCCCAAGTTATGATTTAATGCACAATATTGTAGAGTTTCTAGCAAAAGAAACAAAAAAACCATTATTTATGGAAAAACAAAAGATGACAAAAGAAGATAAGGAAAAACTTTTGGCTACTTTCAAGAGCTATAAGGAACAAGGCTCTTTGCTTCTTGGCATATCAACAGGCTCTTTTGGTGAAGGTATTGACATGCCTAATGTGCTGAAAGCAGTAGTTATTGTAGGTTTACCACTAAATAAGCCAGATATTGAGGCTAAGTTATTGATTGATTATTTTGATGACAAATTTGGCAAAGGATTTGAGTATGGTTATGTGCTACCTGCTATCACAAAATGTCTGCAAAATGCTGGTAGATGCATACGCTCAGAAACTGACAAAGGTGCAATCATATTCCTGGATGAAAGGTACGCTTGGAGGAATTACTATCAATGCTTTCCAGAAGATTGGGATATGGAAGTTGAGACGGATTATATGGGTGTGTTGAGGAAATTTGTTAGCCAAAAATAGAAAGTTATTTATATTAGTTATATTGTATAATTATACTAGTGATACAAATGATAGAGCATGAAACAAGACTTAAAGCATGGGGAAATTCAATAGGAGTTGTTATACCTAAGGAAGATGTCAAGAAAGAAGGATTGCATGTTGACCAGAAAGTCAAAGTAGTTATTACACCAGTCAAAACGCTAAAAGTGAAAGACATATTTGGAAAGCTCAAACTGAAAAAAAGCGCAAAAGAGATTCTAAAAGAAGTTGATGAGGAATTAGACAGCAAATTCTTTTGAAAATGAAATATTTTTTCGACACGTACGCAATCATAGAGATAATTGAAGAAAATAAAAACTATGAGAAATATAAAGAAGATGACATAATAACTTCTATTCTGAATGTAGGGGAGTTGTACTATTCATTACTTAAAGAAAAGGGTGAGGAAGCAGCCGAAACTTGGCACGAAAAACTTAAACAGAGTGCTTTGCTGGTTGATGCTGAAATTATAAAGACAGCTATGAAATTCAGGTTTGAAAACAAAGCTAAAAAGCTTTCTTTCATAGATTGTGTTGGTTATGTTTTGGCTAAAGAGAAAAATTTGATATTTCTAACAGGAGATGAAGGGTTTGAGGGCATGGATAATGTCGAGTTTGTGAAATAAATGGTTTTGAAAGGGATTTTTTGGGAGATGAAGCATCTTTTGAAGCATTTTTATCATCTACATTTAGCTAAAATTTAAAAATAATAGTGGCTTACTAATGTTTAACATGATTAAATTAATAGAACGGGTGGGAACACAAACAGTAGTTGATGGTAAATCGATTGATTTGAGCAAGCTAGTTAATGTTGGAGTCGAAATTATCGCAGCAAACGATTGGTCATATTTAGGAGGACAAGAGAGGGTCTTATGGTCAAAAAAGCAAGCATTAAAGACTGCTATGGAAATTGCTCAAAGATATGGTTGCTCTTATGTAATGCTAGGAGACAGTCCACAACTTCTTGAACCTGAGGGACAAACATACTATCTTTTTGTTGCCACATTCTATAGTGAGAAGGCATAACTTCATTATAAAATCACTCTTATAAAATTCCAATAATCAATATACATTTCTCTATACTAGTATCTAAAATCGAAATATTTATATACTTGTAATGATTTACTTTTAAAATGGTTATTTTGTTCGACAGGTTTAACCTACCTGAAGACATATATGAGGTTATTTTTGCAACAAAGCAGCAAATAATTGTTGCTAAACTGCTTATAGAGATGATGAAAGACAATGGTGGAGAGATAAACAAAACAGAAATGTCTTTGTTCGCAACTAAGCTTCATGAAGGTAACTTAATAACAGACTTAATAGAAGAACCTCCCTATAAAGGCAAAAAAGTCAAAGTAAGCTACAACAAAAGACAATTTTACGATAGAATATTGACGCCAATGAAAAGTATGGGCTTAATTGATTATGATCTTTACAAAAAAACTTACAAGATAAGCGATAAATTCAACAAGGATTTACAGCACATTGGCTTGTTATGGATAAGAGAGATGAGAAAACCACCTAAATCACTGGTGAGGTGAAAAAATAATGCTCTTCATTTGGCCCCCTGAAAACGATTTCTTCTCAAACCACCCCCTACGTATAAACGTGTAATGGGGGCCAATTTTTAAAAAAAGAGGTAATAAAGAGATTAATATGGAAAAAATCAATATTATCGGAATTTTGATAATGATTTTTGTCCTGCCTCTTTCCAATGCTCATGAAGAACCAGTAGACCCTGGTGTTACCCCAGATTCGTTTCTATGGGGTCTAGATAAAGCCATCGACCAGCTAAACCTAGTCCTAACCTTTAGTCCTGCAGAAAAAGCCAAGAAGGGCATAGAAATAGCAAGGGAAAGACTTGAGGAAGTAAAAGTGATGGTAGAAGCAAATAAGCTTGAGGCTGCTGAAAAAGGCAAAGAGGAGCACATCAAAATTCTTTCAAAGGTTAAGGGAAGCATCTCTGGGATAGAAGAAGAAAATTCTGTTGAACAAATAGAAAAAGAAATCGAGATTGAAAGAGAATTAGAAGAGCACGAAGACGAGGTTGAAGAAGTTAGTAATAGCTTAAAGATAAAAATTGAAGTTAAAGGAAATTTGAATGAACAGCAAAAGGCATTATTCAACTCAATTTTAAATACTCTTGAAAATAAAACTGGAGAACTTAAAATTGAAATTAAAAACAAAAAAGACAAGACAAAAATCAAAATAAAGACAGAAACTGGAAAATCTGAAAAAGAAGTTGAGGAAGAGATAGAAGATATTGAAGAAAAAATAGGGCTTACCAACATTAAAAAAGAAAAAGCAGAAGAGGAAATTGAAGATGCAAAAGAAAGCCTTGAAGAGCTGGAAAAAGAATTACAAGAGCACAAGTTAGAAGGTCATATCGCAAATGAAACTCCTATAACAATTTTGATTGATAATGCTAAGGAAAAGATATCCAAAGCAGAAGAAGCGTTGCAAAGCAACGGTTTTGGCGAAGCGTTTGGACAAGCAAATGCAGCAAAGCAAATAATTGAAAATGCTGAAAGAATTCTAGATAAGACTGTAGAGAAATTTGAAGAAGGGGAAGAAGAACATGAAATGAAGGAAAGAGAAATTGAAGTAGAAATAGAAGATGGAGAAGCAGAGATAAAAATTAAGATTGGTGATTCAAAGTTAAAGTTCACAATGCAAACAACTGACAAAAATTCTATAATACAAGAAATATCAGCAAGAATAGGTTTAAACATTGAGGAGGTTGCTAAATTAGCAGAGTTTAAGGGGGATGTAGAACTCGGAAAACAAAAAGAACTAGAAGAAATTGAAGAGAAGGTTATTGAGGGAACAGAAGAAGAAAAAGAAGTTAAAGAAAAGGAAGAAGTAGAATCAAAGAATAAAGGCCATAACGAAGATTAAATATGGTTCACGAACACCTTATTAAATGGGGAAGAGATTCTTTCAATAGGGGTTTTTCTTTAGAGCACATTGAAAATTATTTTTTAAGGAGAGGATTTAAAAAGCATGAGGCGCTTAAGGCTTTGCATCAGATAACAGCTTTTGAGCATAAAATTCATGAAGAAGCTAGAAAGCTAAGAAAAGTGTTTATAGGCATAGTGTTGTTTTTATTGATTGTTTCAATCATCATATTACTTTATTTCGCTGGTTTTATAAAGCAATAATCGTAAACAATAAATTTTAAATAAAGATTTTTTACACTGTGGCTTATGGTTGACTTCAATAAGTTAAAAGAGGAGCAGCTTAAGCTTGCAAAAAAGGTTGTCTTAAAAGATTCTTTTGAAAAGCTTGAGTTAATTGCTGGAGTTGATCAAGCCTATAACCAAGATCAGGTTATATCAGCAATTGTAGTTTGTGATTACAAAACATTAGAGGTAAAAGAAAGAATTTTTGCTGTTGTAAAGGTAAAAATACCTTATTTAGAAGGATTTCTTGCCTATAGAGAAGGTCAAGCGATCTCAGAGTCCTATTCTAAACTTGAAAATAAGCCAGATGTTATGATTTTTGATGGAAATGGAATTTTGCATCCAAGAAGATGTGGCTTAGCATCACACATGGGTGTTTTATTGGATCAAGTATCTATTGGTGTTGCAAAGAAATTGCTTGTTGGAGAGGTAGAAGGGAACATTGTTTATGTTGAGAAGGTAGCAAGGGCAGAATTAATTGTTACCAGAGAACATTCAAAACCAATTTACGTTAGCCCAGGGCATAAGATAAGCTTAAAGACAAGCGCAGAAATTGTTAAAAAATGCTTGAGATTTCCTCATAAGCTGCCAGAACCATTGCATTTAGCACATAGGTATGCTGATGAAATAAGAGAGAAGATAACAAAAGGAGAGCTAAATGTTGATGTTAAGGAATAAGATTTTTCTTTAATATGTTTCCAATTCAATAATAACAATTTTATCAAATCATTATCAAAAATTCAATAAAATTAAACCAATGCAAAAGTTTGCCGTAGGCGGATTGAATTTCCATAATTTTGATAAAATTTTATAAAGATAGATAGTTTTTACTAATTACGAACAAAGTGAGACTCGAGACTTTGCGTAGCAAATGTCTCGCAAGGTGTCAACTGACTTCGTAGTTGGGGCCCATGGTCTAGTGACTTTAAAGCTAGAAGCTAGGACATAACCTTCACAGGGTTAAGGCAAGGGTTCGATTCCCTTTGGGCCCATTACTTCTGATACTTTATTTTGAAATAAAATTGAAACAAAACAACCAAACCAAAAATGCTATTCATTATAATAATTGGTTTTATATTCATTAAAAATCCATAAATAACCCAAAAAATTGTACCAACAAGAGTTGCAACAATCATCCAAACCGATAAATCTTTGACGCTTTTTGTCTTATAAGATTTGACTACTTGCGGTATAAAGCTAACCATAATAAAAATTCCGCCAAGATAACCTATGATGTCTTTAAGCATAACTGCTCAAAATATTACCTCAATATAAACTTATCCAGAAATGCCAAGAGCAATCTTTGCCTCTTCTGTCATTTTATCAGGACTCCAAACCGGATTAAATGTTAACTCAATCACTACTTCTCCAACTCCATTAATAGAAGAAACTTGTCTTCTAACATCTTCCATCAAAGCAGGCCCGTAAGGGCACATTGGGCTTGTAAAAGTCATCAATATCTTCACTTTATTCCCGATAATCTCTATATTATATACCAAACCTAGACTCCATATATCGTATTGTATCTCTGGATCATAAACCTTCTTCAAAATTTCAATTACTTGTTCTTTTTCTATCATGCTTTCAGTAAGCTTTTGATCATATAAAAATGTTTTTATTCTCTTTTAATTTATAACACAAATAAATGAGAAAATCACCAAAAAACGAAGAGACTATCAAAATTCCTATCGGTAAAGTTTTTGTAGAAGGAAATTTAGTTGTGTCTAGAGGCGCTAAGGCAATAATCGTGTTTGCGCATGGGAGTGGAAGCAGCAGGTTTAGCCCAAGAAATAGGTTTGTTGCAGATGTTTTGCAAAAGCATAGCTTTGCTACATTGCTAATGGATCTTCTCACAAAAGAAGAAGAAGCAATTGACACATTGACAGCACACCTAAGGTTTGATATTGAGATGCTTGCTGATCGCCTTCTAAGCGCTACATATTGGCTAAAGAAAAATTCGGAAACTAAAGAACTTGATATAGGTTATTTTGGTGCCAGCACAGGCGCTGCAGCTGCATTAATTGCTGCTACAAAATATCCTGACAGCGTATATGCAATAGTTTCACGTGGAGGCAGACCTGATTTAGCTATGCAACACCTTCCAAAAGTCAAGGCACCAACTTTGCTTATTGTAGGTGGCAACGACACAGTTGTAATTAAAATGAACAAAGAAGCGCTAAATCATCTTAAAGCAACAAAGAAACTTGAAATTGTTGCTGGTGCATCACATCTATTTGAAGAGCCTGGCAAACTTGAAAATGTTGCAAATCTTGCAGTTGATTGGTTTAAAAATCATCTAAAACAAAAATGAAAGAACAAAAAATAACTATTGCTTTTACAGGAGATGTAATGCTAGGCAGATTGGTAAATGAATATGTTATTCTAAGCAACAAGCCTGCAAGCTATGTATGGGGTGACATGATTGAGTTAATAAAAAAGGCAGACTTAAGAATTATAAATTTAGAAAATGCAATTGCAAGCTCTGGCAAACCATGGAGCAAAACACCAAAGGTATTTTTTTACAGAGCAGACCCCAAAGCAATTGACGTTTTAAAGTGTGCAAACATAGAGTATGTTACATTAGCCAATAATCATGTTTTGGATTACGATGAAGAAGCGTTCATTGAAACATTAGAACATTTGGAAAAAAGCAAAATAAGTTATGCAGGAGCTGGAAGAAACATGTATGAAGCAGAAAAACCAGCTTTTATTTTAGCAAAAGGCATTAAAATTGCTGTGATTGCCTTTACCGACAACATGCCAGAGTGGGCCGCAACAGCAAAAAAACCAGGTGTTAATTATATTGAAGTTTCAATGGATGAAAAAAATTTTGGTACATTAAGAAAAAGTATAAACGAAGTTAAAAATGTGGCTGACATTATAATTATTTCTGCTCATTGGGGTCCGAACATGAAGCAAAGGCCAACTAAAACATTTAAGGAGTTTGCACATACAACCATTGATGCTGGAGCTGACATATTTCATGGCCATAGTGCTCACATATTTCAAGGAATAGAGCTTTATAAAGGAAAATTAATAATGTATGACACAGGTGACTTTGTTGATGATTACGCTGTTGATGAAGAGCTAAGAAATGATCAAACATTTTTGTTTTTGGTTACATTAAGCAAAAATAAAATAGAAAAAGTTGGTTTGATTCCAGGATTGATAAGCATGATGCAAGTAAACAAAGCAAAAGATAATGAGTTTGAAGAAATATCAAGTAAAATGATTAAATTGTCAGAAGAAATGGAAACTAAAATTATTAAAAATAAAGATAGATTAGAAGTTGTGTTGGAATGATTCTATTTATGAAACAAGCTTCTTCACTTCCTCTTTTGTTCTTTCAAGCACTTTAGTATTTACTACTCCAAGCTTTCTTTTAATGATTGCGTTTTGTATGGTAAAGATTTTATCAGCTTTTATTCTGCTCAGAAAATAAATCTTGCCTTCTGCCATATCTTTTTGTTCCAAAATAATAGAATAGGGCTCATCTTTGATATTAGATGTGATTCCACAGATTACAACATCTTCAACCTTTACATTATGTGAATCATTCGAAATAATCAAAGCTGGTCTTTGCTTTGCTTCTTTTAAAGATGCAAATGGCACTGGAACAAGAACTACATCGCCTTGCTTATATTGTGTCCCAGACATCATCTGCTTTACTGTTCCAGAATTTTTCTGCAACTTCTTCAGAATGTTTTAAAAGGTGCTTAAACTCGTCTTTAGTTCCTTTGCTAAGCTGTTCTGCTTTTTGCAGCAAAATACGTTTATTTTCTTGAATTAGCACTAGTGTGTCACCTTGCTTAATCCCTATGCTATTGCGAATATCTGCTGGAATAGCTATCTGACCCTTTTCAGACACTTTAACCGTTTTTACTTCTATCATAAATTATGTAAGAATATTCTTACTTATAAATGTTTCGTTTGCACAAGTGAAAAAACATAATTATGCGAATGTCAAAACATTTAAATCAACTAAAATAAAACAAAAAATATATGATTAATTGGCATCAACTCCAATATTTAAAACCAGAAAAAATCAAAAAATTACAAAATAAATTATTAAGAAATTTCATAAGAAATCAAATTCCATACAGCATATTCTATCAAAATATTTTCAAAAAAAATAAATTAAGTTTTAATGATATCAAAACAACTAGTGATTTAAAAAAACTGCCCTTCACAACAAAAGAGGACATTGCGCCAACTTCAAAGCAACCAAAAAAATTTCTTGATTTTGTATTACAACCAAATAAAAAAACTATTAGTCAATATTCATCAATATTTAAAAAAATAAAATCAATTTTTAACAAAAAATATCTTTATTATGAATACAAGCCAATTCATATTCATTTTACAACTGGCAGAACAGCAAATGCAACTCCTGTCTTTTATACCTCTTATGATTTACAAATATTGGAAGAAAGCGGCAAACGAATGTTAGAAATATTTAATGTTTCAAGCAGTGACATAGTAATAAATGCATTTCCTTATGCTCCACATCTTGCTTTCTGGCAGACATTTTATGCAGCAAAAGGTGCTAATGTGCTAAGCTTGCACACAGGAGGTGGTAAAATTTTAGGAACTGATAAGATAATAAAAGCAGTTGAAAGCATGAAAGCAACCTGCTTAGCAGGAATGCCAGGTTACTTATACCATTTAATTAGAAGTGCAAAAGAGAAAAAAAGCAATTTCGATAGCTTAAAATTAATTATTTTTGGTGGGGAAAGAGTGCCTAGTGGCTTAAGGAATAAAATAAAGGAAGATTTAATTTATCTTGGCTCTAAAAATCCAAGAATTCTATCTACTTATGCATTTACAGAAGGCAAAACCGCTTGGGTGCAATGCAAAGAAGAATCTGGCTATCATCTTTACCCGGATTTTGAATTTATTGAGATTGTTGACAAAAATGGCGAAAGAGTTAATGAAGGTGAAAAAGGCGAGATTGTTTACACTACCTTAGATTGGCGCGGTTCTGTTTTTTTGAGATATAAAACAGGCGACATAACAAAAGGTCTTTACTATGAAAAATGCTCTTGTGGAAGGACTTTGCCAAGGATTGACGCTAAAATTGAAAGAAGCTCTGAATACAAAGAATTTCGCTTGACAAAAATCAAAGGTAGTTTTGTTAACCTTAATGTTTTTTTCCAAATTATGATGTCGCATAAAGACGTTGATGAATGGCAAGTTGAAGTAAGGAAAAAAAACAATGACCCTTATGAAGTTGATGAACTGGTTGTTTATATTGCATCAAAGAAAAGAGCTAATTTCGAAAAATTGAGGAATGAATTAAAGCATAAAATAATTGCAGAAACCGAGGTAACGCCGGAAATTGTTAAAGTCGAACTAAAAGAATTGTTACAAAAGCTTGGAATGGAAACTGAG
>CAZRRL010000039.1:0-10845 GCA_964602555.1 uncultured Methanosarcinales archaeon | reverse complement strand
TATTCAAGCAAACCGCTTTAAAACTGCCAGATAAAGTAGCTATAGAGTTCGAAGACAAAAGAGTTACTTTCAAAGAAATTGATTTACAATCAAATAAAGTAGCTAATGCTTTTCAAAGCATAGGTGTTGTCAAAGGCGACAGAGTTGCACAATATTTGCCAAACAGTCTAGAGCTTATTTATTCTCTTATTGGAAATTTCAAGAATGGTAGCATTGTTGTGCCTATGAACATCAATTTCAAGGAACAAGAAATAAACCATATCTTAAGCGATTCAGGTGCCAAAGCAATAATAACTGATTTTGAAAGGTTATCAATCGTTAAAAATGTTATTGACAAATTGCCAAATTTAAAAACTATAATTCTTATTGATGGAAAAGAAAATGGCAGTTATAATTTTGATGAATTAATTGAACATGCTCCAGATAAAGAGTTAAATGCATTAATTAAAGATGAAGATTATTCAATTATTTTTTACACTTCTGGAACAACAGGCAAACCAAAAGGTGCTGCTCTAAGCCAAGTAAATGTAACATCAAATCTTAAAGCTTTAGAGCAAACTTGGAAATTGACAAAAGACGATGTTTTGCTTTTAACTTTGCCTTTGTACCATATACATGGCATAGGAGTTGCACTTTGCGGCTCTTTATACATTGGCAATTTTGCAATTTTAAAAAAGAAATTTGTTGCTGAAGAAGTGCTAGAGACTATACAGAAAAGGAAAGTTACATTGTTTATGGGTGTCCCAACAATGTATTTTAAGTTATTGGAAGTCGATGGATTGGAAAAATACAATACTTCTTCAATGCGTCTCTTTATTTCAGGCTCTGCCCCTTTATCAAAAGATTTGTTTTATAAGTTTAAGAAAGTTTTTGGGCATGAAATTTTGGAAAGAGCTGGCATGTCAGAATCAATGATGAATTTCTCAAACCTTTATGAAGGCGAAAGAGTTCCTGGCAGCGTAGGCCCTTGTTTGCCTGGAGTTAAAGTTAGGATTGTTGATAGGGACTTTAACGATGTGCCTATAAATACAGAAGGAGAAATTCTTATCAAAGGCCCCAATGTTTTTAATGGATATTGGAACAAGCGTAATTACAACAAGCAAGTCTTCAAAGATGACTGGTTCATAACAGGTGATGTAGGCAAAATTGATGAAAAAGAATATGTTTACATAATTGGCAGATCAAAAGATGTTATCATATCAGGCGGCATCAACATTTATCCTCGCGAAATAGAGGATATTATCGAAACAATGCCACAAGTCAAGGAATGCGCTGTTGTTGGCATTCCAGATAAGGAATTTGGCGAATCTGTTAAAGCTTATATTGTTTTAAGCCAAGGTAGCAAATTGACAGAAGATGATGTTATTTCTTATTGCAAGGAAAAGCTTGCCTCTTTCAAAAAACCAAAGTTTGTTGAGTTTCTTGATGCTTTGCCAAAAAACACAATGGGCAAGATTTTGAAGGAAGAGTTAAGGAAAAGGCATAAGCGATAGGTAAAAATATTTATTTTTTAAATAAATTTTTTTAAAAATGAATGTTAAAATAATTAACTGTTTTACTCATACATCAAAGCATACTCACTAACGTTCTTAGCTTTGCTTTTACTCGTTTCACTCGTAACGCAAAGCATCTACTGGCTTGAGCTTAGAAGCTCTTATTGCTGGCAAAGTTCCAGAAATTGCTCCTACCAGAAATGCAAACAATAAAACTCCTAAAATTAAATACCATGGAAAAACTGGCTTTAGAAATGTATTGCCAGTCAATCCAACAGCAAACTCAACCAATTTGCTAAATGCTATGCCTAAAATAATCCCAATTGTGCCGCCTGCAATACCCAAAAGCCCCGACTCAATCAAAAAAATTTTCATAATGTCAGAGTTTTTAGCACCAATAGCTTTCATAATTCCAATTTCTTTAGTTCTTTCCAAAACAGCAGTATACATTGTATTCATTATTCCAATTCCGCCAACAATTAAGCTTATGAAAGCAATGCCCACTAGCACAACCAATATAACAAGAATCGTATTTTGGAAACTTTCAGCCAGGTCTTCTGATGTCTGAATAGAAAAATCTTCTTTGCCTTCTTCTAAATTTCTAAATTTCCTCAGCTCTTTTTCTGTTCTGTCAGCAACTTCTTTAGTTGTTGTCCCTTTTGATGTTCTTGCCAGTATAAAATCAACTCTTTCTTTTATTCCAAAAATCTCCCGCATTGCATCCTCTGTAACCACCATTGTTCTGTCATCGCCGCTGTTGCCTATCCTTTCAAAGTGACCAACAACCTTGAATTCCCTATCATTTATCTTTATTTTATCGCCTACTCTAACATTAGGCTGGAATAAGTCATCTTCTATAAATGATACACCAAGAACTACCTTAAATTTGTCACCTTTCTCCAACTCACGACCTTCTTGTACATTGAATTGATTAATTTCGTCATAAAGCTTTTTGCCTTCATCAGTTGGAACACTAAACATTTGATGAAATCTTACTTGGTCATTAAATTCAACTTTAACATTATTAACTATAAAGCCAGTAACTTCGCTTACACCTCTAACCCTTTTTACAGCGTCAACATCATCTTTTGTAAGCTCAATTGTTGATTGACTTCCAGGCACAAAAGAGCCTTTTGGCTGGATTATAATTTTGTCAGTACCTAATGCAGAGAATTGCTCGTCAACAAATTGTCTTAAACCAAGACCTAAGCTTGACAATGCAACAACAGCTGCAATTCCTATAAAAATTCCTAATAAAGTGAGCCAACTCCTTAACCTGCGTCTTCTGAAATTTTCAATGATTAATGACAAATAATTTTTTAGCATTTTACTTAAAGCGTAAAGCATCTATAGGATTTAGCTTAGAGGCTTGCAAAGCAGGAAGTATGCCGGATACAGAGCCAACAACAAAGGCAAATAATAAAGCACCAACTATTAACACAGGTGTAAAAGATGGCACTAAAAGTTCTGTGCCAAGCACATTTCTGCCAATGTTCTCAACAAATTTACCTAAAACAAAACCAAGCAAAACACCTATTGCACCACCTATCATTCCAAGCAATCCAGATTCGATAAAGAAAATCGAAAAAATGTCTTGGTTTTTAGCGCCAACAGCTTTCATAATTCCAATTTCTTTAGTTCTTTCCAAAACAGCAGTATACATTGTATTCATTATTCCAATTCCGCCAACAATTAAGCTTATGAAAGCAATGCCAACAACAATCGCTTGTACAACAAAGAGAATAGCATTAAATGTCTCGACTAGTTGCTGAGGAGTTTGAATCTCAAAATCCTCTTGACCTTTTTTCAAGCCCCTATCTTTTCTTAGATTTTTTGCAATTGAGTCAGCAACATTTGAAGGATCTTCTCCTTTGCTAACTTTAGAAGCAATCGCATCCCATTCATCACCTATTTTCAGCACTTCCTTCATGGCATCTTCCATTACAATAACAACTGTATCAAATTGTGGATTTCCTGTTTTGTCTAGAATGCCAACAACCTCAAACTCATTACCATTAATTTTTACTTTGTCACCTACTGTTATTTTCTTTGAGTAAATTTCCTTGCTTGCAAATTGATTACCCATGACAACTTTGAATTTGTCGCCTGGCTTTAGCAATCTTCCTTGAGATGCAGAAAAAGAAAAAGATTCAAGTATAAAATCTGATTCTTCTTCACTTTCAGGCCAGCTTACAAGGAACTGAAACTTGGCTTCATCTTCAAACTCAACTTGTGTAGCTCTTAGCAATCTTCCAACAGCTAAATCAATGCCTTTTGTTTTTTCTATGATATCCTTATCGTGCTCAGTAAGTGATTTTATATCTAAACTACCAGGAGGTCCAAAGCCAGTGTTTGCATTCTGAATTATAAGTCTGTCACCACCAACTGCAGCAAACTGGCCGATAATAGCTTTTTCAAGTCCTTGGCCAAGGCTAATTAAGGATACAACAGCAGCTATTCCTATAAATATTCCAATCATAGTCAGCAAACTTCTTAATTTTCTGTGCCTTAAATTGTCAATTGCAAAAAAGAAATAATCTAGGCGCATTTTCAAGCCTTTCTTCTATGCTTCCAATATCTTCTGTAATAGAAAATGCCTACTATTATAACAATAGCAACAACTATAAACACTTTTAAGCCATTTCCTTCTTTTAGTCCAAGCTTTTTTGCTTCAGATGATGAATAAATGTTCATTTTTAAAGTTAAATTATCGTTGTAATCGTTATTGTTTGAGTCCTTATACTCTAAAACCAATGGCAATTCTAATTGCTTTTTGTTTGTTTTTTCAACAAACAACTTAAATTCAGCAGTTTCAAAATCATCAGAGTCAATATTGCCAAGGTAAACTTCATCATTTGACAATATTCTATAGTCATTGCTCAACAATAATTTTATATTTGCAAATTTAATGTCAACAACACCTTTGTTTACAAGCCGTATGACTATGCTGCCAGCGCTTTCAGAAGTATAAACCTCAGTTTTATCTAAAGTCACAGCTAAATCAGGATTATCTCCTACTACGATTGTTACTAGGCTTGTTTTTGAGTAATTTTTATTGAGCACATCAGAATATTTTACATCTAGTGGTACTTTATAGGCTTTTGATGCTGCGTCTGAATCAACAAGCAATTCATACTCTATTGGAATAGTTGCTTGTGGCTCTATATATGAAATTACTTTTTCATTTGTTGACCCAACAGGGGAGAAAGACTTTGTTTCATCACTTTTGTCCAGATTTAAACTTATTTTTATGTCCTTTAGCAAAGAAGTTGCATAATTTTTTAGTTCTAGCCTTAGCTTAGTCTTATCTCCAGGAGCAGTTACAGCTGGCGCAGTAAAGAACTTTTCAACAGCAAGAATAGCATCATGAGTTTGCACTTTTATTCTGAAATCTTCTAAAGTTATCCACGACCCAACATTACTGCTTTTGTACCTAACTTTAATTTTATGATTGTCGTCAACTGCATCTTCAGCAACTTTCAACTTGTATTTTACAATTACGCTTTGCTTTCCATCTTGAGAAGTGCCAATTGTGCCTATGAACTTTGTTGGACTTTCTCCAGGCACTAATGAAAATGGGTATTCTGGCAGTATCTCAAATTCTACGTCATACGCTGTAGTTCCGTTATTCTCAAGTTTAAAACTAACTTCTACTAGCTGTGCAGGCTCAACAGGATCTGGCTCTTGTTTTGTTAAGCTCACCAAGATATTTGGAATCTTTCCAAAATACTGCGTGTTAACTGCTGCAAATACAACGTTTGCAACTACAATAAAAAGCATAAATAACAAAATTATTTTTTTCATTTTTGCTCACCTATCAAAAATTTTATTTTTAGAGTTGCTAGAAACTTAGTTTCTATCACCCATTATTCAAAGATTTCACTATTCTGCCATCTTTTAAAAATTCAATGCGCTCAGCAATTTTTACTAAGTTAGCATCATGAGTTACCATGACAATTGTTCTGCTTTCTTTTTTGTGAAATTTTTTAAGAAACTCTAAAACAATAGCACCTGTCTTGCTGTCTAAGTTTCCAGTTGGCTCATCTGCAATTATAACTTCAGGGTTATTTGCTAGTGCTCTTGCAATTGCCACTCTTTGTTGCTGGCCACCACTAAGCTCTGTCGGTCTATGGTTAATTCTATCACCAAGCTCAACCATTTCCAATAGTTTAGTAGCTTTTTCTATCCGCTCTTTTTCATCCACACCTTGAAAAATCATTGGCAGCATTACATTTTCCAAAGCAGTTAAAGTTGGTATTAAGTTGAATTGCTGAAATATAAACCCAATTTTTCTTCCCCTTATTTGAGCCAACTCAGATTCGCTTAGCTTTGAAATATCATGCTGGTCAAGCACTATCTTGCCTTTTGTTGGAACATCCAAGCAACCAATCATATTAACAGCAGTTGATTTTCCACTTCCAGAAGGACCCATTATGGCGAGAAACTCACCTTCTTTGACATCTAAATTTAAACCTTGAAGTGCATTAACTTCAACATCCCCCATATTGTATATTTTCCAAACATTTTCCAATTTTATAATAGACTTTTTCATTTGATTATTCTCAATTTTTTTACAGTGTCTTTCAAAATTACTTTCATCTTTTTCCTGTCTTTTCCTGCTGTGTATAGCTCAAAAATCGTTGCTCTGAATTCATTAAGCTCGGGATTAAGCTCTTTAAAAGGAAGCTGGCCTTTTTTCAAGCTGTTGAAGATTTCTAACATGAATCCCATTTCTCTTCTGTCTGTTATTTTGCCAAACACATTCCATGTAGCAATTAATTTGTCAATCAACGTGTTTTTGCTTTTATCTATAATATTAAAATATTTTTTTCCCTCATTTGTCAAAAAGTAAATTTTTTTTCTTCCTTGAATTTCAACATTAACCAATTTTTCCTTCAATAATTTTTCAAGTAACGGGTAAATTGAGCCAAAACTGGGCTTCCAAGTGCCTGTATCTTTTTCTATCTGCTTTATCAAATCATAGCCTGATAACTTTCGGTTTGACAAAGTTTTCATTACAATTAATCTTAAATAGCCAGCCATCATTTTGTATCAGCTTCTATATATCGTTACCGATGTATCGGAAACGATATACCAATATTTAAATTTTGTGTTTCTAGCTATTTAACTCAAAAAACTTTTAAATAAGCCTTGATTTGCAATTACAATGAAAGACAAAAAGGAAAAGAAAAAATGGGGTCTTATATTGTTTATAGTTATTATAATGATAGGCACATCTTTTAGCTTTATTTTTTTTGGTTTTTCACCTGTTGCTGAGAAAGTTAAGTATAAAGGATCTACTTTTACTTTTTTACCTAGCCAAAATATATGGATTTCAAAAATAAGTGACATAGAAGCTGCTTTCAGCTTTTTGCCTAGCGATGTAGAAAGCATCAATCTTCCTATTGATATTTTACATAAGTTGCAAAACAAATTCGAGATTGATGTTACCTCAGATTTAAATAACACTTTTAAAGAATCAATAGCACTTGCGCAGCATCAAATGGGGTTAACCTTAGCTGCATACAACATTTATATTAGAAGAGGATTTACAACAAACAATACTTTTAATCTTCCTATTATAACCTGTAATGACTCATCCTTAAATGTTCCTGTTATATATTTCAAACAAGGCAATGAAACAAAAATATATACAAAGGATAATTGCATTATTGCAGAAGCTTTAACAAATGCAGATTTCGTTAGAGTAAAAGACAGATTGCTTTATGGAATATTAGAAGTTATAAAATGACTGATCCAAGAAAAAAGCTTAATATTTTGAAAGGAAGTTTTGAATCAGGAATTATTGATAAAGAAGAGTATCAGAAATGGAAGGAAAAACTAGACCCTGATGTAAAAGAATTTGACAGAAATGTTGAAGAAATTAATAAGTCCAATGAAAGTTCAGAAGAGCCAAAAAAATCTTCGGAAAGAATTTTGCTAGTGAGTATAATTATTATTTTTTTATTACTAGCATCAATATTAGCTTTTAGTATTTTTAATAAGCCTAAACCAACAACATTAGAAGAGCTGCATGTTTTGAATTTGAAGGGAAAGCTCAAGCCAGAGCAAGGCTATATTTACAAAGGTATCTACAGTTTCATAAATCTTGATAACTTGTGGTATACGCAACTAAAGTCACCAAAAGGCACAAAGATATACAGCTTAGCGTTGCGTTACTCTCCTAGAGATTTGAAAGACATATTTATAGAAGGCAACCTCAATGATGAATTTTTTAATAATCAAAGTGAGTTTTTTGTGACATTCAATCCAACAGGAAAAAATCTTGCTTATTTTGGATTGGCTGTTGCAGACTTTGACACACATATGTCTAAAGTTTTTGAAAAAAAGCCAATTGCTGCTTGCGACAGAAACGAGACAGAGCCTTGCAAAACAAGGCCAATTGTAACTTGTGAAGATACTAATAAGCTAGTGCTTTACATAAAGGAATCAGAGAGATTTAGGACTTACTACAACAACAACTGTATTATTGTTGAAGGCAACGGCTTTGATTTAGTTAAAGGCGTTGACAGAGTCTTATATAATTTATATAAAATAATGGAACAGGAAGAAGCTTAAATGGAGCATTACTATTCTGAGAAACAAAAATCCTTATTTAACACTAAAAAGATTAAGCAAAAAATTAAAGGTCAAGATTTTGAGTTTTATACAGCATCAGGAGTTTTCTCTAAAGAAAAAGTTGACAAAGGGACATTAGTTTTAGCAGAGAATATGTTAATTGATAAAGATTCTAAAGTTCTTGACATTGGATGTGGTATTGGCATTATTGGAATTGTAGCTGCTAAGCTTTTTAATGCAAAAGTTGTTATGAGTGATATCAACAAAAGAGCTGTAGTGCTTGCTAAAATGAATGCTAAATTAAATAATGTTGATGCAGAAATTTACCAAGGGAATTTGTACGAAAAAATAAATCGAAATGATTTTGATGTTGTTTTGTCAAACCCGCCTCAAACAGCAGGCAAGGAAATTTGTTTTAAATTAGTTGAACAGTCTAAGAATCATCTAAAGAACAGAGGAAGCTTACAATTAGTTGCTCGTCACAATAAAGGCGGCAAAACTTTAAGTAAAAAAATGGAAGAAGTTTTTGGAAACTTAAAAGTTATTGCAAAAAAATCCGGCTATTGGGTTTATGTGAGTGTCAAGGAATAAAAATTGATTATTTATTTAGACCACCAAACATCGTTTATAAAGCATTTATCAGCAAGTTTTGTATTCTTCTCTGTTTTTAAATCTAAAACATATAGATTACAATCTAAAGCGCTATACCCAGCCTCAGTCTTGTAGGCCAACATATTGCTTGATTTTGAGAAATCCATAAAGGCAAGGTCAACAGTATAACCATCACTATTTCTTTTTGGTATTTCTAATGGTATTTCCCTTATTGTGTTTTTTTCTATATCAAAAATACTAACCTTATACTGAGGATCTTCTGAAATATGATTACCAAAACCAATAAAACCATCGCCTATAAAACTCATACCTTGGAGTTTGTCACTACCTTTTCTTTGATTTGAGCCATCTACATTAGCTACAATAAAATTAACCCCGTATGGCGGTTCCTTGTCTATTTGTGAAAATATAATCTCTCGTTCATTAAGAAAGTATATCTTATCAACACCTGAATCTTTTTGAAAGATAAACTCGCGTATTAATTTACCATTCTCTCTGTTAAATGAATATATCTGAAACCCTGACGAGTCTTGTTCTAACGAAAGTATAATAAAAGTTATAGATTTATCAGCTAATTGTAAATCTACTAAGCGCCAGTTATGTTTAATAATCTCTTCCAATAATTTTGGCTCATTCTTAACTAATTGTGCAATGAGTTTTGGTGATTTTGCAGTTGCTCCAGTATAATGATCTATATGTGTAATAGGTATATTAATGGCTAATGGTTGGAGTTGTCCAGTTTTTACATTTAGTTCTTGAAATTTATTTTGAGAACCTATACCAAGTAAAGTATTATCATCAATCCAACCAACAATCCCAATAGAAATTTTACAATTGTCTAGTAATTTTTTTGAAGCTGCTGTTTTACCTTCAATAATATTTATACTTTCATCACAAGCTTCTGTTGTGTATACTCCATCCACAAATTTACCAACTTGGCCAACTCTATAAACAAGTTTTGTCTCGTCGCTTTGAAGTTTGTTATCTGCTGTTGTATCAAAAGACTTTTGTTGCTGAACACACCCAATTAAAATTATTCCTATCAAAATAAATAACACAATTGAACTAGTATTTCTATACATAACTTTAATCTCTTTGAGAACATATATATATATCTATCTTTCGAATGAGAAAGGAACAACAATAATGGAAAGGATTGTAAGCTGCATAGCTACGTGGAAACAGAAAGGGTTAAATCCTTTTAACGAGATAAAAGCTAGATTGTGCTAATCACGTACGATTTTCTTTTGTCTTAGGCAATAATGGCAGAATTATTTAATGGATAAGAGACAAAATCATTACAAAAACTAATCAAAATTACAATAACAAAAATAATCACAAAATTTTATATTAAAAAAATTCGATAATAAATAAAAATAAAACAAAACCTTAAACACTTATCGCACTCATTACATCTCTTGAAATATTATTCTTCTTGAATCTTCCATCCTGCAATTTTTCCAATGCAAGTTTTGCTGCTTTTATACCACTCAAAAACATTCCGCCAAATATTGGCCCCATGCGAGGCAGACCTGCAACTGAGTTTGCTGCCATTCCTGCAACAATTAGGTTTGGGAAAACTTCTTTTGTGTTATGAATTGTTGCAAGCTCTGCTTTTTCAACCCACATCGAACCTTCGTGGCCAACAAAGCCGCCTTTGATTGGTTTTATTTTTTCATTCACTATCTTGCAAACTTCAGCATTATGGCCAGTTGCATCTATAACAAGCTTGCTTTCAATTGCTAAAGGATCAATGCACTCTGCAGTTAAATGTGCAACTTGAGTCCAATTCACAACAACACCGTGCAAACCATCAGCTCTATAGATAACATCCTGCACTTTTACAGAGTTAAGCATCTTAGCACCATAGTCAAATGCTTGTGCAAGAAGCTTTGCTGTCACATAATAGCTGTCTGCAATGTACAAATTATTTTGTTTCTGCATTTTTATTCCAAATGCTTCAAGAAACTTGTTTGCCGGCTCTTCAACAACTATCTTAGGAAACAACATGCCACCTTGCCACATGCCGCCTCCTGCTTTGACGTCTTTCTCAATAATTAAAGTCTTAATCCCTTCTCTTGCAAGCAACAAAGCTGCTGTTGCGCCAGCAGGACCTCCTCCAACAACTACAACATCGCTTTCTGCATATTCAGAGAAATCT
>CAZRRL010000038.1:0-10855 GCA_964602555.1 uncultured Methanosarcinales archaeon | reverse complement strand
CACACTATATTGAGCTGAAACTTAAAATTCCTACAGGTACTTGATGCACACATCAGGCACACAAAATGACGGAAATTTTTACTTGCCGCAAAATTTCCGAACATCAGCCTTCAATATTTTGCATGTAGAATTTGAATATCTAACCAATATTGAACTGGAGGCGATGAACTTAAAATGAAAGTTGAAGTTATATTTAAAGGTTTTGAAAAATTTTGATTTTTCAAAGCCCACAAAATTCATAGAATTTTGCTGGTTTCTTTCAAAAGTTTGAAAAGGGAAAGATTTAAATATTTGACAGCTGTTATGTTTAATGCGGGAACGTCAACTGGTTTTGAGTCTAGCATTGGTCAGACTCAGCCATTTTATTTATTTTTAAATGTGTAAGAACTTCTCCTTTATAAACTTCACACACAAATGTCTAGTGGTATATCTCTTTTTAATAAATAAGGCTTAAATAACAGTTATACATTCTATAAATAAAATGGGGCAACAAGAGGTTTATACTTTATTAAGGAAACATAAAAATAAATGGTTAACATCGAAAGAAATAGCAAATAAACTAAGTGCATCACTAGGTTCTGTGACAACATGCCTGAAAAAATTAAGAGATAGCTCTGCTGTCAGCTTTAAGTACCCAAATAAATCAGGACAAGGAAAGAATTTTTATATTTATAAGTTTAAGGGATAGAATTTTGAGAAAATAAACATCAATAATAAAAATCAAAAAAGAATTAAATCAAAAAATAAAAAATTTTATGGGCTTAATAACCCATATCTTCGCCGCCCATACCACCCATTCCAGGCGGCATCTTTGGTCCTTTGTCTTTTGAGCCAGATGATGCAATCACATCATCAATCCTTAAAATCATTACTGCAACTTCTGACGCCGAGCTTACAGCTTGTGTCTTTATCTTTAATGGCTCAATTACACCTTTCTTCCATGAGTCATTTACTTTGCCTGAGAACACATCAATTCCAGCCCATTTTTGTTTTTTTGTATGAGCTGATTTAAGCTCTGTCATTATGTCAATAGGGTCTAAGCCAGCATTTTCAATTAACGTCCTTGGTATTATTTCCATTGAATCAGCAAATGCTTGCACAGCAAGTTGCTCTCTTCCACTTAATGATTCTGCATACTTTCTTAGCTGTAATGCAAGCTCAACTTCGGGCGCACCTGCACCACCAACAACTTTTCCATCTTTCAAAGAAGCTGCAACATCTCCAACAGCATCAGTAATTGCTCTTTCAATTTCACTTGTAACATGCTCTGTGCCGCCTCTAACTAAAATTGTAACAGCTTTTGGATTTTTACATTCTATGATATAAGTGAATTCCTCATCTCCTATCTTTCTTTCTTCGACAGCTCCTGCAAACCCTAAATCTTCTTTGCTTAAGTCATGTAAATTGCTAACAATACTGCCTCCTGTTGCTTTTGCAATCTTTTTCATGTCAGAATCACTAACTCTTCTTACAGCGTAAATACCTTTCTTAGCAAGGAAATGCTGCGCAACATCATCGATTCCTTTTTGGCATATTAAAACATTTGCACCAGAGCTAGCAATCTGCTCAACCACGTCTTTAAGCATTTTTTCTTCTTGATCGAGAAATGCTTGCAATTGGTCCGGGCTTGTAATTTCAATCTTTGCATCAATTTCAGTTTTCTTTATCTCAATTTCTTTGTCAACTAATGCAACTTTTGCATTTTTCACACCTTTAGGCATGCCAGCATGCACTTTTTCTTTGTCAATAACAATGCCCCTAATTAATTCAGAATCTTCAACTGAGCCACCGGTTCTTTTCTCAATTTTTATATTATCTAAATCAACTGAGCTATCATCTTCAGCAACTAGTTTGACTGCTTTAACAGCTAAGTCACTTAATCTTTCTTTTGCATATTCTGCTCCTTTGCCTGTCATTGCTGTCATAGCTATCTGCCTCAAAATATTTTCATCTTTAGGAGTTATCTTCTCAGCCATAGTATTCAAAATTTTAAGAGCTTTGTCAGCTGCTAATCTATAACCTCTTGATATTACAGCAGGATGAACATCCTGATCAAGCAACTTCTCAGAATTCTTTAAAAGCTCGCCAGCCAGAACAACAGCTGTTGTTGTTCCATCGCCAACTTCATCTTCTTGTGTTTTTGCCACTTCCACAATCATCTTTGCACTTGGATGCTCAATTTGCATCTCTTCAAGAATTGTAACACCATCATTTGTAACAGTAACATCTCCTAAAGAATCCACAATCATCTTGTCCATTCCTTTCGGACCTAGAGTTGTTCTTACAGTCTCAGCTACTATCTTAGCAGCCATTATATTAGTGCGTTGCGCATCTCTGCCAATACTTCTTTGAGTGCCTTCTGGCAGAATGAATATTGGTTGTACTTGTTGTGTCATTTTTAAACCCACCTCCAAAATATTTTTTATTAAAAATTCGTTGAATTTGTGAATATCTGGTTCTATATAAAGCTTTCGGTTTTCGGGTTTTCTGAAGTTAGCAGAATAAGCCTAAAACCGTTGAAATAGTTCAATTGCTGTAATGAGTGGTATAACATTGATTATCGCTAAGAAACTTGCATAATCAAAAAAGAAAACAAAAAATATATTAAGAAATGGATTATCCACTTTGTTAAAAAAAGTGAATTTCATGAAATACAGATTAAAAAATAAAGTTTTATTTGCTATAACTTTCTCTATTTTAATCAGTTTAGTTAATGCAAATGCACTACGGGGTGCAGACTTCGCAGTTTATGTAGGAGCAGGCACATGGCAGCCTAGCATTATTGCTTTTGAGAAATTTCTTTCATGGAAAAATTTCACTTATGAAGAGGTGAACAAGTACGACATTAATAATAATGACTTAAGGCCATTGTACAAAGCCATTTTTTTCCCAGGAGGCTGGGCAGCTGACTACAAGAGAGACATAAACGCTGCTGGTCGACAAAATATCCGAAATTTAGTTGGTAATGGCGGAGCATACATTGGAATGAGTGCAGGCGCTTACTACGCTTGTGATGATGTCGTATGGGAAGGCAAGCCTTATGCGTATCCACTGGACCTATTCATTGGCGATTGTATCGGACCAATTGATGAGATTGCACCTTGGCCTAATTATGTAATGACAACAATGAATATTGACCAAACCCATCCAGCAAATGTTTATGAACCAGCACAACGAGACATTCTTTATTATGGGGAACCATACTTCGTTGCCAATGCAGGCCAGGAGATGCTGGTATTTGCATCATGGAAAGTTCCAAGCAATCCGTCAGCTCATAACAAGCCAGGGATTATTGGCTTTAATTACGGACAAGGGCGTGTATTGCTAGTTGGACCTCATCCTGAAATTGAAGAAGACAGCAACAGAGATGGCACAACATTTGCTGACGAACTTAGCGATGGTCCTGATTACTCAGACTGGCCATTTTTATGGACTGCTGTAGATTGGCTATTAAAAAAGCCAGTAACGATAGCACCTGATGACGATCCAAGTAAGGACCGAAATTCCCCTCTTATAGTATTTATAAGGGACATGCCTGATCCATTAAGTGAAGGTACACCTCTGTTAATAGAAGCCAATGTAACTGATGATGTTGCTGTAAACAAAGCTTGGGTTACTATAGATGGGATAGACCATTTTATGATTCAAGAATCAAGTGTATCAAAAGATTTACTAGTCGAGAGTTTCGAATCTGGCAGTTTTGCAACTAATGGTTGGGTTGTATACGGCTCTGGTAATCCTTGGCTAGTGTCGACATTAAATCCACTTAGTGGTGTATACCATGCACAATCACAGCAATCAGGAGCTGGCAATCCAACTTATCTAGAAAAGTCTATAAGTACAATCGGTTTTAGAGGAATAAGTGTAAGTTACAATAGAAAATTAGTTGGCCTGGATGCAGCAGACGATTTCTCTGCAGAATGGTTTGATGGTAATACATGGAATGTGCTTGAGCATGTAAGCAGTCAGGATAATGCTAATTATATATCTAAGATTTATTTTCCTCCATCTTCTGCTAATGAAAATCCTAATTTTAAGATTCGCTTTATGTGTGAAACCGGAGCTGTATCAGAGTACTGTCGTATTGATAATGTAAAAGTATCAGCATCAACTTCTTTAGGGATGTGGCAGTACACTTACAATACGACTGGATTGTTTCCACAAATATATACATATACTGTAAACGCTAATGACACAAGTGGTAACTTAGCTACTCCTGTAAATGGCACTTTTACTTTAAACTAATTATCTACTAATCATTTTTATCGCTTCTTCCTCACGACCTCATGCCCACCAAATTCATTCCGCAAAGCTGCAATAACTTTTCCTGCAAAGCTTGGCTTTTTTTTTGATTTTTTTCTTAGTTTTAATGCTAGTTTAATTGATTCAACTGGTACTTTGAATTCTTTAGCAGTGTTAACAGCCCATTGCCCTGTTTCACCGCCGCCAACAATACCTTCAATTTTGTTTAATTTTTGATATTTTCTAAAAACATCTTCCGCTAATTCTAAAAGCCATGATCTTATAACAGAACCATTTTTCCACGTTGCTGCAATCTTTCTCAAATCAAGATTTTTGTAAGGGCCTTTGAACAACAACTCAAATCCATCACCATAAGCTTGAAGCATTGCATATTCTATTCCATTATGCACCATCTTAACAAAATGACCGGCTCCTGCATTGCCAACATAAGCATAACCATTTTTTGCAGAGACTGCTTTGCATATTGGCTCTATTCTCTTAAAAATTTTTTTATCTCCACCTATTGTCAAGCAAGCTCCATATCTTGCACCTTGTAAGCCGCCGCTTGTACCAATATCAACAAAATGTATTCTTTTATTTTTGAGAAATTTAAATCTTCTTATTGAATCTTTGTAAAAAGAATTCCCGCCATCAATAATTATGTCATCTTTTTTGAGGTAGGGTAATAATTCCTTGATGGTACCATCAACTGCTTTACCAGCTGTTACCATAATCCATATTATTTTTTGTTTTGGTAGTTTCTTAACTAATTCTTCAATAGAAAAAGCAACTTCAACACCATATTTTTTTATTTTATTGAGTGGCTCATGACTTCTATTGTATGCAACAACACCAACTTTTTTAGAATGGAGGTTTAAAACAATATTAAAACCCATTCTTCCCAAACCAATAAAACCGATTTTCATAAAAAAATTTATTTTATATTGTGTTTAAATAATTATTGTTTAAAACAGTATTTCCTAGGGGATATAAATTTTAGCAAAAGCTATCTTTCAACCAATACGGCCCTTATCGGAGACGCATCGCCTTTCCTTATTCTTAATGGAAACCCATAAAAAAAATATCTTCCTTGCTTTACTTTACTTAAATCCAATCCTTCAAATATTGGTATATTGTTGCTAAGCAAAATTTTATGTGTCTCATGATTTGGCTGATTTCTTTCAATGCCCAATGAATCAATGCCAACGGCCTTTATACTCTTTGAAACTAAATAATTTGCACCGCTTTTTTCTAAATAAGTAAAGCTGAAATTAAATCGCTTATCAGGTTTATTTTTTGTTTTTAATAGAACAATATCATTTTTTTGAATTTTTATTTTAATATTTTTGAAATGATTTTTGATTATTGTATCTTTTATTCTTGTAAAATCCAAAACAATTGCAGTGCCCATGAATTTTTCCAAGCTGATTTTTTCAATAGTTTTTCCTCTTGGCAGGAAATGATATGGTGCGTCTACATGTGAGCCTGCATGTGCTTCAATTTCAAGCTTGGATTCGTTCGAACCGTCTTTGATGGTTTTAGTTATAATAAGTCTAGAACGCTTTTCTGGCAAGTTCTTCCAAACAACCATATCGTCATGAATTACCGGTGATAAATCGTAGATTTTCATTTTCCTAACAAATCAGCATAAGCTGGTTTTTTTGGCTCAACCCATTTGCGTGCATCTTTTTCAATAAGCTCGTCAGCTTCTTTTGGTCCCCATGTTCCTGCTGCATACTTAAATGGTAATTTATTCTTAAAACCCCCTATAACAACATCAATTAGCTTCCAAGCGCTCTCAACTTCTTTCCATGACGTAAACAAAGTTTGGTCACCAAGCATTGCATCATAAAGCAATTTTTCATAAGCCTCTGGCGTGTTAGGACCAAACTTGCATTCATGACAAAAGTCCATGTTAACGTTATCTATCATTACTTTATTGCCAGGAACTTTTGCATTGAACTGCAATGTTATCCCTTCATAAGGTTGCACCCTTATAATCATCATGTCATTACTCACCTTTAACTTTGGAAACAGCTTTGATGGAAAGTTCTTGTAGACTATTACAATTTCTGTTGCTCTATCCTTTAGCCTTTTTCCAGTTCTAAGGTAAAAAGGAACACCTCTCCACATATTGTTGTTAATGTGCAGCTTCAATGAAGCATAAGTTTCTGTCCTCGAGTCTTTGTTTACTTTCGGCTCTTCACTATAAGCAACAACCTTTTTTCCATCTATTGCGCCAACTGTATATTGGCCTATAACAGCTGTTTTGCCCACATCATTTTTTGTAAACCTTGAAATTGATTTTAGCACCTTAATTTTCTCTTTTCTTATATCATCAGCTGCAAAGCTTTTTGGTGACTCCATCGCAATTAAAGTAAGCAGTTGCATCATGTGGTTTTGCATAACATCTCTTAAAGCTCCTGCTTTATCATAATAATCACCTCTTCCTTCTACTCCCAAAGTTTCTGCCACTGCAATCTGTATATGATCTATGAATTTTTTATTCCACAATGGCTCGAAAATGCTGTTTGCAAACCTCAAAACTATCAAGTTTTGCACAAGCTCTTTTGCCATGTAATGATCAATTCTGTAAATCTGCTTTTCATCAAAAACATTTGTTATTACTTTATTAAGCTCTTTTGCAGACTTTAAATCATATCCAAACGGCTTTTCAAACATGACACGGTTATAAGCAATTTTCTCTTGCCTATCAGCTAGCTTAAATTTTTTAAGGTTATATACAATAACTCCAAAAAACGATGCAGGAACTGCTAAGTAAAAAATTCTTTCACATTTTTGGCATTCCTCATTAGCTATTCGCTCAATAAAGTTTCTAAGCTTCTCATAATTTTCGGCATTTGAAAATTCTAGTCGATGATAATAAATTTTTGAAATGAGTTTTTTAAGAATATCTTCTCTAACTTTTATTCTTGAAAATTTTTTTATTGCATCTGAAGCTTCTTCTCTGTATTGCTCATGACTTTTTTCTTTTCTGGCAATACAAATAATTCTTAAATTTTCATTTATTTGCCCTTCCTGTTCAAGATAATAAAGCGCTGGCAACAATTTTCTATTTGTTAAGTCTCCGGTTGCGCCAAAAATTGATAATATGCAATGATGTTCTTTCATTTGCTTTGTTCACCTAAAAAAATTTGCTCCTGCAAATCCTGCCCCAAGTAGGCCAACATTGGGATTCATTATTAAATATACGGGAATTTTCTTTAGCACAAAGCTGAGCTTATAATTCTGTTCAAAAATTTTTATAAAAGCAGTATCAAAAACCTCTTTGTTTTTAGGAGCTATCCCGCCAGCAATATAAACACCCCCAAATGCTAAGCTGTCAAGTGCAAAATTTCTCGCAAATTTTGCATAAATTGTTTTGAATATTTCAAAAGTGGTTTTGCATGTTGCATCAACTTTTCTATACTTTGATATTAACTCAGGCTGATTTTTTGCTTTGCCTATTTCTTTTGTATACTTTGTCTCGTTAAATTTTTTACTTTTTTTTAAAAATTGATAAATGTTGCTTAGACCTCTGCCTGACAAGACTAATTCATAAGGGACACTAACCTTTATTTTTTTGTTTTTTTTAATAAAATTTACTAAATTCAGTTCTTGTTGGTCTTGAGTTGCAAAATCGCTATGACCTGCTTCTGATTTGAGTGGGGCGTATGACTTATATTGCTCGTTGTAGATTAATGTAGTTTTTCCTAATCCAGTTCCAGCACCTACAACAACAATTGGCGCTTTTGGAACTTTTTTGGCTTTTTTAATTTGTTTAACATCTTTTTTTGTTAGCATATTAATGCCATAACCAACAGCTTCAAAATCATTTATAAGAAGAATTTTTTTAAATTTTGTATTTTTTATCAATGTTTTTTTGCTTATATTCCATGCAACATTGGTTATTTTTGCACTATCTTTGTTAGCAGATAAAACTCCTGCAAGTCCAAAACAAGCCTTTGTAATCTTAATCTTATAGTTTTTTTCAACATAATTTAATGCTTCATTAACAGCAAAATGTAATCCTTTAAGCTCTTGACTTTTGAAGTGCAATGAAAGAATTAATTTTGGAAAATTTTTTTTGATGCCAAAAATACCTAAACTTGTGTTTGTGCCTCCTACATCACTACCTAGAATAAAAGAAGTATATTTTTTTTTAATAAATCTTTCATACGCTTTTTTTTCAAACTGCATTTTATACTTTGATTTATTTTTGTATTTTTATACTTATTGTTTAAAACAAAAATCAATTTTGCAGATTTTCAAATTTATTTTTTCCTAAATAGAGTAAAAATAGCCATTATCGATGCGCCAAAACTGTTGAAGAACAAATCTATAATGGAATTGTCCCACTCTCCTTCATCTCCAACGCCATATTTAAAAAAACCTTCTCCAAGTCCTAAAACCTTAAAACCTAGCCACTCTATAATCTCTCCTATAACACCAATGCCAAGTGCGAATATCATTAAAAGAAGAAAGCGCTTTGTTCTGCTTAACTTTTCATTAAATACCCTATCTGTAATTATCGCAATTGTAAACCCCCCAACAAAATGCATGTAATGCTCAAATTTTATCCCTAATGGCTTTGTACCGTAAAAGAAAAAATCATGCAAAATCAATGCAAAAATCAAAAAGAAATAGCTTTTATAATCCTGATGGAGTTTATGATAGAACTTATAAAAAGTTCCTATGGTAATTATTGAAACAAGCACATCTAAAATTAAGTCTATTCTCTTAGATATAACATATCTAATACCTAGAATTATCAATATAAAACATGCAATAATTGTGACTATTATTCTAATCTTTTTGTCTTTAGACCTGCTGATTTTTAGCATTTTAGTCAGATAAAATTTGCTAAATAAAAATTTTTCTTATGCATAATTAAGTTATTCACGGTCACTAACACAAAGCTAAGATTTATTAATGTATCAAAATTCTAAAAATATAATGAATTACAAAAAGATATTAAAATATTTATACAGCTTAGAAAGCCCAAAGATAAAGTTAGGTCTAAACAGCATCGAAAAATTACTTAATCAATTAGGAAACCCAGAAAAAAAATTGCAATGCATTCATGTTGCAGGCACAAATGGAAAAGGAAGTGTTTGTGCAATGCTTTTTCAAATTCTTAGAGAAGCAGGCTTTAAAGTTGGCTTGTACACAAGCCCCCATTTGAAAAAATTCAATGAAAGGATAAGGATTAACGACCATTTTATAACAGACAGGGAAATTGTTGATTATTTTTTGAGGGTTAAGCCTTATATCACAAACCAAAGCTTTTTTGAGATAACAACAGCTATGGCTTTTCTTTATTTCGAAGAAAAAAATGTTGATTTTGTTATTTTGGAAGTTGGATTAGGAGGCAGGCTTGATGCAACTAATGTTGTCGTGCCATTAATTTCTGTTATAACTAACATAGGGCTTGAGCATACTAACATATTGGGTAAAACTATAGAAAAGATTTCATTTGAAAAGGCTGGAATTATCAAAGAAAAAATTCCAGTTGTTACAGGCGCTAAAGGAAATGCTTTGAAGGTTATTAAAAAAATTGCGAATGAGAAAAATGCGCCATTATTCAAAGCTAAAAAATGCAAAATTGTCAAATTTAGGCACTTAAATGGAGCATTCCAGCAAGAAAATAAAAACATTGCATTAACAACAATAAATACATTAAAAAAATTTTATTCGGTTAAAATAAATAAAAAACAGATTATAAATGGGCTCAAAAAAACACAATGGCCTGCAAGGCTTCAATTTATTTCCAAGAATATTCTGGTTGACTGCGCGCATAATATATCAGGTTTCAAAGCATTAAAAAAAGAATTAACAATAATAAAAAATAAGAAAAAAACCAAAAATCTTATTTTTGTTGTAGGGGTACAAAGCACAAAAGATGTTAAGTCAATGCTGCATATAATTAATCCACTTATATCAACTATAATCTTTACTAAATCAAAAAATGAAAAAGCAAGTAATCCAAATTATTTACTAAGCATTTTTAAAAAAATAAAAAATAATGAACTAACTCAAGCAAAAATAATAAAAAGCCCTAAAAAAGCATTAAATTATGCAAAAAAAATTGCTGGAAAAAATGACTTAAGCATTGCAACAGGTTCTATTTATATGGTTGGAGAGGTTATTTAAAATGTAATTTTGTTGGCATATGCCTTGTTCGTCCAGTGTAAGTATGAACTCTGTAATGAACTCCTTCAACTATTCGCTCACTAGTGCCCCACAAAGTTCTTTCGGAATTAATAAGTGATGAAAGCTCATCAAAGTCTCTCAAGCTAAAGCTGACAACTGTTGTACCATCTTTACATACATTTCCATCGTCCAAGAATTCTTCTAAAGAAATACTTTTGAATTTTCTTGTTCTACAAGTTAGAATTCTGCCATACACAACAATATATAATTTTGAATTGTCGGTTAGCATATTCTGCGGGTAAAGAGCTCTAGCAGCATCTACTAGGTCTGTGTAGACTTCGCCTGAAACCCTATTTGCATATCCGCCATCAGGAGTTGTTATAAGCTGCTGCTCAAGATGAAATAAGTTTGTTATAGACATAGTTATTAAAGAATTTAAGAAAAATATAAAAAATTATCT
>CAZRRL010000037.1:7256-10880 GCA_964602555.1 uncultured Methanosarcinales archaeon | reverse complement strand
ATAACAACTATTAAACGCAGTTTTAATTGTTGTTTAATAGTTGTTAGATATGTTAAAGCGAAGTTTTTATATACTTTTAATTATTTCTGGCTGTTTATGGAAGATGCGCAGATTTACCTTAATAAATTATCAGAAGAGATGCGGCTGAGAAAATATTCAAGAATGACTGAGAAGGCGTACCTTTTAATTATCAGGAATTTTATTCGGTCCGAACTGGCGCCAAGGGAATTTTTATTGAAGTATTCAGACAAAAGCAGATCGTACTTAAGATCGGCTTTTTTTGCATTGAAATTTTTTCATGATAATGTGTTGAATCAAAAATTTGATGAGAAAATACCACTGGCAAAAAACAAAGGCAAGCTTCCGATAGTCTTGAATAAGAACGAGATAAACAAAATGTTTGAATCAACTCTGAACCTCAAGCACAGGCTGGTTTTGATGCTTCTCTATTACACAGGCATAAGGCTCAATGAGCTGGTAAACCTAAAATGGGAAGACATAGACTTCCAAAGGGAAGTCATCCATCTTAAAACAGCCAAGGGAGAAAAAGAAAGAATACTTTTTCTGCATGAAAGGCTAAAGAGATTTATTGAATATTTTAATATAAAAAGAGACGGCTACGTCTTGCTTTCCAACTTTGGGAAGAAGTATGATAAAAGGACAATCCAGGTGATTGTCAGCAATTCAGCGAGAAAGGCTGGAACGGGCAAAGCAGTAACCCCGCACACTTTGAGGCACAGCTTTGCAACTCATTTGCTTGAGGCAGGGGCAGATATAAGGCATATACAAAAGCTGCTTGGCCATTCAAGTCTTCAAACCACGCAAATTTATACTCATGTCGCAAATAAGGATATAAAGAAATTAGCTAATTTATTGTGAGATGATAATCGGCATTACTGGTTCAATCGGTTCTGGCAAAACAACTGTTGCAAAATTGTTCAGCAGACATTGGTACAAAAGAATTGATGCTGATGAGATTGGACATCAAGTAATTAAAAAAAATTCCGTCATATACAAAAAAATAATGAAAGAGTTTGGAAATGAAATTTTAGATAAAAACTCAAATATTGACAGAAAAAAATTAAGTGATATTGTTTTTAGTGATGCTGGGAAATTGAAGAAATTAAATTCAATTACCCATCCAATTATAATTGACAACATTAAAAATAAAATTTCAAAAATAAAAAAACAATGCCAAAATAAAGTCAGAATAGTAATTGACGCACCATTATTAATTGAAACCAATTTAAAAAATCTTGTTGATAAAATAATTGTCATTAAGTGCAATAAAAAGAGTATTTTGCAGAGATTAAATAAAAAATTTGCAAAAGAAAAAATAGAAAAGATTTTAAAGTTGCAGATGCCGCTTAATGAAAAGCTGAAATATGCTGATTTTGTTATTAATAATAATAAAGATTTAAAATATTTAGAAAATCAAGTCATAAATATTATTAAAAAATTAAATAAAAATGAAAACGGCAGTTTACCCTGGAACTTTTGATCCTGCAACAAATGGTCACATCGATATTATTGAAAGAGCTTTGAAATTATTTGACAAGCTTTATGTTCTTGTTGGTGACAATCCACAAAAAGCACCAACATTCACACCAAAAGAAAGGGTTGAGATGCTTAGAGAAGTATTAAGAAAGCATAACAACAGAATAGAAGTAGAACATTTTAATGGTTTGCTTTTGAATTATGTAAAAAAGAAAAAATCTAATGTTATGATAAGAGGTCTAAGGGCAATTTCAGATTTTGAGTTTGAATTTTCTAGAGCATTACTAAACAGAGAGCTTGAAAAAGAAATAGAAACAATATTCATTATGACAAAAGATGATTATGCCTTTTTAAGCTCTAGTATAATAAAAGAGATTGCAATGTTTGGCGGCTCCGTGAAAGGATTTGTGCCAGCTATTGTTGAGAAGAAATTAAAAGAGAAATTTAAGAAATGAAATTACTCATAAAACTTGCTCAAATCTTCTTCGTGGAACCTTCTTCTTGGTTCTTTGTCAAGAATTATTTTTTGCTTCATTAGTCTTGCTGTGTAACCTGCTATAGTATTCTTTATCTTTCGAGAGGTCACATTTGTATATTTTTCAATCAACTCCTTATTTTTGTTAAAGTCAATAGAGAATTCTTGGGGATGCTCATTAATAAGCTTTTTTGCTATAGTCTTAACACGCGTTGTTTTTATCCTTCCCATGTTTATTCAAGCTTTGTTTGATCAAAAGGCTTTGCTGTAACTTCTTTTTTGTCAGTGCCTGGCATTGGTCTTTTAACAGTTATGGGTATCAAGCCCTGTTTAAATTCAAGCTTTGCTATCTCAATCGTATTGTAGCCTAGCTTTTTGAGCTCCTCATCACTAAGCTCAATCATGAGAGGTGCTCCCATTGAGATTTGCAATGCTCTTGCGCCTATAATCCTTGCTTGCTCATATTTAGTGTGTTCTTCCATCTTAATTCAGTAATCTTGCTTTAGTGACTTTATTCTGCGTCGTCCTCATCTTCGCCGTTGTCATAATCAAAAAAAGATTTCATCAAGCTCACCCCCTTGATTTTAAAGTGGCTCATCCTCATCTATGAAGCTTTCTCCACAAGATGGGCATTCAACTTCGCCTTCTTCAATGACCATACCACAACTTGGACATTCTCTTTCCTCTTCTTCCATTTTTCACCTCAGAATAAGCCTTATTGTGGCTGCAGGCATAGCTAAGGCGGCTTAATATTTAGTGGTATTATTTAAATTTATCGGAATTTTGCTTAATTTTAGCCAGCCTTCTTTTTCAGAGAATTCAACCTATTTTTTACTTTCTTCAGAATAGAATCCTTTGTCTTAGAGCTTAACAAATCATTCGCAAGTTTTTTATCACAAAAAACATCATTAATCCAGTTGCTAAAGTCATTTTTTTCTTTGTTGACGTGATGTCTAAAGGATTCTTCACTCATATTTGGCAAAAAATTTGTCAAATCCTCCAAGTTTTTCAATATGGGTCCATTGTTTACCCAGAAGCATTGCTCAGGAGGTGTATCACTCAAATATCTTTTTGCTTCATCTTTTGTTACCATTTTAATCACATTAATTCTTTAACCAACCTTCTTAAAACGGCTATTTGAGTTTCTAGCCTGTTCTTAGCCCTTGTTATATCTTCAGCCAAGCTATGATCATAAAAAACATCTTTAATCCAGTTGCTAAAGTCATTTTTAACATCGCTAACGTGATGCCGGAATATTTCTTCACTCATTGTTTCAAGAGCATCTGCCAGCTCTATTATATTTTTTAGCCTTCTACCATCAGCAACAACAAAATGCTGCTCTTCAGGGGCTTCTCCTAGAACTTTTTTCTTTATGATTACTTCAATAACTTGATGCGGTTTTTCCGATTGTTTAGAATTAGATTTAATAGTGGTTTCAAGTGTTCTTTTAGCCTTTTTACCTCTTTTTTTAGCCATTATTTCACTCTCTTTGCTTTTTTGTATGTTGTTATTTTTATAATTTGCGGTTTTTAACTCAATTTTTTCATCATTGGTACAAAAGAATAGGGATTCTTTTTGCCTATATCCTTTGTTATGGCATAAGCTTTTGGAAATAAATTTGATATACTTAAGTTAGAAATTCCATTTTTTAT
>CAZRRL010000037.1:0-7156 GCA_964602555.1 uncultured Methanosarcinales archaeon | reverse complement strand
TTAGAAATTCCATTTTTTATAATATCTTTAGAGCTAAATAAACCATCTTTTATAAATTTTTTAATATCTCCTAATTGCATTGGTTTGTATTTCAAATTTTTTAACGTTTTTAATATTGGATATGAAATATCCGCCCTTATTAGTACATTCTTTAATTTCAATGATTTTGCAATTTCTTCAGATTTTGTAATTAATTTACTTCCGTAACCTTTTTTCTGATAATTTTTGTCAACTGCAATTGTCAATATCTGAAGATAATGTTTATTCCTAAATAAAAGAGGTATCATATAACCAACAATTTTGTTTTTGGATAATAAAATTAGTGTATGTCCGCCACTCTTTTGACAGAATTGTTTTATATCTCTAACATTATAATGATATTGAGAAAAGAATTTCTTTTCTAGTTCGGCAATTTCTTTGAAGATGATATTTTCATTAAATCCTTTTTTAATCAAATCCTTAAAGTATAAGATTTCCATAACAATTTATTATTCCACAACCTTAACCTCACTCAATTTATTTGCTTTTATCCTAAAATCATTTAAAATGTTCATATATGCAATAAAAGCTTCATAGGGACTATCATAAGGGTTGAAGTATTTGTGCACATCGCCATCATTAAACCATTTTGTGCACATATAATAGAAGTGGTCGCTTGTTTGCAGTTTCCTCCATTCCTCTACCAAAGTAGGATTTTTTGATAACTTGACAGCTGTCTCCAAAAGGTAAATTTCTTTTATAGCTTCTTGCTGCATTTTATTGCCTAGCCATGCACTTAAGTCTCTTTCAATATCCGCCCAGCTTACATAATAAGGAAAATCAAGTTCAGCAACAGACTCGTATCTATCTAGTGCTTCACTTGGTGTAACAAAATCATTGTCTTTATGCTTCAATATTTCAAATGGCAAATGCTGTAAGAATTCAAATATTCCTTTGTCCTCCCATTGATGCTCGCCAAAAGTTTCATAATCCATAAACAAATTTACCACATTTCCATTACCATTTATAGCATTTATCCAAGTAGCATATTTTGGAGCTGTCAATGGAAATTCTAACCAACTTTTTTCAGAAAACCTAAACGCTATGTCATCAGACAACCTATAATTTTTCAAAAGCAGCTTGATTTTTGTCGAGCCTTTTGGTTTGTATACAAAGTTAGGACTTCTCCAATCTAAGATATGGTTTGCACCCTCTGCAAGAATGCCTTTGTATCCAATTTTCTCAACAAATGCGGCTATTTCGTTGTTATAAACAAGTTCTGTATTTCTGAAAACCTTTGGTTTAAAATTGAATAGCTCTTTAATTTTTTTATTGTGCAATTTAATCTGTTCTTTAAACTCTTCCTTTGAATAAAGATAAGACAAAGTGTGATAATAAGTTTCATCTAAAATTTCTACACAGCCTGTGTCAACAAGAGCTTTAAAGCTGTCAATTACTTCTGGTGAATATTTTTCCAATTGCTCAAGCACTATTCCCGTCATGCTATAAGCCACCTTAAACTTTCCTTTAGTTTTGTTTATTAAATCAAGGATAATTCTGTTAGTCGGCAGATAACATTTATGAGTAACCTTTTTTATTATAGCTTCGTTTTTACGCTCATCAAAATAGCTGTTATGATGTCCTATCTCAAAGACAGAGTAATTTCTAAGTCTAAGCGGCTGATGAATTTGAAAATAAAAGCATACGCTTACCATTTTCTAGCTTGTATAGTTAAAACATATTTATCTTTTACTAATTAATTCATTATAAACCACAATACATTTTTCTGCTGGCACATCCCAGCTAAACTTATTAACCTCAAAGTAACCATGTTCCTTTAAAGTCTCGTGCAATGGCTTGTATCTCAAAAGCGCAATTATCTTGTTGCTTATCTCATTCACATCCCAAAAATCAACTTTTAAGCAGTGCCTAACCACTTCAGCAACTCCGCTTTGCTTTGATAAAATTACAGGTGTTTTATTTTTCATTGCCTCTAAAGCAGATATGCCAAAAGGGTCTGAGACGCTTGGCATTACATAAATGTCTGCCATTTTATAGGCTCTTTCAACATCCTCTTGATTTAAAAAGCCTGCGAATAAAACTTTGTCTGCTATTCCAAGCTCCGCTACTTTCTCAATGATAAAAGGCTCCATATCGCCTGAGCCAGCAATAATAAATTTGACGTTTTTTTCCTGCTCTAAAACTTTTTTTGCAGCATAAACAAAGTAGTCTGGACCTTTCTGCAATGTTACTCTGCCTAGATAGAGCACAACTCTGTCTGTTTTTTTAATCTCAAAATTATCTTGGAAGTAACGTTGTGTAAGATCAACTGCATTGTGAACAACTCTTACCTTCTCAGTACTCACTCCATAATGAGCTATAATTTTATTTTTGGTGAAATTACTTACAGCAATTATTATATCTGCTTTATGCATGCCATATCTTTCTAAGTCATATACATATTGGTTAACTTGATGACCACCTGTTCTATCATATTCGGTAGAATGGACATGCAATATTAGAGGCTTATTTTTCTTCTTTTTTGCACTTATTCCAGCACCGAAAGTCATCCAATCATGGCAATGTATAACATCAAATTCTTCTTCCTCTGCTATTTTTTCTGCTGCAAGCGTATAACGATAAACTTCCTCAAATAAAGTTGAACCATAAATTTTAGAATTTGGTTTCTCACTTAGTGATTTTCGGTACCCTTCAGAGCTCATATATGGATGCAAAAATGAAGCAATTCTTCTTATTTTAATGTTGCCAGCTGGAATTAGCTTTAGGAAATCTACATCACTTATTTCAGTAGAGTATGGCAAAACAAAAGTTATCTCAATGCCCTTTTTGCTTAGACTTTTTGTTAAGCCATAGCATGCCGTTCCTAACCCGCCGCTGCTCAAAGGCGGAAATTCCCATCCAAACATTAGCACTTTCATGATTTATATTCACCATTAATTTCAATTATTTTTTTATTTGAAATACGGACTTTTTTTGATACATTTTTCCTAAGATAGTCCTTGCCAAAAGCAGTCAATTCAAAGATTCTAACATAAGAAGAACTAAATGCTTCACGAACCCATCCTCTGCCAAGCAAGTAGATAAGATGTCTTTCAACAGTTTTCCAGTTAATCCTAGTTTCGTTAGAAATCTGGTTTATAGTTTTTTGCCCAGAAGCAAGTGACAAAAAGATAGAGTTCCTTATCTCAATAAATGTCCTTTTTATAGAAAAATCATCTTTATTGATTAATACCACCCTTTTAATTATAATACTACTATGCTATAACTATCTTGGTTATAACTTCATAATATAAAAAGTTATTGTTTGAATTATATATTTCCTTACAAGTGGTGTCAAAGATTTATAAATTAAGAACTAAAATAAAGGTGTAAATGGAAAATAAAGCAAATATTTTATTTGAAGTTTCTTGGGAAATTTGCAATAAAGTAGGTGGCATATACACTGTTGTCAAATCAAAAGCTGCCAAGATGGTTGAAGTGTATGGTGAAAATTACTTTATGATTGGGCCTTACTTTGCGCCAAAAGCACTAGGTCAGTTTCAGGAAGAGTTGCCAAACGAGTTTTGTAAGGCTCCTTTTGAGGAGTTAAAAAATGCTGGAATAATATGCCACTTTGGTCGGTGGATTAGTGAAGGTTCTCCATTTGTTATACTGATAGACTTTGTTAACTACAGGCATAAAATAAATCAGATAAAGCGTGAGTTATGGGACTGGTACAAAATAGATTCTTTAAGGGCTACAGCGGATTATGACGAGCCTGTTATTTGGGCATATACTGTTGGAATGTTAATTGAAAAATTATCAAGTTGTTATAAAGATAAAAAAATCGTTGCACACTTTCATGAATGGCTATCTGGGGTTGGATTGCTTTATTTGAGAAAAAAGAATGCAAAAATCGCGACAGTATTCACTACACACGCTACTGTATTAGGCAGGACATTAGCAAACTCTAATGTTGACTTATACAATGCTTGGAACAAAATAAACCCTGACCAAGAAGTTTATAAGTATAATGTTGAAGCAAAACATCTTGTTGAGAAAAATTCTGCTGCATTTTCCGATGTCTTTACAACAGTAAGTGAAATAACTGGAATGGAAGCTCTTCACTTGCTCAAGAAAAAACCCGATGCTTTGCTGCCAAATGGCCTGGATATAAGCAAATTTCCAACATTTGATGAACTTGCAATCAAGCATAGCATACAACGCGACAGAATAAGAGAATTCATGCTTTACTACTTCTTTCCATACTACACATTCGACCCAAAAGAAACATTGATTTATTTCATAGCTGGCCGCTACGAGTTTCACGACAAAGGTATAGATATCTACATTAAAGCGCTTGCCAAATTAAATGAGCGCTTGAAGCAATCAAAAAGTAAGAAAACTATCATAGCTTTCATATGGGTTCCTGCAAATTTCAGAAATATAAGGCCGGAATTGCTAGAAAATAAAACATTATTCCAAGATATTAAGGATGCGCTTGAAGAAGTTATGGACGACGTTGAAAAAAACATTATTTACTCTCTTGTATCTAACAAAAGGATTACTAAGGAAAGTTTGTTTGAAGAGCAATTTCTTACAGAAATGAAAATTAGAATTGCAAGGTTTGTCAAAGAGGGAAAGCCACCTTTGCTAACTCACGACCTTTACGATGAAAATGACATCATATTAAAAACCATTATTTCTTCTAATCTAAAAAATGATGAGCAAGATTCAGTTAAAATTATTTATTACCCAATATATTTGAGTGGAGCAGATGGTTTACTAAGTCTAAACTACTATGAAGCTATGCAAGGTTGCCATCTTGGAATTTTTCCAAGCTATTATGAGCCTTGGGGATATACACCTTTAGAGGCAGGAGCATTAGGAGTATCTTCAGTAACAACAGACTTGGCTGGTTTTGGAAGATATTTCTGTAATGAGTGCGCACAAATAGATACGCCTGGAATATTTGTGTTAAAAAGACTGAATAGAAGCGACGATGATGTTGTAAACGAGTTGGTAGAGGTTATGTTTAAGTTTTCGAACCTTTCGAAAGATGACAGAATTGCAAACAAGATGCAAGCAAGAAAAGTTGCATCTATGGCGGATTGGAAAAGTTTTGTAAATTATTACATAGAGGCTCATAATTTAGCTGTTGACAAAGTGTATCATTAATTAAGTTTTATATTATGCGAGTAATCCATAATCTGGGGATTTTGAGTACTAGTAAAGATGTAAATGAAAATGTTGGCTTTTTGCTGACTAACAAGAAAGGAGGTTATTGTAGCTTTTTCAATATACAAAATTCTAGATTCTATGGCTTGTTCTATTTTGATGAAAATGAATTAAAAATGTACAAGTTCATTGAGGATATTGTAATCATTGGTCATAATAAAATTACCAGCTTAAAAAATGGGTTTTATTTTTTTGAAAGAATAAAAGATGAAATTGTTGAGTCATTTCTAATGCCAACAAAATTTAATACATTAGTTTATAAATTAAGTAGCCAAAATGAAATTGATTTGGTGCTGGACTGTAAAGAGTCATACGATAATAGGGAATTTGGTAGGTATTACAATATTTATACAGAGAATAACTGCATAATTATAGAATTTACAAAGAAGACTGATAAAAGAGAAGACAAAAGTGACGAGCTAAAAGAATTTGTTTTGTATTTGGCAATAAAAAGTGACAGTACACTTTATGAAGAGAATAATGAATGGGTTGAGAAATATTACTCTTATGATGAAGAAAGAAAATCACCACCATTTAAAAGATATGTATATAATGTTTTAAGGTTGAAAGGCTCAAAATTCATTTTCTCTATGTCAAAAAATAAGAGCGATGCAATAAAAGAATGCGAGTACGTTTTTAACAATGCAGATGAAATAAAAAATAAAGAAAGGGAATATTTTTTAAATATTTTTAGAAATGAATTTGTAAAAAAGTTATTGCAAAATAAAAGAATTAGCAAAGAGGTCAAGGTTGCATACGTCAATGCTATCAATTCTTTGAATAAGCTAATTGTAGAAAACAAAAGTAACAATGGGATTTTTGCTGGCTTGCCTTGGTTCTTCCAATTTTGGTCAAGAGATGTGTTGATTTCATTAAAAGCCCTATATAAAATAAATAAGGAATTATCTAAAAAGTTACTTTTCAATTATTTGAATAAAATTGATAAATATGGTAGACTGCCAAATTTGATTGGGCAATACAAATCTAAGAATCTTGGTAGTGCGGATTCTCATGGTTGGTTATTCTTCAGATGCAATGAATTGCTAGAAGAGATTAATAAAAATAAGGATACAATCAATTCGATAAAGCTAATGGTAAGAACACTAAGGCAAAATAGAAATTCTAATTCGCCTAGAATAATGGACTACCTCAGAAAATGCAATTTGATTCTGCATAAAAAACAAAATGATGACCATAAAGTTCTTTACGAAATAGAAACCTCTCTGGAAAAATCATTAAATGGCTTGTTAAAATTTTATACAAAAAATGTCTTTGAAATTAACAACAAATTGGAGACCTGGATGGATACGGAATTTGAGAACGATGCTAGAGAAGGTTCTAGAATTGAGGTACAAGCATTAAGATTAAATATTTATAAATTATTATTTGAATTAACTCTAAATCAAAAATATAAGATTCTTAAGAATACATTAAAAATTAAAATAAAAAATAAATTTTGGAACGAGATAATTCTTGCTGATGGGTTAAACGATTTTACTATCAGGCCCAATATGTTCATTGCAGCTTATGTTTGTCCTGAATTATTAAAGAACAATGAATGGGAAATATGCTTTAATAATGCGTTGAAAAGTCTTTGGCTTGATTGGGGTGGATTATCAACAATAGACAAAAAAAATCCATTATTCACAGATACTTATACAGGAGAAGATATTAAGAGTTACCACAGAGGAGACTCCTGGTTTTGGATAAATAATCTGACAGCATTAACTTTGTTTAATATCAATAAAATAAAATTTAACAATCAAATAAAAAAAATTATTGAAGCAAGCACTGAAGAAATACTTTGGAAAGGTTGCATCGGTTGTCATGCTGAGTTAAGCTCTGCAAAAGAACTGCAAAGCAGAGGTTGCTTTAACCAAGCATGGAGCAATGCGATGTTTATTGAGATGATAGATGATGTATTTGGTTGATTTGTATT
>CAZRRL010000036.1:0-10955 GCA_964602555.1 uncultured Methanosarcinales archaeon | reverse complement strand
TAGTTGTGGATGGCAAGATAGCCGCTAACTTTGTTAGTCGGCTATATTTCTATGAAAGGAAGGCATTAGAAATTAGATAATTTTAAATAATAGCAAGTTCTTTAGTGCTATTGATAAAAATGGAAAGTAAATTATTGCTAAATGTTATAGTAAAACAGGAAGAGAAAGGTTATTCTGTTATATGTCCTGAGCTTAATGTTGCATCTCAAGGCGAAACATTTGAAGAGTCTATAGATAATATCAAGGAAGCTATAGAACTTTACATAGAAAGCGCAGAAGAGCTAGATATCTTAGATGAGGTTTTGGAACAGCTAGGCTTAACAAAAGAAGATTTAAAGAAAAAGTCTTTAGTGCCAAAGGTTGTAACAGCTAGTGTACCTATTGATGTTTCTCTACATTAAAAATGAAGTTGCCGCTTGTTTCTGGAGATGATGTTATAAAGTTACTGCAAAGAGATGGATTTATTGTCATGAGACAAAAGGGTAGCCATGTTTCTTTGCATAAGAAAATAGAAAATAAAACTGTACTTGTAGTAGTTCCACTAAAGAAAGAAATTAAAAAAGGTACTTTGCTTAGTATAATAAAGCAGTCTGGAATGACAAGAGAATATTTTATTAATAAAATTAAATAAATTATAAATGAAGGCATTAATCTTTTGCCACGTTCTCCCAAAGATATTTGTGGTACCTCTTATAATTCTCAGCAATTTCTTTACTTTCAATTACAAATGCAAAGAATTGCTCCATCCATAAAACATTGGTTACTTTGTTCCCATAAATAAATATAACATTTGGGTTACCACTAAATTCTTTGGGCAAAAACTTTACATATTCATTAAGAAACGGTTTCACCTCTCTTTTCATTTCAGCTCTGAATATATTAAACCATTTTACTTTTAATTTTATTCTTCTATTATTATAATTTGACCAAAAATGAGGGAGCAATTTAACGACGTACCTACCACTGCCAATAAAATAATTTTCTTTGTAATTAAGCATGTCTTCAAAAACTGCTTTGATTCCTTCGGTTCCCCTATAGATTTCAGCTTTTATCTCTAATTTTCTTATTCCAAATTTTTCAACTAAGTTAGGAATTTCTTTTTCTATTTCCTCCTTAGTTATATCCAACTCATGTTTTTTCTCTTCAATGTATCCTATAATTTTATTTGGATGTGATATTTGAAAAAATCTTTTCTTGTTTTCAGTAACATAAGTTATTAAGCCGCGCTCGATTAACTTATTTAAAATATCATAAATATTTCTTCTTTCAATACCTGTTCTTTCATGAATCTTATTAAGAGGGGATTTGCCTAAATCTAGCAATGCAGAGTATATTTTAATCTCACCTTCTGAAAGTCCTACTTTCCTTAGTATTTCTAGTGTCACACATATAAGTAAAATGAACTTGTTTATAAATTTAATGGTATTGTAAGAATACCACAAAAGTTTAAATTAAGTTGCTATTTATTAGTAGTCATGAACTTATTAAGGAAATTAGGAGTTTGTGCACTGGCTGGAAGCTTGTATTTAACAACAAGCATGCTAAACTCGTATGCTAATGATATGTTCATAGGTGTCCGAGGCCCAACAAACTGGCAATTAGATGTAAGAGCTACTTACTCCGAAAACGAAAAAAATATTGAAACAATTACAAATAATCTAATGCTAAAATACTGGGACGGTAATAAGCTTGGAAAATGGTTTTTTGTTAGTGTACCGTACAAATTTGTTGATTCTCTTCAGGGTTCTAATAAAGGTATAGGTGATATTACAATAGGCTTAGGTCCAAGAGGTAGAATAAATTATATTCATTGGTTTTTATATGGTGCTTTAATGCTTCCAACAGGAGCTTCTGAAGAAAAAGTTCCATTAGGCAATGGACGATTGGATATTAGAACTGGTGTTTTTGCCACTTATCTAACTGGCAGTAAAAATTTCGAAATTGATGGCTCATTGGAATATAATTTTACTGGAGAAAATAGAAAAAACATAAACCCACCAAACGAATTATCCTTAGGTTTGTTGGCAGGCGGAAAAATTACAGAAAAAATTAGATTTGCAACAGGACTTACAGATTTGATTAAAGAGAATGGGAATTTTTTGTTAAATTCAAGATCTGTTCTTAGGTACACAGTTTCTAAAGGATTACATTTTGAGCTTGTAATAGATAAAAGCATTTACAAAGATAGTATTCCAAATGGAACCAGTATAGGAGTATTCGCTAGATATAATTTTTGATAAAATAATTATTAATCTCCAATAAATTTAAATAACGTCATTTAATACTTTGCTTCTATGAAAAGAACCAATACTTGCGGAGAATTGACAGAAAAAGACATCAATAAAAAAGTAACATTGTGTGGTTGGTGCACCACAAGAAGAGACCATGGAGGAGTTATTTTTATTGACTTAAGAGATAGGTATGGTTTAACTCAAGTAGTTTTTGATCCTTCTTTTAATCTAGAATCCCACAAAACAGCTGAAAAGCTTGGAAGGGAAGATGTTATTTTAGTAAGTGGAATTGTGAAGCGTAGAAAAAATGGCATGGAGAATCCAAAGATGTTTACAGGTGCTATTGAAGTTTTTGTTGAAAAAATTGAAATTTTGAGTGAGGCTGAAACTCCGCCACTTGAAATCGATGACAGGATTGTCACGCATGAAGATATGCGCTTAAAGTACAGATACCTTGACTTAAGAAAGCCTGCAATGCAGCAAAACATAATAACAAGGCACATAATCACTAAAGCTATTAGGGATTATTTTGACAACCTTGGTTTTTTAGAAATTGAAACACCAATTCTTGCAAAAAGCACTCCAGAAGGCGCTCGTGACTACCTTGTGCCTTCTAGAATTCATGCTGGCAAATTTTATGCATTGCCTCAAAGCCCTCAGATTTTCAAGCAATTGCTAATGGTTTCTGGATTTGACAGATATTTCCAAATTGCAAGATGTTTCCGTGATGAAGACTTAAGAGCTGATAGGCAGCCAGAGTTTACACAAATAGATGTTGAAATGAGCTTCATTGACGAAGATGATATCATAGAAGTTATAGAAGGCATGCTCAAACACATTTTCCGTGTAGTTTTAAACAAAGACATAAAGACACCATTCCCTCGCTTGACTTATGATGAATCAATAAGCAAGTACGGTTTAGACAAACCAGATACAAGATTTGATTTGCACATAATTGATGTTACTGAAATTGTCAAAAATTCTAATTTTGAGGTTTTCACAAAAGCGATAAAACAAAATGGAATTACAAAATGCATAAATGCGAAAGGCTGTGCTTCTTTTAGCAGAACAGTAATTGAAGAACTAACAAGCTTTGTTGCAATTTACGGCGCAAAAGGCTTAGCATGGATGAAAGTGACTGAAAAGGGCTTGGAAAGTTCTATTGTAAAATTTTTTGATGAAAAAATACAAAAGGAATTGCTCAAAACGACAAATGCCAAAAAAGATGATTTGTTGTTTTTTGTTGCAGACACTAACCATAAAATTGTAAATGACGCGCTTGGCTATTTAAGAATTGAAATTGCAAAAAGACTACAGATCATTGACAACAATCATTTTAATTTTGCTTGGATAACTGATTTTCCCTTGATTGAATTTAGCGAAGAAGAGCAAAAATATGTTGCTGTGCACCATCCATTTACAAGCCCAAAGGATGAAGATATTAAGCTGCTTGACAAGCACCCAGAAAAAGCAAGAGCAAAGGCATATGACATTGTATTGAATGGCACAGAAATTGGAGGTGGCTCAATACGAATTCATAGAAGTGATATACAATCCAAAATGTTTTCCGTGCTTGGGATGAGCAAAGAAGAAGCTGAGCAAAAATTTGGTTTTTTGATTGAGGCATTTAAATATGGAACTCCTCCCCATGGTGGAATTGCGCTTGGCTTAGATAGAATTGTTGCAATGCTAACTGGCAACGAATCAATAAGAGAAGTGATAGCATTTCCAAAAAATAAAGCAGCGGAATCTTTAATGGAAGACGCTCCTAGCGAAGTAAACGAAAAGCAATTGCAAGAATTGCATATCAAGCTTGATTTTGTAAAAGAAACAGTTAATGTTATTTTCGCCAAAATAAGAGATGTTCTAAATAAAGAAAAAATTGAATATGAAGTTTTAGAGCATAAACCTGTTTTTACCAGCAGAGAAGCTGCTGAAGTTAGAGGGACAGAGCTCAAACAAGGAACTAAAGCGCTCATATGCAAGACTGAAGAAGGATTTATACAAGCTGTTGTTTCTGGTGCCAAAGAGCTTGACATTGAAAAATTGCAAAAATTAACACTTTACAAAAAAATTGAGCTGGCTAATGCAAAGGAAGTCAGAAAAGTTAGCGGGTGCAACATTGGAAGCGTGCCACCATTCGGAAATTTATTTGGCTTAAAAGTTTATTTTGACAAATCAGTTGTCGAGAATGAAATTGTTGCTTTCAACGCAGGAACTCACACAAAAAGTATAAAGATGAAAGCAAAAGATTTGGTGAGGGTGGTTAACCCTATAATTTGGGAGTTTAGTAAATGAGATTTGGAGATTAAATACTTATATATAGCAAATGACACGAATTTTTATACATATAACGTGTCATTTGCTATTACGAGCAGACAACTATTGTATGATCATTTTTGTCTGCGAGTATAGTTCTTGTTTATACGTATGTGACTAGCACAAATTAATTTTGAGCTCATAGAAAGGGTTCAATCGAAAAATTTAAATAATATAATTATGAAATATTTTAAAATGATAACTAATTTTTTAATGATTTTTGTTATAGGAATAATAAGTTCCGAGGTCTTAGGGTATATTTGGCATCGTTGGGTCTCTCACCTAGGTATTCTCAAGAATGTAACACCTTACGATTTTCTAAGAAAACGACATGCGCGGCATCATGACATAGACTATAACCCTAAAATAACCACCAAGCTAGTGACAGATTCTTATATAAGTGCATGTGAATTTAGTTTTAATATACTTGCACTTTTAGTTGCAGGATTTCTGATAATGTTAGTGTTAATGGAGTATTTAAGTTGGTGGACTTTTATTGCCTTTGCTGCTGGTGGTATCAGTTTTGGACTTATTGTTATATCACCATTTCATACTCTTTATCATCTAACTGATAAAGCTCTAAAAAAGATGAAATTGTTCCAGAAAAAGTGGGTGTGGAAACCATTTAAATGGCTTCAGGACTATCACGAAGCACACCACTACTATAATTGCAATTACTCTATCGTGTTGCCAGTAGATATGTTATTTGGATCCTATGGTACGTTATTCGGCTCTTATTTTTCACCAGCAAAATTTCGAAAATTAAAGTCTAAAGGCGAACTTAAAAAAGAGAATATATTTCCCGGCTTTAATAACAGTATAAGTGGATGTAAGGAACCTTTATTTGTAGATTAAGATCAATTTTAAAGATTTAATCAAAATTATTCTTCTTACTATTACTTTGTAGATAAAAGTTGAATGAACAAGAAAAGTAAGAAAAACAGGTGACTTAAAAATTTTGATAAAAATGATTAGTAAAAAACAGACAAATCAAAAAATTATTTGGTTTAAAGACAAAAAACTTGTAGCTGGATTTATACTTATATTATTAAGTTATATTTTAGATTTTTACGTAAAAGCATTGGTTGTCATAAAATTCTATAAGCCTATTTATTTATTAACAGGCTTATTTCTATGGGCTATTAGCTGGATTTTGTTTTTATTAGGTGGTTTTTTAGTAGGTTTTGGGGTAGTAAGAATGATACAAAAACACATATACTATTATGTAAATAAAACTGTTAAAAAACCTATCGTCAAGCTAAAAAATTATGTCAAAAACCACCGTTTATAGACCGGTGGCATGAAGCGAAAGCTTTATTATCACTTGCATTGACCAGTGGTTTTTGAGCACACTCAAAATTCCACGAATAAATTTGTGGTTTAGTTTACTAAATCACCATTCTGAGAATGGTGGAATTTTGATGTTTAAAAAATGAATAGTAAGGATTATTAACTAAACTCAGGCTAAATACATACATTTATACACATTAAACTAGAAAATGTCAAAGTCAAAACTAACAATCAATTTCATAACATCCAACAAAAACAAAGTAAAAGAATTCAAGCAAATTCTAGAGCCTGAAATTAAGGTTAATCACATCAAAATTTCTTATCCAGAATTAAGAAGTGATAAACCACAAGAAATTGCTAAGCAATCAGCACAAATGCTTGCAAATAAGCTGAACGAACCCATTGTTGTTGAAGACTCTGGATTGTTTATAAAGGCTTTAAATGATTTTCCTGGCACATGCTCTGCTTACATCCATAAAAAAATTGGCTTGCAAGGCATTATTAAATTAATGCAAGGTGTTAAAGACAGAGAATGCACTTATAAAAGTGCTGTTGCCTATTGTGAACCGAACAAAAATTCTATCAGCTTTTTAGGTGAAGAAAAAGGAGAAGTTGCAGAAAGCATAAGAGGCAATTATGGTTTTGGACACGACCCAATCTTTATTCCAATAGGAAGCAATAAAACTTATGGAGAAATGAAAAATTGTATTGAAATAAAAAAATTCAGAAGAATTGCTATTTTAAAATTAAGGGCTTATTTGACAAAAAAGTACTTATTTAGCTTTATGGTGTAAATTTTTAAACCTGTGCTTCGCACAAAAACTTCAGTAATTCATAAAAAAGAAAAAATTATAAACAAACTTGAACTTACTTTCTCCATGCTCCAAAAAATAAAAGAGTTGATGCGCTTAAAAGAGGACATAGATGCAATAAACAAGAGTATAGAAGAAAATAACAAAATAATTTCTGATTTAAAAAAAGAACTGGAATCATTAAGACATGAACTAAGTGAATTAAAACTAAATCAACAAGAGTTCTTAAAAAACTTTAAAGAAAATATTTTTGTAATAAAAAATCTTAGAGAAGATTTTGGAAAAGAATTATATGAATTCAAGCTATTAAAAAGTCAATTGCAAAGAAAAATTTTGGATAAATTTGAAGAAGAACTGCAAAAAGATTTGGAAATCAACAGAGAAGTATTGAAAAAAGACCTTGAAGAATATAATGAGATAAGACAAAAAGTTTCTGAAATACTATCAAGATTAAACCTAACAAGCGAAGAAATAAATAAATTTATTGAAATAAGTAAGAACATAAAGAAAGAAGACTTTGAATTGACAAAATACGCAAGGCATTTGATTGAAATGGACAGAGAAAAGCTTGAGCTAATGAGAAAAATTGACACTTTGGAAAGGCTAGTTTCTAATATAAGGAGAAGAGAATTGATAAGGTAGGATAACAAAAATAAAAACTAACTGCATTTGTCAATGCAGCTAGGTGACCAAGATTTTTTGTCTTGGAACATTTAGAGGTGTTTAGATGAGCATAAAACCCCGGGAGGTAGTACCGGGGTAAAAAGGGGTTTGTTCGGGTTTTTGCCGATTATTTTGTGCATCACCTCCGAATTTTTAATGATAATAATAGTAATATTGACTCATTTAAATATAGTGTGAAGGTTGGTTAAAGAATTGTCTTATAGAACAATCTTTCACAAGCTTTTTAAATCGTAATTTACTCTTCATAGAAGTGGTGCAGGTAATATACAGCCCAAAGTGGTTTTATGGCAAAGATATCATAATAGACTTGATTAGCATCTTTGTACTTGTATTAATTGCCTTTTTTAGCCTTAGATCCTATAAGATCAGAAAAAATAAGAATTACATTTATTTGGCTGTCTCTTTCTTAATATTAGCTGTTTCTTTTTTATTCAGGATTTTGACGAATTTTACTGTATACTACAAAGTCCTTGAGACAAAAGACCTTGGTTTTATAACCTTGACTTATCAAACTATTAAAACATCTGATGCCTTATTTATAGTTGGCTTTTTTGTTTACAGATTATTGAATCTATTAGGGCTTTATGCACTCTATTCAATATACAATAAGCAACCTAAATCTAATATTTTCTTGATTAGCTATCTTATCTTTATTTCCACAATATTTAACAAATTGGCTTATCACATTTTTCACTTGAATTCATTTATACTGTTGATTTTTATAACTAAGCAGTATTTAAAGAATTACTACATTAATAGAAACAAAGCAGCTAAGCTGATTGCATTTAGCTTTGGTGTTATAACCTCAAGCGAGATATTTTTTGGTTTGGTTACAGTTTCAACTCGATTTTACGTAATGGCTGAAATAATCCAATTAATAGGTTATACACTTTTGCTGTGTGCTTTTTTTATGGTGTTAAGGCATGGAAGGAAAAAGGACAAGGATTGACATTATTGGTGATATGCTTGCATCAATCCTTGACAAAGGCGGGGAAATTAAGCCGACTCATTTGATGTATAAGTCGAATATGTCACATACGCAGATGAAGTCATACTTAGATGATTTAACAGCAAAAGAGTTTGTCAAAAAAATCAAGAAAGGGAGTTATGAATATATAGTAATCACAGACAAGGGTAATGAATTTGTCCAAAAACTAAGAGAAATAAAGGAGTTTGAAAAGGCATTTGGTTTATAGATATTTATTTTAAAAAATAGTTTTATGAATTCTAAAATATAAAAAACAAAAATATTATAAAAACAACTAAAACCCGATGTATTATGGAAGTTGATAGAAAGCTTATAGAGCACGTTGCTGAGGTAGCAAGATTAAAGTTAAATGAAGAGGAAATAAAAAAATTTCTGCCACAGCTGAAAGAGGCGCTTGAATTCTTTTCAAAACTAAAAGAAATCAACACAGAAAATGTAAAGCCTAGTTTCCAGCCTGTTGATATAAAAAATGTAATGCGCGAAGACGAGGCAAATCAATGCTTGTCACAAGAAGATGCATTATCTTTAACAGAGCATAAAAAGGACGGTTATTTTAAAGGACCAAGGGCAGTCTAAAATGCACAAGCAATTAAAATTGTTTTTAACAGTAAACTCTTTTTTTGTGTTAGCTATAGGCATGTTTGGGCCTATTTATGCTATTTTCGTTCAAAGAATAGGGGGGGATATACTTGCAGCAGGAACTGCTTGGTCGATATTTATGATTATTTCAGGCGTTGGTATAATTCTTATGGGGAATATACAAGATAAAATGAAGAAGGATAAACCATTTATAATATTAGGATACACATTAGAGAGTTTAGGATTTTTAGGTTATTTTTTTGTTTCAAACGTTAAGCAACTATTCTTATTACAAGTATTATTAGGTATTGCTACTGTACTAAAAACTCCTGCTTATGACTCATTTTATACAAAATATCTTGAAAAAGGAAAATTTGCATCTCAATGGGCTGCATGGGAAGCTGTATGGTATATTGCAACAGGAATTGCTGCATTGATTGGAGCAGTTTTAGCAAAATTATTCGATTTTAAAATTTTATTTTTAGTTATGTTTTTGACATCTTTGATAGGTTTATTGCTTTCTACACAATTAAAGGAAAAAAATGAACATGAAGGAATTTATTGAAAAAGTAAAAAAACAAGAAATTGATATTGTTGAGCATACCGAAAAGCTTATTGAGGAATGTAAGGAGATAAATAAGGAATATAATTATTTCAATGTGATTAGTGAAGAATTTGCTTTGCAGCAAGCAAAAGAGATTAAAAATCAATTAAAACACAATAACAAAAAAATAAAAAATAAAAAATTGCTGGGCATTGCTATTTCTGTAAAAGACAGCATTTGTGTCAAAGATGTTGATAGTTCTGCTGGCTCAAAAATTCTTCAAGGATACAAGCCATTATTTGATGCTTTTGTCATTGAGAGAGTTAAAGAAGAAGGTGGCATAATAATTGGAAAAACTTCTCAAGATGAATTTGGATTTGGCGGCTTTAGCATTAATGTTGGCATTGGCTTTAAAGTGCCAAAAAATCCTTTTGACAAGGAAAGAAGCTGTGGCGGCTCTTCAGGCGGAGCAGCTGGATTGAGTCAAATGCTGAGCAACCACATTTCTTTAGGTGAATCAACTGGTGGCTCTATTGTTGAGCCAGCTTCATTTTGCGGAGTTTATGGATTATGCCCAACCTATGGCAGAGTCTCAAGATACGGTTTAATAGATTTTGCTAACTCACTAGATAAGATTGGACCTATCGGAAAAAATGTTGAAGATGTTGCATTATTGATGAGTGTAATAGCCGAGCATGACAAAAATGACAGCACATCTTTAAATGTAAAAAATGAAGATTATGAAGCCTACTTGAAAAAATCGATTAAAGGTATGAAAATTGGGATTATAAAAGAAGCATTTGGCAAAGGTGTAGAAAAAGAAGTCGAAAAAAATGTTTACAATGGAATTGAAGAGCTTAAAGAAGAAGGTGCAAAAACTGAGGAAATTTCTTTAGAATTACCAATTAAATATGGCATCGCAACTTATTATATGATTGCTACTTCTGAAGCAAGCACTAACCTTGCAAAATATTGCGGAATGCGTTATGGAGTAAGTGAAAAGCTAGAAGGAAGCTTTAATGAATATTTTACAAAAGTCAGGAGCAATAATTTCGGAGACGAAGCAAAACGAAGAATAATGCTTGGCACTTTTGCGAGAATGGCAGGCTACAGAGATGCTTTCTACCTTAAAGCAATGAAAGTGAGAACATTGATGATAAATGAGTACAAAAAGGCATTCAAGAAATTTGATGCATTAGTAAGCCCAACAGCTCCTATTTTGCCACCAAAATTTTCTGAAATTGAAAAATTAACTCCATTACAGCAATACATGATAGATGTTATGACTGTTAGCCCAAATGTAGCTGGACTGCCTCATTTAAATGTGCCAGTTGGCTTTGAAAAAAATTTGCCTGTTGGTATGTTGCTCATTGCAGACCACCTGCAGGAAAGTAAGTTGCTACAATTGGGAAGTGCTGTGGAGAAGGGAGAATGAAAGAAATAAATGGATTGAACATTAAAATTTATTTAAATAGAGTGGCAAATATATCAGTAACACCATCTTCACT
>CAZRRL010000035.1:0-11256 GCA_964602555.1 uncultured Methanosarcinales archaeon | reverse complement strand
CAGGAATTCTTAGCTTTTCAGATTATATTACCGAACACATTTTTCCAACAAAGCTAAGAAAAAATCAGAAGCTTGCATCCTTTTCAGCAGGAATTGCAATATCTTACATTATATTAAATTTATTCCCAGAAATATCTACTTATGCATTAATAGATGGAAAAAGACTTTTTGTTTATGCTCTACTAGGTTTTGTTATATTAAACTTAATTGAGCAGTATGTGTACAAAGAAATTGGAAAACTTAAAAATTTGTCTTCGTATCACAAAAAATTGCATATTTCTTATACATTCATCTATAATTTTTTAGTTGGTGTGGTTTTAATTAGCTTCACGTCTAAAGGACTAACTCAGACATTACTTTTCTTTGTTCCATTTCTCCTTTATATAATAGTTGAAATTTTACCACAAGAGTTTGAATTCAAAAATAAAATTTCAAAAATGCTTTATTCATCAGCGCCTTTGTTTGGGGCTTTTGTAGGGATTAATTTTTTAGAATTTACAATATCTATTTTTGGTGAACTAATAGCATTCATTACAGGAACTTTGCTTTATATTGTGATAAGGGAGTCTTTGCCAAGCGATAAAACTGAAAAACCATTCTACTTTTTGGTTGGTGTTTTGTTTTACACTTTAATCATATTCTTGAGTTGGAATTTGATATGACAAGACATATTGCATTAGGTAATGGAAGCTTATTAGTCAACATAGATGAATGGCTTCAAGTCAGAGATTTTTATTACCCTCATGTTGGCGAAGAAAATCATTTAGTTGGACACGCTCACAGATTAGGAGTTTTTGTTGATGGTAAAATATCTTGGGTTAATGAAGATAAGTGGAAAAGGAATGTGGCATATGAAGAGCATACATTAGTAAGCAATTGTTCTGCTTTAAATGAAGCTTTAAAAATTGAATTAAAAATAAATGACTGTGTTGATTGCAATAAAAATATTTTCTTTAAAAAAATTATTGTTAAAAATTTGACAAATTTGGATAGAGAAGTAAAGATTTTTTTCCATCATGATTTTCATTTATATGGAGATGGCATTGGTGATACTGCTGGCTATGAGCCAATAAAAAATATAGTATTTCATTACAAAAGGAAAAGGCATTTTTTGATTAATGCAGTAAATGCAAAAACAGACTTGAGAAGCGGTAAAGGAGATATTTTTGATTATTCTGTTGGCACAGCTGACATGCATACTATACTTGATGCAGATGATGGGGTGTTAGAAAAAAATCCGATTGCTCAAGGCCAAGTTGATTCTATTATATCAATAAAATTACACCTTAAAGCTAATTCTGAAGAATGCTTCTATTATTGGATTTGTTGTGGCCAAGATTTTAGCGAAGTAAGTGGGTTAAATTCCTTAGTAATGAAAAAAACTCCCCAAAAGTTGATGGAAGAAACTCAAATGTGCTGGCTTGGTTTAGCAAATAAATGTAAGATTGATTTTGCAGATTTAAGTGAAGAAATAATTGACGAATTCAAAAAATCTATTTTGATAATAAGAACGCAAATTGATAATCATGGAGCGATAATAGCGGGAAATGACTCTGATAATTTGCAGTTTAATAGAGACACTTACAGCTATGTTTGGACAAGGGATAGTGCTTTAATTGCATTGGCATTGCAAAAAGCTGGCTACACAGAGCTAGTTGAAAATTTTTATATTTTCTGTAAGAAAATTATTTCTGATTTTGGATGCTTTTTGCACAAGTACAATCCTGATGGCTCTCTTGGCAGCTCATGGCATCCTTGGATTAAAGATAACACGCCACAGTTGCCTATTCAAGAAGATGAAACTGCTTTAGTCATTTATGCATTGTGGGATTATTACTCAAGAACAAAAAACAAGGAATTCATTAAGAGACTATACAAGCCATTAATAGTCAAAGCTACAGACTTTATGGTTGATTACATTGATAAAAATACAAATCTGCCTAAAGAGAGCTATGACTTATGGGAAGAAAGACAGAGCATCTTTACCTTTACATGCTCAACGGTTTATGCTGCTTTGCTTTGCGCTTCTGAATTTGCTAAGTTATTTAACTACAATAAAAAAGTGGAAATTTATAAAAAAACTGCAGAAAATATGAGGCAAGCAATTATCAATTATCTATTTGACAAAAATACAAAAAGATTTTTGAGAATGGTTGATTTTGATGGAGCTAATTTGATAAAAGATTTCACAATTGACAGTAGCTTATATGCAGTTTTTGAGTTTGGCGTTCTTGATGCAAACGATCCCAGAGTGGAAGAAACAATGAAAGTTGTGAAGGAAAGACTATGGGTCAAGACAAATGTTGGAGGCTTAGCAAGGTACGAAAATGATTTATACCATAAAACTTCAAAAGATGCAGTGGCAGTGCCAGGCAACCCATGGTTTATTTGTACAGCATGGCTTGGAAAATATTATGTTGCAAAGGCAAAATCCAAAGAAGAGTTAAAAAAAGCCTTGGAAATAATAATATGGTTGATGAAAAATGCTCTCTCAACAGGTGTGATGCCTGAGCAAATCAACCCTTATACTGGTAAGCCATTATCTGTAAGTCCTTTGACTTGGAGTCATGCTGAGTTTATAGATTTGGTGATTAATTATGTGGAGAAGTATAAGAAATTAACTTAAAGCAATTAAAAAACACTTAAAACTCCTATTTAACCCTTAAAAGATAGTTTGTTAAAATATGGCTACATACCAATTGACAATTAAGAAAGGAAAGTTTATCTCCCTCTTTTCTTTCCTTCTTAATTAAAAAGGAAAAATTATTAAAGAAGGAAAAACAACAAAATAAGAGTTTTGTAATGGAGGTTGTAGAAATGGGAAAGGGAAAAGGCTGTTGTTAATTTAATTGGAATTTATTTTTATTTAAAATAATTACTAATGAGTACATTTAATGAGGTGAATATAAATGATAGAAAAATCAATTAAAAAAAATTTGGATACAAAATCGCCAAAAGTTAAGATATACTCCACAAGCACATGCCCATGGTGTATGAAAACAAAAGAATTTTTTAAAGCAAACAACGTTAAGTACGATGAACTGAATGTTGGGGTAGATGAAAAAGCACGCAATGAAATGTTTGAGAAATCAGGTCAATTTGGTGTGCCTGTAACTGATGTTGATGGCACAATAATTGTTGGCTACGACAGAGAAGCTTTAAAGAAAGCGCTAGGCATAAGCTAAGGTTCTTTTATGGAAAAAGATAATGTTTGTATTGACTGCTACAATCAAGTAGACAAAGTTGCTAAGATTTTAAATCTTGGTCAAGCAGAGCTTGACATTCTAACAATCCCAAAGAGGATTCTTACATTCAGCTTTCCTGTTAAGCTTGATTCTGGCGACATAAGATATTTTACTGGCTATAGAGTACAGTTTAATGATGCGCGAGGCCCAACAAAAGGTGGAATAAGGTTTCATCCAGATGTTAATCTTGAAGAAATCAAAACCTTGGCTTTTTTAATGACATTGAAATGTGCGGTTGTAAACTTGCCTTATGGTGGTGCTAAAGGTGGCATAATCATTGAGCCGAAGCGCTTTTCTGAGCAGGAATTGGAGAGGATAAGCAGAGGATACATAAGAGAAATTAATGGCTTTATAGGTCCTAACATAGATATTCCAGCGCCTGATGTTAATACAGATGCAAAGATAATGGCATGGATGCTTGATGAATATGAAAAGCTTAAAGGAATGCATGCTCCAGGTGCATTGACTGGCAAACCGATTGCATTAGGTGGCTCTAAAGCAAGAGAATTCTCTACCTCAATGGGCGGTGCTTATGTGCTGCAGGAATTTATTGAAACATTTGACATTAAGCCTAGAAAAACTAGTATTGCAGTACAAGGTTTTGGCAATGTTGGAATGCACATTGCTCGCATCTTAAATGAATGGAATTACAGGGTTGTTGCAGTAAGTGATTCTAAAAGTGGAATTTTTAATAATAAAGGACTCAATATAAAAGATGTAATAAACTACAAAGAAAAAACAGGACAGCTTTCTAAATTTAAAAATTCTAAAAATATATCAAACGAAGAATTGCTTGAACTCAAAACAGATGTGCTAATACCAGCTGCTTTAGAAGACCAAATAACAAAGAAGAACGCTAGCAGCATAAAAGCCAAGCTAATACTTGAAATGGCTAATCGTCCAATTACGCCAGAAGCAGATGACATATTGCTTGATAAAAACATCTTTGTTATTCCAGACATTTTAGCAAATGCTGGTGGCGTTGTTGTAAGCTATTTTGAATGGGCTCAAAACTCAATGAACTTCTATTGGAGCGAGCAAGAAGTGCTTGACAGACTTAAAAAATACATGACAGATGCAGTTAAAGAGCTTTCTAAGGTTTGTACAGATTTTAAATGTGACATGAGAAATTCACTTTATATTAATGCAATTAAGAAGATTTTAGAAGCTGAAAGGTTAAGGGGGAATTTGAGATAAATTTTAAAACAGAAACAAATCACTTTCTTACCTATAAAATGAACTTAAAAGAAGAGGCTTTAAAGCTACATAGACTGCATAAAGGTAAGTTAGCTACTAAATCTAAAGTGAGCGTTAGTTCTAAGGAAGATTTAAGCTTGGTTTATACGCCTGGTGTTGCTGAAGTCAGCAGAGAGATAGCTGCAAATAAGGATAGTGTTTATGATTATACTATGAAATCTAATTCTATTGCTGTGATTACAGATGGCAGCGCTGTTCTTGGTCTTGGCAACATAGGTGCAGAAGCTTCTTTGCCAGTAATGGAAGGCAAATGCATTTTATTTAAAGAGCTAGCTAACATTGACGCTTTTCCAATTTGCATTAAAAGCCAAGATGAAAATGAAATAGTAAGCATAGTAAAAAACATCGCAACAGTTTTTGGTGGCATTAATCTTGAGGATATATCTGCGCCAAGGTGCTTTACAATAGAAGAGGCATTGCAAGACATTGGAATTCCAGTTATGCATGACGACCAGCATGGCTCAGCAATTGTTATTTTGGCTGCTTTAATGAATGCTGCTAAGGTCGTGAACAAAAGCATTGATGATTTGAAGATAGTTATAAATGGTGCAGGAGCTGCAGGAACAGCGGTTACAAAGCTATTGCTTTGCTTAGGCATAGACAAAAATATTTGCACATCTGTCAAAGAAATTGTTTTATGCGACAGCAAAGGCATAATTTATGATGGCAGAGATGGATTAAACCATTTCAAAGCACACTTGGCTAAAGTTACAAATAAATCAAGGAGGCAAGGTACACTAAAAGATGCCTTAGAAGAAGCAGATGCATTTATTGGTGTCTCAACTGGTAACTTGCTTAAAGCAGAAGATTTGAAAGTTATGAATGAAAATCCTATAGTTTTTGCTATGGCTAATCCTATTCCAGAAATAATGCCAGATGAAGCAAGAAAAGTTGCTGTTGTTGTAGGCACAGGCAGAAGTGATTTTCCAAACCAAATCAACAATTCATTGGCTTTTCCAGGAGTTTTTAGAGGTGTGTTAGATGCAAAAGCAACTTTAATTAATAATGAAATGAAAATAGCTGCTGCTCATGCTTTATCAAAATGTGTAAATCCAACCAAGGATAATATTTTACCTTATACATTAGATAAGCAAGTAGTTCCTAAAGTGGCAGAAGCTGTAAGAAAAGCTGCAATAGAAACTGGTGTTGTTAGGAAATAATAAAAGCAAAGATAATAAATTAAAAAATTTACTATTAAACCAAATATTTAAATATTGATTCTTTAATTAAAAATAAATATATAAAATAATTAATTATTTTTGATTAAAATCAATGGCAGAAAACTTAATACGCTATGTAAGATAAAAATAATAGTGACACGCATCAAGCTTGCATTTTAATAGAATAATAAAAAATTAAAATTGGAGGTATGAAAATTCAAAAATAAAATGCAAAATAACGTTTACGATACAATTATCATAGGAGCGGGTTGTGCAGGACTAGGTGCTGCAATGTACGCTGGCAGATTAAATCTCAAGACATTGATGATAGGCGACAACATAGGTGGCACAATCACATTAACAGATGTTGTTGAAAACTATCCTGGCTTCATCAGGTTAACAGGCCAAGAGCTTGCAGATAACTTAAGAAAGCATGCAGAAGACTATGACATCGAAAAAAAAGAAGTGAAAGTTACTAAAATAAAGATAAACAATGGTTGCTTTGTAATTGAAACAAATGAAAGTGAAATTTTACAGACAAAAACTATTATCTTTGCAACAGGCACAGAATGGCGCAAGTTGAACATTAAAGGAGAGAAAGAATTTGCAAATAAAGGCGTGCATTATTGTGCTTTGTGTGATGGAGCTATTTATCAAGGCAAAGTTGTTGCAGTTGTTGGAGGAGGCGATAGTGCTGCAAAAGAAGCTTTGCTTTTGTCGCAGTATGCTAGCAAGGTCTATATTCTTGTTAGAGGGGAAAAATTGAGGGGAGAGCCAATTAATAATGACAGGGTTGCAAAAAATCCAAAAATTAAGGTAATAACAGGCATAAACAACAAGGAAATAATTGGCGACAAGATAGTTAAAGGAATTGTGTTGGATAAGCCATTTAATGGCAGCACAACTCTCAGCTTAGATGCTGTTTTTGTTGCTATTGGCCACATTGCCTTGTCACAGCTCGCAAAAGAAATTGGCGTTTCAACAAATGGAAAGGGTGAAATAATAATAGATAGAGAATCAAAAACTAATGTACCGGGATTTTTTGCAGCAGGCGATGTTTGTGATACAGTTTTTAAGCAAGCTATTACTGGAGTAAGTGAAGGCGTAACAGCTGTTTATTCTGCTTATCAATATGTAAATGAACACGAGTTTATTTGCCCTGTTGGCAATGAAGATATGATGATAAAAGTTGAGAGCAAGAAAAGGTAAAAAGGAGTTGATTGGATATTTATTCTTAATTTTTGTTTCATTTATAGCTATCTTATTTTTTTTGTTTGGGATAATGCTTGTTTTTATGAGTTCAAAGAATTTGATTTTATTTTATAACTTAAATTTAATGCAAATATTGTATTTGATTGTTGGGATTTATATTGTTTACAATTCAATTAAAAACTATATTAAATTTTATAAAAGCAATATTAAAAAACCATATAACAATTTAATTAACCTATATAAAAATAATAAAATTGAGATAATGCTTACTGCAGTAATATCTACAGCGCTATTTTTTGCTTATTTTAATGGTTTATACTTGAATTATAATTTTGTAATAAAAATTATCCTGTTCTTTCCAATATTTCTATTTCAAAATTTGATATTTGCTGTGAAAATTTATTCAAGAACAACTTTAAAGCCGATATTTTTGTCTTCAAGTTTTGATTTATTATTGCCTATTGTTGAGGTTTATTATGTGTTTATGGTGGTAAAATTAATTCTTAGAGTATTTTATAAAAATAAAAACCCAAAACTATTAAAATAATTCAGTTACTCTATCTTTTGAGGGTGGTTTTGTGTTTCGCATAGAGAAAGATGTAATGGGTGAAATGAAAGTACCTATTGATTCTTATTATGGCGCTTTTACTCAAAGAGCTAATATAAATTTTCAGATTAGTGGAATTAAAGCTCACAAAGAATTTCTAGTCGCTCTTGCAACAATAAAAAAGGCAGCTGCTCTTGCAAATATGGAGCTTAAGCAGCTTGATGAAAAAATTGGGAATATAATTGTAAAGGTTGCTGACGAAGTAATTGCTGGGAAATTTGACGATCACTTCATTCTTGATGTTTATCAAGCAGGAGCTGGAACACCATTTAACATGAATTGCAATGAAATAATTGCAAACCGTGCAACTGAGCTTTTAGGAGGCGAACTTGGGCAATATATCGTACATCCAAATAATCATGTCAATATGGCACAAAGCACTAATGATGTGATTCCAACAACAACAAGAATTGCAATTTTGTTTTTGTTGAAGGATTTAGTAAGTGAAGCAAGAAAGTTTGAATGGTCTTTAAGAAAAAAAGCTGAGGAATTTAAAAATATCTTAAAAGTTGGCAGAACTCATTGGGAAGATGCTGTTCCTATAACCCTTGGACAAGAATTTGAGAGTTATGCTGTTTCTATTGCAAAAGATATAAACAAAATGCTAGCTTTTAGTGAAGAATTAAAAGAGCTTGGCATAGGAGGAACAGCTATTGGAACAGGGATAACAACACATCCAAAATTTCATGAAATAATTGTAAAAAAATTAAATGAATTGACAAAATTAGATTTAAAAACTTCAAAAAACTTAATTGAGTTAACTCAAAACTATAATTGTTTTGTTTCATTCTCAAGCTCGCTGAAGATGTTAGCTATTGATTTGTATAGGATAGCGAATAACTTAAGTATTCTTAACTCTGGGCCAAAAGCTGGCATTGCAGAAATAATGTTGCCAGATGTCGAGCCAGGCTCTTCTATAATGCCAGGCAAAATAAATCCTAGCGTTCCAGAGTGTGTAATTATGGTTTGCTTTGATGTTATGGGCAAAGACAAAACAGTTGAGTTAGCTGCACAATATAGCATCTTAGAGCTAAATGTTATGTGTCCTATCATTGCTTACAACACATTACAATCAATGAAAATTTTAACAACCACATTGAAAATGTTCAGAGAGTTTTGCATTGACGGTATTGAAGCAGATGAGCAAAGATGCAAAGAATTGCTTGACAAAAGCACAGCAATAGCAACAGCATTAAATCCATACATTGGCTATCAGGTTACATCAAAAATAGTTAAGGAAGCCCTAGAAAATCAAAGATTTTCCGGGCACCAAAAATCCGAAGGATTTTTTAGTGCATTAAAAAATAATGTATCAATCAAAGATATTATTTTGAAATATAGATTAATTGATGAAGAAGATTTAAACAAAATTTTATCTCCAGAAGAGATGACACAACCAAAAGAACCAGATAAGGAATTAATTTTTAGGATAAAGAATAGTAAAATTTATAGAAAATTTATAGAATATTTATAATAATTGACATAATCAATTATCACATTAATGAGAATATTAACTTCAACACCGCTAAATTTAAATACTTTAAAATTTCAAACCACTAACTAGAGGGGTTATGGAACAAGCTGAGGAAATGCAAGTTGGAAAAGTAAATCATTATTTTGCAAAAATAGGGGTAGCTGTAATTGAAGTAACAGAAGGCAGTATCAAAGTTGGAGATGAAATTCATATAAAAGGGCATACAACTGACTTCAAGCAAAAAATTAAGTCAATGCAGGTAGAGCATGAGCAAGTTCAGATGGCAGAGCCAGGCCAGTCAATTGGTATTAAAGTGGATGAGCCAGTAAGACAACATGATATAGTTTATAAATCACTTTGACTTTTATTATATTTAGGCAATATTTCTAACAAAATGAGTAAGCTAATATTACATATAGATATGGATGCCTTTTTTGCATCATGCGAGGAAAAAAATAATCCTAGTTTGAAAGGCAAACCTGTAGTTGTAGGTGCCAATCCTAAGCAAGGCAAGGGAAGAGGGGTAGTTTCTAGTTGCTCATATGAAGCTAGAAAATATGGAATCAAATCGGGCATGCCAATAAGCAAAGCTTACAAATTAAATCCTAAAGCAATTTTTCTGCCTGTAAATTTTGCTTTGTACAACAAGGTTTCTGAAAGGGTTATGTGGATATTAAAAAATCATAGCAATAAATTTCAACAAATGAGCATTGACGAAGCCTATTTAGACATAACAGAGAAAGTTAAAGACTTTGAAGAGGCAAAACAATTGGCATTACAAATAAAAAAAGAAATCAGAGAAAAAGAAAGCTTAACATGCTCTATTGGAATTGCTAGCAATAAGCTAATTGCTAAAATTGCATCTGATTTCAGAAAACCAAATAGACTTACAATTGTGAGAGATAGCGGAATTAAGAAATTTTTAGAGCCTTTAAGCGCTAGAAAATTATATGGAGTTGGTCCTAAAACAGAAGAAAAACTCAAAGAATTTGGAATTAAAACAATTGGGCAACTTTCATCTTTTAATAGAGAAAAATTGATGGAAATCTTTGGTGCTTATGGATTGTATTTAAGCATGTCAGCCAATGGAATTGGAGATGATTTTGTAGCAGAAGAATATAGCCGATTATCTATTGGAAGAGAAGTCACTTTTGAGGAAGATATAGAAGATTTTAATATTATAAATGAAGCGATAGAAGAAATTACAGAAGAAATTTTTGAGGAGTTAAAGGAAGAAAATTATCTTTATAGAACTGTAAGCATAAAAATAAGGTTTCATGACTTTAGAACTTATACAAGAGCAAAAACTTTGAATTATTTAAGCAACAATAAAAACAGTATTACAGTTACCGCAAAAGAGCTTGCCAAAGAATTTTTTGGTCAAAAGATAAGATTAATTGGTATAAGAGTTTCTAATTTGAGAGAATTTAAATATCAGAAGACAATTAAAGAATTTGTTTTTGTGTGAATTATTTTTGGGTTAAATTAATAAATGCGAAATGAAAGACAAAAATATAAAAAATAAAAAATATTTTTATGGATATTTAAAAATTATATTAATTTTGGTTATAGGATTAATTACATTACTTGTTCTAAATCAAAATTATAAAACTTATAAAAATAAAATACCTGAGTACAATCAAAATCTTCAAAATCAAAGCGATGAATTTTATGAAGCAAGAAATAATATGGTTAAAAACCATATGAGAGCAAGAGATATTCATGATCAAAAAGTCTTAGCAGTTATGGAAAAAGTTCCAAGACATAGATTTGTACCAGCAAATTTAGTTGCTAATGCCTATGATGACAGGCCAGTGCCTATCGGCTATGGTCAAACAATAAGCCAGCCTTACATTGTTGCTTTAATGACTCAAGAATTAAATGTTGACGAAGATGACAGAGTGCTTGAAATAGGAACAGGTTCAGGCTACCAAGCAGCTGTTTTAGGAGAGCTTGTCAAAGAAGTTTACACTATCGAAATAGTTGAGCCTTTGGCAAAAAGTGCAGAAGAAAGACTAAAGCGTGAAAACTATAAAAATGTTCAAGTAAAAAATGTTGATGGCTATTTTGGCTGGAAAGAGAAAGCGCCTTTTGATGCAATAATTATAACAGCAGCAGTCAATCATATACCACCACCTTTAATTGAGCAGTTAAAAGATGGTGGCAAATTAATAATCCCATTGGGAAGTACAAGAGAATTCCAAACTTTGACATTAGTGACAAAAAAGGGCAATGATTTGGAGACAAGGTTCATAACAAGTGTTGTGTTTGTGCCATTGACTGGAGAGGCTCAGAAAAGAA
>CAZRRL010000034.1:0-11287 GCA_964602555.1 uncultured Methanosarcinales archaeon | reverse complement strand
ACTTGCACCAGCCAGGGCTCACCGTTTCATCCATGCTGCAAAAACGTCAGTTGGTACTAAGTACCCTCGCGGATACCTTCGCAAATGTCAGAAATCATAGATTTCTGAGCATCCCAGAAATGCTTTGCATTTCTGAAACATCACACTTAATTGCAGCGGTCTCGTTTCTGAGTGGTTGCCCTCTATTACTAGAGCTCACTTACGTGAGTGGCTCAACGACAAAGTTCGTTGACACCTTAATCAAGTGGGGCATTTGCTCTGCAAAGCCCCGCGAATTTGCTCACACTATTGCGAGTGAAACGAGCACGTGGAACTTTAAGTTCCACAAGGTGTTAACGGACTTCACCGTTAGTGGGTGGACTTTCCTCAGTAGTTTGCAACTACCGAAGCTAAGCACTAACCCTGCCTAAGTAATAGTATAAAAAGTGTCTATATAAAATTATCTGTTTTTTCCCTTTAATATTGTTTCTTTTAGCTCTTTTATTTCATCAAGTTGCTTAAGCAAAATACTCTCTTTTATGTCTTCGCCGATTGCTAGTACAATTATAAAAATGACCATCAAGAGCCACAAGAAAACTGTTTGCAAGAAACCCCAGCTTAATTCATAACCTTCTGCAATAAAAACTTTGTTTATGAAGAAATACCCAATAATAAGAACCAAAAAGCCCACAAATAAGAGTAGCTTCTCAAAAATACTAGTACGCCTCTTTTTTTCCATTGTTAACAATTAACAAATTTAGATATTATATTTATATACTTTTCTTTTTAAATGTCATTATCTTTAGTAATTGAGCACCACTCCAAACATCTTTTTCCTTTGAAACAATAAAATTATGCTTTGAAGCATGATTTTTTACAAAATCTGGCATTCTTGAAACAAGTGAAATAACTCCTTTCTTGCTTAATATGTACTCACATTGGTAAAAAAACTCATTGTAGATCTTGTCTAAGTTAGCATTTTTTGATAATGGTGGACTTGTTACTATTCCATCAATACTTTCTTTCTTAAACTTTATATCAAGCCATTCTAGCTCAACTCTGCTGAAATTAATCAGCTTATCTATTCCAGCGATTTTTGCATTCTTTCTAGAGTAATCCACATACTTAAACAAATGGTCATAGCTATATATATTTGCTTTAGTTTTTTTTACCTTTTTGTCTATATTTTTAAAGAATTTCTCAAAATCAATGCCTAGCGTTAACTTCAAAAAAGCAAACTTGTCCTTTTTATAATAGTTTAGAGGGAATTCGCTTGCGTAAAGAGCAGCTTCTACTGCAATAACACCATCTCTTGAAAATGGGTCAAGCATTACATCATTTTTTTTAAATCCACTTTCTCTCACTAAAACATAAGCAATAGTCCCTCTTAAAGAATTAGGATGAAGAAAAATTTTATAATCTCTTTTGTTTAGCTCAAAGCCAGCGAAATCAACACCAAAATAACAAACATTATTAACAATATAAATTGAAAAAATAATTTCATAATCTTTTGTATCAATTTTGATATTTTTTTTATTTAATTTTTTTATAATAATAGCGCCAGCTTTCGCTTCAGCATCTATACTCTTAAAATCATGTATTCCTAGTCTAGTGCATTCAACTTTGAATTTTTTATTGTTGCGGATCCATTCATCAAAGACACATTTATCAATAAATTCCTCAAATTCCTTAAAGAAATTTTTAAATTCAAATGTACCAATTAGATACAAAACTTTGTCAGCAGATTGACACTTATAGCACAATAAGCATAAATCCCTTAAATCTTTTATATCAAATACAACACAACCAACTTTAGTTTTGCATTTAGCATCAATTAATTCCTCAATTTCAATTGATGCCGTTTCTTCAATTCCAATAGAAGTTATTGAAATACCCTTCATATATCAAAAACATCTACACTAATTTAAAAACATTTTGAACTTATTACAAAAATATTTATAATAAAGCATGAATCAGACATTTAGATGAAAAGAATAACCATAGACACAAATTTTTTGATGATTCCTTATCAGTTTAAAATAGACATATTTTCTGAATTTAACAGAATATGCAATTTTAATTATAAACTATATATATTTGAACAATCTATTGAAGAGTTAAAAAAAATTATTGAAAGTCAAAAAGGAAAAGACAAAAAGGCTGCACAAATTGCTTTAAAACTGATTAAGTTAAAGAATATTGAAATAATAAAAGGTAAACAAAACAATGTTGATTCATTATTGCTAAATAGTGTGAATAATAATACCATAATAGCAACACAAGACTTGTTTTTAAAGAAGCAGTTGCTTGAAAAAGGAGCCTCGGTAATCATAATGAGGCAGAAGAAATATTTACAGTTAATCGAAAGAAAAACTTTATAAATGGCATGTCTTTTCTAAAGGCATTAAAATGTTCTATGAAATAGAGTTAAAAGACCATATCAGAGTGCCTCCTAGTCTATTTAGTTTGCGTTTGGAAGAAGCTGTCATCAAAAGAATAAAGACAAAGTATAATGGATTTATTTCGAAAGACTTAGGCATTGTAATAGACGTATCTGGATTAAAAGAAATTGGTGAAGGAGTTATAATTGCAGGCGATGGCGCTTCTTACTATGATGTCACATTTGGGATATTATCATTCAAACCAGAAATGCAGGAAATAGTATTAGGCAAAATAAAGGATATTGCTGAATTTGGAGCATTTATCAACATAGGACCAATAGATGGCATGATACACATAAGCCAGACTATGGATGACTTTGTTAGCTTTAGCAAAGATAAAACACTTGCAGGTAAAGAAACCAAAAGAACCTTAAAAGTTAACGATATTTGTAAAGCTAGAATAATAGCTGTTTCATTTAAAGACCCGCTTAATCCAAAACTTGGTTTGACAATGAGACAGCCGGGCTTAGGCAGATTAGACTGGGCAAAAGACGATTTAGAAGAAAAAATATCTAAGAAAGAAGAAAAGGAGCATAAAGAAAAAGACAAGAAAGAGAAAAAATGAAGAAGAAAGTGTGTAAAAAATGCAAAATATTTGTAGAAGGAAATGAATGCCCTGTATGCAAATCAAACCAATTTTCGACAAATTGGCAGGGCAGGCTTTACATTATCGATGCTAATAAATCAATAATTGCAGAAAAAACAAATATAAAATCTAATGGAGAGTATGCGATTAAAGTAAGGTGATTTCTGTGCAGATAAATATATTAAATAAAAACGAAGAGCCATTGCTTTCGAGAACTATGATAAAAGCAGCTTTGGAATTTGAAAAAGCAACACCATCGTACAAAGAAGTTGCATCTTTGATTGCAACAAATCTTAAGGTAGATGAAAAATTGATGGCAATAAGGCACATTTATCCTTCTTTTGGGAATAAAAAAGCAGAAGTAATAGCATATATCTATAGCGATGAAAATAAAAAGCAGTTAGTAGAACCAAAAATGAAGGAGAAGAAGGGAAAGAAGGCAAAGGAAGCTAAGAAAGAGTAAAAATGGCAAAAGAAGTAGCAAAGAAGAAATTATCGGGAAGATGGAATCTTTATCAAGCGTCTGGCAATAAAATAGAAAGAAAAAACAAGCAATGCCCGAAGTGTGGCTCTGGTACTTTCATGGCAAAGCATGCAAACAGGATGGCTTGCGGCTTGTGTCACTACAGCGAATTTATTACTAATAAATAATTTTTAATTGCTTTAATCTTCTTTCTCAAACTTTTGAAAAACAAGCAAGTCTTCTGTTGTCAATTTTTCTCTTCTTTTAATTTTTTGATTTACTTCTTCCTCTTTTGACCTAAGCAAAGTCTCTTCCTCAATTCTTTTTTTCTCTTTTCTTTCCTCATAGATATCATCTAATTGCTCTTTTATATCGTTCATCTCTTTCAATTTTTCTTTTAACTGTGAATTTGCCTCGTTAAATTTTTCCTTCAATTCAGAAAATTTCTTATATGCCTCTTCTTCTTCAACCTTCATTTTATCAATTTCTGCTGAAATTTTTAATATATCTTCATGCGATGCTTGACTTTGTTTTGCTTTTTCTTGTATTAATCTATGAGCTTGATTTGCTTCCATTCGCATCCTGTTCAATCTACTAGAAAATTCCATTATCTTATTTTCAAGCTCGATAATATCCCTCAAACTATCATACAACCGTTTTAATTCTTTAATTTTTTTCATTAAAGCTTGTTCTTTATTAAATGGCATTGCTTCAGTTTCTAACTTAAATTCTAATGCTTCAATGTTTTGCTTTATTTTAGAAGGAGGTTGCTTAACATCCAAAGATTTTGACATTACTTTTTTTTCTTGCCTTAAATTTTTTAGCTCTTCTATTTTGTTCTTTATTTCCTTATTTGTGTCATCTCTTTTTAGCTTCAACTTCTTAACTTCTTGGGTTAAAGAATCTCTGCTTGCTTTCTTTTCCCTAATTTTTTGTATAGCCTCTTTTATTTTTTTTGAGTAGTCGTCCCTTTTTTTAAACCAAGCTTCTTTTTCGTTATCTAAGCCATTAAGTGTATTTTTTAATTTAGATACCTCTACTTTATGCTTATTAAGATTTTCAACTAGTTCTTTTTGGCTTAGCTGTGTCATAAGCAATTAACTTCAGCATGCTTAGCCAAATAATGCCCCTAAACCTGCTGCCGCAGCCTCCTCACTTTTCTTCTCTTCAGCTGCTTTTTTCTTTTCATCTACTTTAGCTTCAGCTTTTGATTCAGCTACAGGTGCTGCTACAACAACTGGCATAGCTGATTTCTCAATTGCCTCATCTATGTTGACTCCTTCCAAAGCTGCAACAAGTGCCTTTGCTCTTGCTTCGTCAACCTTAACATGAGCTGCTTCAAGCACTTTCTTTACAGATGCTTCGTCTATTTTCTGCCCTGCTTTGTGAAGCAACATAGCTGCGTATATATATTCCATTTTTATTCCTCCATTAATTTTATTTTTAATTTACCTTTTATTTATATTTTATTTAATGTAAATTTTATGTATTTTGATTATGTGTCGTTTTCTTTTACAGCGCAATAATTTATTCCGCCATTAACTTTTTTAAACATCGGAATTCCACCAATCTAAATGATTGGTGGTTTGATAAACCAAACCACTCATATATTACTGGAATTCCGACTGTGCTCAAAAACCACTAGTCTATAAACATAATTATGAAGCGAAAGCTTCATGCCACCGGTCTATGACCAGCGGTTTTTGACAAACAATCAAAATTGATTTTTTGTTAATATTAATCGTTTAATGTGTTTTTATCATTGTTCTACATATATTATTTTTTATCTTGTTCTTCTATTGCTTTTTTATGGATATCATGATAGATTTTCTCGACTTCTTTTACTTCCCTCTGTTTTTCCCTCATCTTGATGTTTGCTTCTAATTCCTCTCTTGTTGGAGCTCTTATTTCACTTGATTCTGTTTTTTGTTTTATTTCTTCTTGAGATTTTGTTTCAATTTGTTCTTTATTATCCTCTTTTTTTAAAATTTGTATATTTGCTGTTGTTGTTAAACTTAACATTTGTTGCTCAGCCTTGCCTAATAACAAATCTATAATTTCTTTATCAAAAATATTTTGTGCAATTCCAAGCGCTTTAGCACCATTATAAGCTTTGCCAATTAACAGCTTAATAGTTTCTTTTGTTGGATAAGCAACATAGTTTGCAAGATTAAATGCCCATCTTGAGGCATTTCCCAATCTTTTCTTGTATTCACTTTCATCAATTGACAGCACATCTTTTGTGTATATAAGTCCATTTTCAAAAACAGCCACTAAATCTAAGCCAACCTCCATAGGTTGAATGCCAAGCCTAGTTAAAATTTCTGCTACTTTCGGCTTTATTTTTTCTCCTGACTTTACCACAACAGTATCTTCTTTTATAGCTACTTTACCGCCTTCAACACCAGCTTTGATTCCTGCAAGAGCTAACTCACCTATAATTGGACCTGGAGCAAATGATGTTGCACCTTTATTGACAACAACATCTCTAGGCGCTATTTGACCAGGCTTTGCAGGAGCCGGTGTTTTGTTTTTATGCAAAGTCTTGCTTAATCTGAAAGGATTTTCTTTTGTGAATATCAAGGCAGGCTCACCATCTAGATATTGTTCAAGCTTTTCAACACCTTTTTTTGCTTGTTTAGAGTGCTCAAAGGCAATTTTAATTAGCCTTCTCTTTGTCATTGTAATGAAAAATTTACCTCTTAACTGGGCTCTCATAGACTGCAATTGTGGAGCTGGTAAGTTTTGCATATTAACAACACCAATTATAGGGTACTCACTAATCATATCTACTAAACCACTTACAATTTCCTTCTTATATTCTGCAATATGAGCTGGTACGTTTGAATCCAACTCGCTCATTGGCATTTGTCCCATTTTATTTTGTTTCTTTCACTATTTCTATTTTTTCTCCTATTTTAACAGGCTTACCCATTGTTAGTTTTACACAAATGTCTTTAATATTGTGTTTTTCATTAGGCAATAGCTGTAGTAATGAGTTATAAACAGTCAACGCATTCTCAGCTATGTGATCATTACTTATATCCTCTGTTCCTATAGAACATTGAATTAATGGCGAGTTTTTTGTTGCTACTCTAGTAGTATGTTGCAATTTATCGTATAGAGGCTTAAGATTTGCATTAGGCGCAACAATACAGCCAGCTTTAGGGTTTGGCATTTTACCCCTTGGTCCAAAAACTTTACCAAAAATCGTAGCTACTTTTGGCATTATGTTGGCTTGAGCAATAAAGAAATCAAAATTGTTTGCAACCTTTTTTACTTCTCTCTTGTCTTTGTACCTATCAAAATTATCTGACAATACTACAGAATCATAAATGCTTTTAGCTTGCTCTTCAAGCTCAGGGCCAACTAAAGCGCATACCCTAACTTTCTTTCCTCTTGAATGTGGTAAAGTGATAAATGCATCAATTTGATGCTCTTGTTTTTTCAAGTCAATGCCTTTTAGATTTATAATTAAGTCAAAGCTTTGCTTGAAATTTCTCTTAGTAGAAATATCCTTTGCTTTTGCTAATGCAGCTTGTACTTGTTCTTTGTCCATATGCCCTCCTACCGAAGTAGTACAACGGGTATATATGGTGGAAGTACATCTGGATTTAAAAATCTAACGGAAAAAATGACTTTGCACAAAACAATTATAGTAAAGGACACAAATTACTTAAAAATCAATGATTTTTAAGTTCCCAAAAATCTATAAGATTTTTTAGGATTTAGACATAAATATGTCCTTTACTCAAAGAAAACCTTACGGTTTTCGAGTGCTCGGAAATTGTAACAATTTATTATACATTTTTGCAATTTCCGACATAGAGCAAATCAAAGATTTGCGAATGTTCGAAAATTCTATGCAGAATTTTCGACATATTACGAACGGACAACTATTGTATGATTATTTTTGTCCGTGAGTATAGTTTTACAAAATTATAAAGAAACCAGTTGTCATTATGGAAACAGGCATTACAAAACTCAAAGTAATAAAAAAATCAAGACTATATCTAAATTTAGTTAATTGATGTCTGCTCAAATAGTCTGCTCTTCTTCGTACAATTCATTTAAAATTGTTTTATCCAATCTTGCTCTTTCTCTTTCCAATCTCATAATATCCATATGCAATCTACTTATTTCTCTGTCAATTTCCACTATTCGCAGAACATTTACAAGTGGTTTCTTTTCCATAAATATCACCACGTCTATGGAGTGTTTCTGAAGTATAAAAACTTTGTTGTACTGGTAATCATCACTTCGAAACCCTATAATACAACTTCACCAACCCATCAGCATATGCAAAAGTTTCTACCATTTTTAATTTAACTTGCTTCTTTATACTCTTAAACAAAGGAATGCCTTTGCCAAGGATTATTGGATGTAAAAACAAAATGATTTCATCAATTAAATTGTTGTTTAAAAATAAAGAAACTATTTTACCTCCTCCAACAAGCCAAATATCTTTTCCTTTTGAGTTTTTTAATTTCTTTGTAAAATCCACTACATTAGAAACGAACTCAACATTTTCAAGTTTCTTCAAATTTTTTTGTTTTGTAAATACAATTGCTCTTTTGCCTTTGTAACACTCGCCTAACTTCAAACCTAACTCATAAGTTTTCCTTCCCATTAAAATTGTGTCTATTGAATTGTAGAATTTAGCATATCCATAATCACCAGTAAACAACCAGTCTATTCCACCATCTTCTCTTGCAATGAACTCATCAAGGCTGGAAGCTATAAAAAGTTTTATTTTTCTCATAAAATTATTTCATCGAATGCAAAGCAACTCTGTTGCCTTCTGTATCTATGAACAATGCCATATAACCAATATCTGGCGCAATCAGTTTTTTCTTTTGTATGATTTTGCCTCCAGCTTTCTCTACCTTTGACAAGACTTTATCCAAATCAGGGTCTGCATTCAGGTAAACCAAAGTTCCTTTCTTGCTTGGTGTATAAGTTGGGTGATAAACAACAGAGCCGCCCATGCCGCCTTTCTCTACAGGGAATAAAGCCATTTTCAATTGTCCCAAATCCATCAGCTGCATCTTAAACCCATAAATTGCGCTGTAGAACTTCACTGCCCTGTCAAAGTCTGCTGCAGGTAGCTCAAACCAGTCTATTGCATTTTTCATTTAAACCACCAATCGTTAAAGTTACTCATTGCCATATATTAGGTTAAATTTATATATATTACTGTTTAAAGCTAAATTCTTAACTATTGTTAATATTCAAAAGTTTTATAAATCTTAAAAAACTTCAATAAAAAAGGGGGTGCTTAATGGAACAGCATCAATCTTACCAAGATAATACTAAAAAAACAAATATTCTGGACAAAATCAATTCGCCTAAAGAGCTTAAGCGGCTGAATAAAGCACAACTTAAAATTCTTGCTCAAGAAATAAGGAACAAGATTTTAGAAGTTGTTTCGAAAAATGGTGGTCATTTAGGTGGTCCTTTTGGTGCAGTTGAGTTGACGCTTGCAGCACATTATGTATACAATGCACCTTATGATAAAATTATTATTGATACGGGCCATCAGAGTTATCCGCATAAGCTTATAACAGGCAGAAGAGACAGCTTTCATACCTTAAGGCAGTACAAAGGCATTTGTGGCTTTTGCAATATTTTTGAATCAGAGTATGATGTATTTGGAGCTGGTCATGCATCAACAGCGATATCAGCTGCGCTAGGCATAGCAAAAGCACGCGATTTCAAAGGTGAAAAATATAAAGTTGTTGCAATAGTTGGAGATGGTGCAATAACTGCTGGCTTAGCTTTTGAAGGTTTAAACAACCTAGGTGCTTCTAAAACAGATATGCTTGTCATCTTAAACGACAACAGAATGAGCATTTCTCCAAACGTTGGCGCAATTGCCAATTATTTAAACAAGATAGTTTTAAGTCCAGCTTACTTTGAATTGAGAAAGAAGACCAGAAATTTGCTGGAGAAGATTCCAGGCATCGGGCAAGAAGGAATTGACAAAGTGTTTAAAGCTCAGGAAATGTTGAGGACAATAGCTACGGAAGGCATTTTCTTTGAAAGCCTTGGCTTTCAATATTTTGGACCTATTGACGGACACGATTTTGATGAGCTAATCCCAGCTTTGCAAAACATCAAGGATTTGAAAGGACCTATTTTGTTGCATGTAAAAACTGAAAAGGGCAAAGGTTATTTGTTTGCAGAAAAAGACATTGACAAATTTCATGGAATGTCTCCTTTTGATCCGGTAAATGGACAAAAATATGTCACAGCGACTAAGCTCACTTACACAGATGCTTTTGCCAATGCATTAATAAGAATTGCAGAAGAGGACAAAAGAGTAGTTGCAATAACAGCTGCAATGAAATCAGGCACTGGCTTAAGCAAGTTTGAGAAGCATTTTCCCGACAGGACAATAGATGTTGGCATTGCTGAACAACATGCAGTTACATTTGCTGGTGGCTTAGCAATTGCAGGCATGAAGCCAGTATGTGCAATTTACTCTACATTTTTGCAGCGCGCTTATGATCAAATTATACATGACGTTTGCTTGCAAAATCTTGGGGTTATATTTGCTTTGGACAGGGCAGGCTTAGTTGGTGATGATGGTCCAACTCATAATGGTCCATTTGACATTGCTTATTTCAGAGCAATACCTAATATTACAATAATGGTTCCAAAGGATGAGAATGAATTGCAGCATATGCTTTACACAGCGACTTTCATTAATGGACCTTCATGCTTAAGATATCCAAGAGGGAATGGCATTGGCGTTGGTCTTGATTCAGAATTTAGAAAATTAGAGGTTGGAAAAGGAGAAATTTTAAGGAAAGGCAACGACTTATTAATCTTAGGTGTAGGCCCGATTTTGTACGATGCAATTAGCGCTGTTGAAGAACACAAATGCAATCCAACCATAATTAATGCAAGATTTGTCAAGCCACTAGATGAAGAGCTAATTCTAAAGTATGCAAAAAAAATAAAAAATATTATTACGTTAGAGGAGGCAACACTTAATGGTGGCTTTGGCTCAGCTATTTTAGAATTGTTGCAAAATAAGGGAATAAAAGCAAATGTAAAAAGAATTGGAATCCCTGACGAATTTATAGAGCATGGCAAGCCAGATATACAGAAAAAAATAGCTGGCGTTGATAAAGAAAGCATAAAAAATGCAATAATTAATATGTTAAGTAAAAAATAATTTTGATTTAATTTTATTTGTTGACAAAATTTTAATGGCAAAAACGTTTATTGGATTAGGGAGGAAATAAAAAAATTAAAAATAACATAACGTATCAGAACAAAATAAAAATGCCGCATGTATTAACTCCAAAAATCAGAAAAGAAGAATGCCCTCACGCCAAAGAAATTAAAATTACTAAATCAAGCAAGAAAGAATGTAAAGTCTGCAAGGACAAGGAGCATTTGAGGATTTGCACTTCATGCGGCAAGGTGTTTTGCTGCGAATCCCACAATGCGCATGACACGGAACATTTCAAAAAAACAGGACATCCAATAATAAAAACTATCCACACAAATTATGATTTTATTTGGTGTTACAAGTGTGAGGCTTATCTGGTTTGATTATAAGACAATAATAATTAAGATATATAAAAATAAACGAGAGCGACTTTTTCAAAGAAAGGTGAAGAAAGTAAACCGCTTGTAATGTTTTAATGAATATGTAGGTGAGGTAAAAATCAGTGACAAAAAGATTTTTGCCGAGCACAAAATATTGTAGCCGCAAAGGCGACGGATTTAAGAATTAAATTATCTCAAATAAAAATTTAATAAAATGTTTGAAAGAAGAAAATCACGCAAAGTAAAAGTTGGAAA
>CAZRRL010000033.1:1612-11535 GCA_964602555.1 uncultured Methanosarcinales archaeon | reverse complement strand
AGAAAGCTTGATTATGTTTTAGAAGATGAAGATATTGTTGAGATACATTTGAGTTAAGTAAATATAATAAGCTATGAGTATCACCTATTTTCTCGCAACATTTAAATATAACTTTAACTTCCCAAGCATAGTGTATTCAGAGTGAAGAAAATAGAAAATTTAATGGCACAGATTGGATTTGCTTTCTACAGATTGTTTTCTAGCTTTAAGTACTTCTTTTTTTACTTTAGATTTTGATTAGCTTTATAAATCTAAGTAAGCTAATCTCATTGTTCTAAACATGATTAAACTATAATCTAAAACAAAAATTAAGCGAAGGTGAGAAAATGATTGTTGTAATGAAAAAGAATGCAACAGAGCATCAGATAGAGAAAGTTATTGAAAAAATAAAGGAAAGTGGGCTGAAAGCACATATATCCAAAGGCGAGATTGTAACAATAATCGGCATTATAGGCGATGAAAGAAAAGTTCCTGAATCGCAAATAAGGGCTATTGAGGGTGTAGAAAAATTGATGCCGGTTCTGGCTCCTTACAAGCTTGCAAGCAGGGACTTCAAGCCAGAAAATACAGTCATAACAGTTGATGGAGTGAAAATAGGAAGTAACGAAGTGATTGTCATGGCTGGCCCATGCTCTGTTGAAAGCAAAGAGCAAATAATTGAAACATCTCATTCAATTAAAAAATCAGGGGCAAAAATATTAAGAGGAGGCGCTTTCAAACCAAGAACATCTCCTTACTCATTTCAAGGATTGGGTGAAGAAGGGTTAAAATTATTAAAATATGCCAAGGAAGAGACCGGAATGCCCATAATCACAGAAGTAATGGACACTCGAAATGTCCCTTTAGTTTGCAAGTACTCTGACATTCTTCAGATAGGAGCAAGAAACATGCAAAATTATGATCTATTAAAGGAGGTTGGAAAAAGCAAACATCCTGTGCTGTTGAAGAGAGGCATGTCAGCAACAATAAATGAATGGCTTATGAGCGCAGAACACATAATGTCAGAAGGCAACCATAATGTTATTTTATGCGAGCGTGGCATAAGGACTTTTGAAAACTATACAAGAAATACTCTTGATCTCAATGCAGTACCTGCTATAAAAGAGCTTACACATTTGCCTGTTGTTGTTGATCCAAGCCATGGAACTGGAAAATACACTTTAGTAAGTCCTATGAGCAAAGCAGCAATTGCAGCAGGCGCTGATGGTTTATTGATAGAAGTACACCCAAATCCAGAAAAATCTGTAAGCGACGCTGATCAAACTATAAGCACTAAGAGATTTGAAAAGCTGATGTATGAGCTTAAGTTAATAGCAAATGCAGTAGGAAGAAAAATATAAGCTAAAATGGAGATTTGCCATATTGATTTAAAAGATTATGTAGATAATTCTTATGATATTTTGATAGACAATGGTTTATTTGATAGTTTAGCCGAAGAGTTGAAAAAGAGTCCACTAGCAAATGCTTATGCAATAATTAGCGACTCTGTTATTGGAAAAATTTATGGTAAAAAATTGCTTAAAAATTTGCAAAGCAAAAACATTCATGCTCATTTGACTACTTTTCAAGCTGGAGAGAAAAGCAAGAATAGAAAAACAAAGGAAAAGATAGAAGATGAAATGCTTAAACTTGCTCTAGGCAGAGATACTTGCATTATTGCTTTAGGCGGTGGTGTTGTTGGCGATTTAGCAGGATTTGTTGCTGCAACCTACATGAGAGGCATTCCTTACATACAAGTGCCAACAACTTTGCTTGCAATGGTTGATAGCTCAATTGGCGGCAAAGTAGGCGTTGATACAAGACAATCAAAAAATGTTATAGGTGCTTTTTACCAGCCAAAAAAAGTAATTATAGACTTGAATTTCTTAAAGACATTGCCAAAAAATGAATTGGCAAATGGATTAGCTGAGATAATAAAGCATGCTCTGATAAAAGACAAAGACTTATTTCATTTTTTGGAAAAAAATATAGACAAAATATTAAGCTATGATTTAGCAACATTAAAGTATGCAATAAAAAAAAGCTGCGAAATAAAAGCATCAATTGTAATGCAAGATGAAAAAGAAAAAGGAATAAGAAGAATTCTTAATTATGGGCATACAATAGGACATGCAATAGAAGCTGCTTTAAACTATAAAATAAGCCATGGCAATGCAATTGCGATTGGCATGAGTTATGCTGCAAAGCTATCTGCAAAGCTTGGCTTTTTGCACGAAGGCTCTGTTATAAGGCAAAATAATTTATTGCAATATATTGGATTGTCACATAGGCTAAGCCATCACAAGCTAAAGCCAAAAAAAATATTAGAGCATGTACAATATGACAAAAAAATAATAAATGATAAAATAAATTTTATTTTGCTAAATTCTATTGGAGATGCCCTTGTTTCTGACAAAGTTACATTAGAGGAAATAAAACAAATTCTTGAGGAAGATTAAGATGATAGCAGCAGTTATAACTGCAAAAAACCACGAGCAAGCCTTAAATGACATTGACAAAGCTAAAGATGCCGATTTAATAGAATTAAGATTGGACTACATTAAAAATCTGGATGATAAAAAATTAAAAAAAATAATTAAAAAATGCAAAAAACCAGTTATTATCACTAATAGAAAAAAAGATGAGGGTGGATATTTTAGTTATGGTGAAAAAGAAAGAATTAAAATTTTAAAAAAAAGTATAGAATTTGCAGATTATGTTGACATAGAGTATTCTTCCAATAAAAATTCAATAAAAGATTTAATTTACAATAAAAAAAATACAAGAGTCATAATTTCATACCATAATTTTAAAGAAACCCTCAATAATCTCAAAAATATATATAACAATATTAAAAAATTAAATCCTGATATTATTAAGATTGCAACAAATGCAAATTCTGTAACAGATAACTTTAAAATTTTTAACTTAATAAAAAATGCAAATAAAGAAAAAAAGAAGATAACTACTTTTTGTATGGATAGTTATGGAGAATTTAGCAGAGTACTTAGCATTATCCTAGGTTCTCAAATAACTTATGCGTCGATTGAAAGAGGAAAAGAATCTGCTAGTGGTCAATTAACTTTAAATGAGATGAATAATATTTATAGAATTAAAAAATTAAATGGAAATACAAAGATTTTTGGATTAATTGGAAATCCAGTTGAGCATTCTTGGTCGCATATTATACACAATGCAGCGTTTGAGAAATTGAACATAAATGCAGTTTATTTAAAATTCAGAATTGATAAGCTAAAAGAATTTATAGAGTATTTTAGAAAATTAAACATAAGTGGATTTAGTGTTACCATCCCTCACAAAATTGAGGTAATGCAGTATCTTGATTCAATAGATAAAAAAGCAAAAGCAATTGGTGCAGTCAATACAATTGTTGTCATAAACAAAAAATTAATTGGCTATAATACTGATTGCGATGGAGCAATTATTGCATTAAAAGAAAAAATAAAATTAAATGGCAAGAATATTGTTGTTCTTGGTGCTGGTGGCTCAGCAAGAGCTATAACTTATGGACTAAAAGAAGAATGTGCAAATATAACTATATTGAATAGAACATTAGATAATGCAAAAGATGTTGCAGATTATTTTAATTGCAACTATGGGTTGTTAAATGATTTAAAAAATATGGATTATGATGTTTTAATTAATACAACTTCTGTTGGTATGTATCCTAATATCAATAATTCCATAATTACATCAGACCTTATTAAAAAAAATTCTGTTGTCTTTGACATTGTATTCAACCCCTATAAAACTAAACTGCTTAAAGAAGCTGAAAGAAAAAATTGTGTCATAATTCCAGGAATTGAAATGTTGATTAATGGGTCTATTCTGCAATTTAAATTATGGACCAATAAAAATGCACCAGAGAAATTAATCAGAAGTAGAATATTAAGCCACTTAAAAAATGATAACTATTAAAATAAAAAAATATGTTAATGCAATTATTGAGGCTCCGCCTTCAAAGAGTTATACTCAAAGGGCTTTAATAGTTGCTTCTCTTGCTAATGGAAAGTCGATAATAAAAAATCCTTTATTTAGCGAAGATACTATGCTTATGATTTCTGCATTAAAAAAATTTGGAGCAGAAATTAAAATAAAAGATAAAGATTTTATTGTTTATGGTACTAATGGAAATTTAAATCCAGCTAAAAAAATTTTTGTTGGAAATGCAGGCACTACAATGCGATTTATTACTTCTTTGGCAGCTCTTTCAAAAGGTATAACAATAATAACAGGCAATGCAAGAATGCAGCAAAGGCCTATTAAAGATTTGCTTGAGGCTTTGAGACAATTAGGCATAACAAGTGAAAGTAATGAAGGGTTTCCACCTGTAAAAATTTATGGGGGCTCATTAAATGGTGGTAATGCAAAGCTAAGAGGTAATGTAAGCAGCCAGTATCTTTCTTCATTGCTTATGTGTGCTTCATATGCAAAAAATAGCACAACAATAAATATTGTAGGCAATTTAACATCAAAGCCCTATGTTGATATTACAATAGATGTAATGAAGAAGTTTAGAGTCAAGGTAAAGAACATCAATTATAAAAAATTTATAATAAAACACAATCAAAAATACAAAGCAATAAATTACAAAATTGAAGGTGATGCCTCAAATGCAAGTTATTTCTTTGCAGCAGCAGCTGTTGCAAAAGGCAAAATAATGGTAAATAATATAAATCCAAACTCAAAACAAGGTGATATAAAGTTTGTTGATTTGCTTAGAAAAATGGGGTGTAGTATCAAAAATGGTAAAGACTCTGTTCAAGTAGAAGGTCGTAGTCTAAAAAGCATTGATGTTGACATGAATGAAACACCAGATATTGTGCCAACTCTTGCTGTAACAAGCTTGTTTGCGGATTCAGTAACAAAAATAAGAAATGTTTCAAATTTAAGATTTAAGGAATCAGATAGGTTAAAAGCTCTAGCAAATGAGTTAAGAAAAATAGGCGCTGATGTAAAAGAATTGGATGATGGCTTGGAAATAAAAAGAAAAAGACTTAGAAAAGCAATTATTGAAACTTACAATGACCATAGAATGGCAATGAGTTTTGCAATAGCTGGCTTAGCAATTAATGGGATCAATATAAAAAATCCAGGTTGTGTAGCGAAATCATTTCCAGGTTTTTGGAAAAAATTCAATGAGTTGTATAAAAAATGAATATAGCATTGATAGGGTTTAGAGGTACAGGAAAAACAACTGTAGCTAAATTATTAGCAAAAAGGTTGAACAAAAAATTTATCTCTACAGACGAAGAAATAGAAAAAAAGACAAAGACGACGATTGCAAAATTTGTTAAGAAGTATGGCTGGGATAGATTTAGAGAAGTAGAATCTGAGGTCATAGAAAAAATAAGCGATTTTGACGAGTGTATTTTTGATACTGGCGGAGGCATTGTAATGAGAAATGAAAACATCATAAATTTAAAAAAAACGTCATTAATTATATTGCTCAATGCTGATGTAAAATCGATAACTGATAGGCTTAAAAAAAGCAAAAGGCCTTCTTTAACAAAGAAAAATTACATTGATGAGGTAAAAGATGTTATGCAAGAGCGTGAGCAACGTTACAAAAAAGCAGCTGATTACGCAATAGACACATCAAATCTGTCTCCAGAAGAAGTTTGCGACTTAATAACGCATTACGTGCAGATGGAGTTGCAATAGCATGTCAAACACATTTGGTAACTTGTTCAAAATAACAACTTGGGGAGAAAGTCATGGCAAAGCTATTGGTGTTGTTTTAGATGGTTGTCCAGCAGGATTAAGCATTAGTGAAGAAGACATACAAGAAGAGCTTGACAAAAGAGCTCCTGGTCAAAGTGAAGTGATGAGCCCTAGAAAAGAAACTGACAAGGTTGAGATACTTTCTGGTGTATTTGAGAGCAAAACAACTGGAATGCCAATTTCAATGATTATCTACAATGAGGATGTTGATTCATCAAAATATGAAAAAATAAAATATTTGCTAAGGCCTGGGCATGCTGATTTTACCTATCAAATAAAATACAAGTTTAGAGACTATAGAGGAGGTGGAAGAAGCTCTGCTCGAGAAACAGCTTCTAGAGTTGCAGCAGGCGCAATTGCAAAAAAGCTTCTTGCAATATATGGTATCAGCGTTATAGCATACGTCAACGAAATTGCAGGGATAAAAGCCAATAAAATTAATTATGCAGAAATTTACAAAAATAACGTAAGATGCCCTGACAAAAGTGCTGCTAAAAAAATGGAGCAAGTAATTTTGAAAGCAAAAAATGAAGGCGACTCTGTAGGTGGAATTTGTGAAATTGTGGCTTTAAGTATACCGGCTGGCTTAGGCCAACCAATCTACAATAAGCTCGAAGCAGACCTCGGCTCAGCAATTCTTGGGATTAATGCAGTGAAAGGAATTGAATTTGGCAGCGGCTTTGAATTGGCAAGTATGAAAGGTAGTTTTGCAAATGATGAATTTATTGTTAAAAATAAGAAGATTGTTACAAAAACAAACCATCATGGTGGCATTCTTGGAGGAATCTCAACAGGCATGCCAATAGTTATGCGAGCTGTTGTAAAACCAGCCTCTAGCATTTTAAAAAAACAAAAAACAATCAACTACAAGACAATGAAGCAAGAAATAATCTCGGTTGAAGGCAGACATGACCCTGCAACAATTGTGAGGTTTCCACCTATAGCTGAGGCAATGACGGCTATTGTCATTGCAGATCATATGTTGATGGCTGGAAAAATAAATCCTGATACTTTGCTGAGATGAGTTCTTTATGAGAAAGGTAATTGTTGGAATAATTGGTGGCACTGGACAAATGGGCCAGCTCTTTAAGAAATTTTTTGAAAATAATAATTGTAAGGTTTTGATTTCATCTAGAAGAACTAATCTAAAGCCCATGGATTGCGCAAAGCAAAGCGATGTTGTTTTGATTTCTGTGCCAATAGATGTTACTGTAGACGTTATTAAAAAAATTGCACCTTTTATCAATAAAAATTCTTTATTGATTGACACAACATCCATAAAAAAGGAACCAGTTGAGGCAATGCTTCGCTACTCTAAAAGCGAAGTTATTGGAATGCACCCAATGTTTGGACCTACTGTTAGTTCTTTACAAAAACAAATAATTGTATTGTGCCCGGCAAGAACAAAAAAATGGCTTAAATGGCTTGTTAATATTTTTGGAAAAAACAAAGCAAAAATAAAAATAACTACAGCTGATAAGCATGATATAATGATGTCAATAATCCAAGGCTTAAATCATTTCAGCACATTAGCTGTTGCATATGCAATGAAAAATTTAGGAATAAGTGTCAAAGAAAGTCTTGGGTACACAAGCCCAATATACAAATTAAGAATGGCTATGATTGGCAGGATTCTTAATCAAAATCCAAGTTTGTACGCAAATATAGAAATAATGAATCCGAAGAATAGAAAAGCATTAGCTGCTTATGCCAAGTCGGCAAAAAAGCTACAAAAAATAATTGAAACAAAAAATACAAAAGAATTTTTGAAATATTTCAATGTATGCACTGAATTCTTTGGCAGCTTCAACAAAGAAGCTGAAGAACTAAGCGATTATTTGATAGAGCAAATGGTGAAAATAGAGAAATGAAAATAGCAACTTTAGGTCCAGAAGGCACTTTCAGCCACGAAGCTGTGCTTAGATACAATAGTAAGGTAACAATTATATTCACAAATACACTAAGGGATGTTTTTGAGGCAGTTGCTAAAAATAAAGCAACTTTAGGAGTTGTGCCAATAGAAAACTCTATTGCAGGAACTGTTGGACAGACTTTAGATTATTTAATGAGCTTTGACCTTAAGATTAGAGATGAGGAAATATTGCCAATAAATCACAATCTAGTTGGTTTCGGAAAAATTAATGATATAAAAGTGCTTTATTTACATCCGCAGACTTATGAGCAATGCGAGCTTTTTATTAAAAAAAATTTTCCAAAAGTAGAAATAATTTATACAACTAGCAATGGTAAATCAGCTGAAATAATTGCACAGATGAAAGATAAATTAAAAGCTTCTATAATTCCTAAAATTGCTGCTGAAATTTACAAACTAAAAATTCTTAAAAAGGATGTGCAAGACAATAGGTTTAATGTTACAAGATTTTTTGCGATAGCAAAAAGTGACGGTAAGAAAACAGGTTATGACAGGACTAGCATTGCAGTATATCCTCAAATAGACAGGCCTGGATTGCTTTATGAAATGCTTGGCCAATTTGCAAAAAGAAAAATTAATTTAACAAAGATTGAATCAAGGCCGTCAAAAGGCAAACTTGGTGATTACATTTTTTATATTGATTTTCAAGGCCATAAAACAGAAAAGCATGTTGCAGACGCTCTTAAAAAATTAGAAGAAGATGCCTTTGTGACTGTGCTTGGAAGCTATCCGAGAAAATATTGATGCTATGGACATAAAAAAACTTGCAGAAAGTCTAAACCCAGTAGAAAGAAAGGTTGTGAAAGTTTTAGATAATTTTAGCTCTTTTAATGATATAGTAAAGGTAACTGGGCTTAAAGATGTAGAGGTGATGCGGGCATTGCAATGGTTGCAGAATAAAAATGTAATAAAAACAAAAGAAGAGCAAAAAGAACTTATTTACCTTGATGAAAATGGTAATAAATATTTAAAATATGGTTTGCCAGAAAGAAAGTTTCTTGAAGCTATAGATAAGCCGATAACAATTTCAGAAATTGCAAAAAAAACTGGGTTAAGCAATGAAGAAATCACAATATCATTAGGCACTTTAAAGTCAAAAGCTGCGATTGAAATCACAAAAGACAAAGAAATTGTTGTTTCAATCACAGACCATGGAAAGCATTTGCTGAAGCACGGTTTTTTAGAAGGGCAATTTCTAAAAGAAAACTTCCCAAGAGAGCTTAGCTCGTTAAATGAAGAAGAAAAATTTGTGCTTGAAAATTTAAGGAAAAGAAAAAAAATAATTAAAGTTGAGTTAGCAAAGGTAATAAATGTTGAGCTTACAGAAATTGGGAAAAAGCTAACAAAAGAACGCATTGAAGAAGATTTGATCGAGAAGGTTACTACTGCATTGATAAAATCTAGTGCATGGAAAGGCAAAAAATTCAGAAGGTTTGATGTTAAGATTAATGTTCCACAAATATTTGCTGGAAGAAAACAGCATTACAGAAGATTTCTTGATGAAGTAAGGCAAAAATTTGTTGCCCTTGGCTTTGAGGAGATGACAGGGCCTATTGTTGAGACTGATTTTTGGGATATGGATGCATTGTTTATGCCTCAGTTTCATGCTGCAAGAGACATTCATCAGGCTTACTACATTAAAGAGCCAAAACATGGCAAACTTGATGAATCGCTTGTTAAAAAGGTTAAGGAAGCGCATGAAAATGGATTTGCAACAGGTTCAAAAGGTTGGCGCTATGAGTTTGATGTTAAAAGAACACATAGGAATATGCTAAGAACTCAAGGCACTGCTTGCTCCTCAAGAATGCTTGCCTCTAAAGAGCTTAAAATTCCAGGTAAGTACTTTGCAATTGCAAGATGTTTTAGATATGATGTCATAGATGCTACTCACCTTGCAGATTTTTACCAAACAGAAGGAATTATTATAGAAGAAGGGCTTAATTTTCAACATTTAAAGGGCTTGCTTAAGATGTTTGCAGAAGAGTTTGCAGAAACTAATCAAATAAAAATCACTCCTGCTTATTTTCCATTTACAGAGCCTAGCGCTGAGCTGCATGCTAAACATCCTGAGCTTGGTTGGATTGAGTTAGGTGGCTCTGGAATTTTCAGACCTGAGCTAGTTAAGCCTTTGGTTGGAAGAGAAATTTCAGTTTTAGCATGGGGCATTGGAATTGATAGAATAGCAATGTTCAAGCTAGGGCTTAAGGATATAAGGCAATTATTTAGCCATGATTTGGAATTTTTAAGAAATGCTAAAGTGATTTAA